>JAJXXL010000221.1 GCA_021781115.1 Planctomycetota bacterium
CCAACCGAGCCGTCGATGCCTGATCGCGAACTCGTCACGTCGCTGGCGAAGAACTTCGCGGCCAGCTTCGATGCCGAACAGGGTGGGTTCGGTTTCAACCCGGCGGCGCCCGACCGCCCCAAGTTTCCCGTACCGGCGAAGCTGGCGTTGTTGCAATACGAGGCGAAGCGTTCGGGCGATGAACAAGCGGCGAAGATGCTGTATTTCACGCTCGACCGCATGGCGCTGGGCGGAATTCACGATCATCTGGGGGGCGGTTTTCACCGGTACAGCACAGATCGCTTCTGGCGCGTGCCGCATTTCGAAAAAATGCTGTACGACAACGCGCAACTGGCCGATGCCTACGCCGATGCGTTTCGCCAGACGAACAACGCCTGGTATCGCACGGTTGCCGAGGGGGCCATTGACTTCGTGTTGCGCGACCTGACCGACGCGGGCGGGGCGTTTTACGCCGCGCTCGACGCCGATTCGGAAGGCGATGAGGGAAAATGCTATCTTTGGACGCGTGCCGAACTCGCCGCCGTCCTGCCGGGTGACGCGCTCCGCCTGTTTGAGACGGTTTACGGCCTGGCGGGGCCACCTGATATCGACGGCGCGTACGTCCTGAAACTGTCGCGCTCGCTGCCCGATTTGGCGGTCGAACTGAAATTGCAGCCGTCGCAGCTTGAACGGCGTTTGACAGAAATGCGGGGCAAGCTGCTGGCGGCTCGCCGCAAGCGTCCGCAGCCCATGCGTGACAACAAAGTGCTGACGAGCTGGAACGGTCTGATGATTCGGGCGCTGGCCCATGCCGGGGCAATTTTTGAACGGCCCGACTACCTGCAGGCCGCGGAAAAGGCGGCCGATTTCGTGCTTTCGGAAATGCGTGATTCGCAGGGGCGGCTGCTGCATTCGTGGTGCGCGAACCAGGCGCGGCTCAACGCCTACCTCGACGACTATGCCTTTCTGGTCGAAGGCTTGCTGGCCCTGCACCTGGCGACGCGCGAAGAAAAATGGGTCAACGCGGCGCGGCGGCTGAACGACGCCCAGATGGAACTCTTCTGGGACGACGCCCAGAAAGGCTGCTTCTTCACTGCGCATGATCATGAGCCGCTCCTGGCACGAACGAAAAGCCCCTACGATGCGGTACTGCCTTCGGGCAACAGCGTCGCCGTGCGGAACTTGCTGCGGCTGGCTTCGCTCAGTCGCCAGCCGGCCTATCGCGACCGCGCCCGCGAAATTCTGGAACTGTTCACGCCACTGATGGAGTCGTCGCCCGGCGGCATGACCAACATGGCGCTCGCTTTGGGCGAATACCTCGACGACCCGAATTTTGCGGTCGGGCACGCCCAGGCAACAGCCGCCGAGGAATCGCCTGAAAAACCGTCGATCGTGCTTGCGGCCGGGGGGGAAACGTCCAAAAAGAACGATCCCGCCAAAAAGAAGAAAGATGAACCTGTCGCGGCGGAACTGTTTCTGAACGTCGACCGGTTGCCGCCCGGCGGAACGTGCAAAATCCTGGTCGTGCTGAACATTGCCGCGCCGTGGCATGTCAATGCGAACCCGGCCCAGCCCGACTACATGGTTCCCACCCAGGTCAGCCTCAAATCGAAGTCGGGCGTGACGCTGGCGGAAATCAAGTACCCTGCAGGAGAAAAACTGGAAATGGTCGGGGCTGAAATGCCGTTGCTGGTCTATACGAAGCAGGCGCGGCTGTTCGGAGTTCTGGAAGTTCCTGAAGAAGCGGCAGGCGCCGCCGAAGAATTGACCGTCGCCGTCAAATACCAGGCGTGCAATGACGAAAAGTGCCTGGCCCCTAAAACGCTGAATCTACCGCTTGAAGTCAAAGTGGCGCAACGCGGCGAGGCAGTCAAACCGGCCAATGAAAAGTTATTCGCCAAGCCACGAAAGAAGGCTGAAGGCGGCAATACGCCCTGACGACGTGCCGGGGCGCATGCGCCCTATCCGGCTCTGCGCCGCCGCGCCGGCTTCAATACTGCTGGACCGGCAGTTGTTGCAAATCCGGCAACGGACCTCGGCGGGCAATCGCGGCCGCGAGGTCGCGCACGAACGGTTCGTTTGCATTTTCTGCAGTCAGTTGCGAAACCAGTTCAGCGGCCTGCTGCCAGTCGCCCCGGCTGGCGAAGCGATGCGCACGAACCACGCGCGACCAGAATGACCGGGGGTTGCGGTTTAGCAGGTCTTCGACGAGCCGCGTGTGCGATTCGAGCGCACGGAGTTTTTCGGTGCGTAACCGCCACAGGGTGGCCTGCGGCGCGTTGCCCGAAAGCAGGTACGCGCGTTCGAGTAAATAGGCCGTGGCACGGCGAAGGTCTGGCGCATCGGCCAGCGGTTCGAGCCAGGTCAGGGCCGACGCAGCATCGCCGCGCGCCAGGGCCAGCCGTGCCAACCCTTCGCGGGCCACGCGACTTTGCGGGTGTTTGGCAACGACCGCGCGCCAGGCATCGTCGGCGAGCATCGTTTCGCCGCCCGATTCATGAGCTTCGCCCAGCAACTCGCCGGCGGCGGCTGAATCGTGGAGCGACAAGCTGCGCGTTAACGAGACCACCGCCGCATCAGGCTGTGCATCAGCCAACTGCACGCGGCCGAGTTCCAGAAAGAATTCATCGGGTCGAACGGGCAACCCCCGCGCGTCGGGGTTGAGTTGCAGAAGTTCGTTCCAGGCGTCGAGCGCCTGGCTGCGGTTACCCGATTCGCTTTGAATTGTGCCAATGATCAACCACCCGCGGTCGGCGAACCCGTCGAGCCGCCGCAGCGTTTCGGCGCGAGCCAGCGCGACGTCGTACTGGCCGAGTTGGTTATGGCAGGCAATCGCCTCCTGCAGAGCCGTCGCGTCATCAGGGGCTTGGGCCAGGATGTGGTCGAGTTGCACGAGGGCGTCGCTGAACCGTCGCTCGTGCAGCAGCGCCTCGGCCCAAGCACGCCGCGCCGGCACGGTTTCGGCACCGGCGCGATCGAACGCGGCGGCGGCCTCGGCCCAGCGGGCCTGGGCCGCGAAGATTTGCCCGAGCAGGCCCAATGCTCGGCCGTCGTCGGGGTGTTCACGCAAATGAGCGTCAGTCAGCCGATACGCTTGGGCCAGCGCGTGGCGATTCCACGCCTGGCTTGCCTGGTACAACAGCCGATCGTCCCACCACAATCGCGTCAAAACCACGGCGGCCGTTGCCGTAACAATCAACGCGAGCCGGGCAATCCAACGGCGGTGCGAGCGACGCGACGGGCGGGCGTTCATGACGCGGCGGCTCCCGCGGAAAGTTGGCGCACGATTTCAGAAATCGGAGCCAGCTTGCAGACCACGCGTGCGACGCCCAAAGCCCGCAGTTCGTCGGCGAGGTCGCGCCGCGGAAATCCGACGCAGGCGGCGATATCGGCGTGCGGGTAGCGCGAACGCATGTGCCGCAGGCTCATTGCCTGATCTTCGCACCAGGGGTCGGCGTCCCACAGCAACAGCCGCACGCCACGGCTGTCGCCCGAGGTGACATTGACGGCCACGTTCTGGCCCGCCGCCGCCAGCAGCAATTCGAATGTCTTTTGCCAGGCGTGGTCCCGCGAGACCACGCCAATCAGGCCCTGCGCCGGCTCGAGCCTGCGCGGTGGCAGGTATTCTGCCTCGAAGATTTCGGCCCGCGACGCAGTCAGCGGCAGCGGCCGGTCGCGAACCTGCCCGAGCACCAAAGTCAGCTCGCGCTCAATGCGGCCCAGCGCGTTCCAAATCGGCGTGCGTGCAGCAAGTGGCCAGATCGACCGCGTGCGCCCGTCGGAGTCGCACCAGGCGTCGTAGCAGCAAATCAGCCGGGCCAGCGGAAACCGTGACATGAGTGCGGCCACGTCGCCGGTGACGTATTCATCGGGGTGATTTTGCAACATGACAACAAGGTCAGGCGGACGGGTGCCGTCAGCGGCGAGGCACGCCGGCAGATCCTGGTAAAAATCGAGCGCAGCCCCTGCGACGTCGCGCTCGAGGGCCGTGCGTATCGCATCGAATTCCTGGCCCGCGGCGTCGCCCACAAGCCTGACGTTCAGTTCCGAAACCCGGGCAGGCATGCGTTACCGTTTGACAGGATATCGGGTGGGGCGCCGGTCGTTGTGCCGTCGGCAGAAAACCACTGCGGGCCGAGGGCCGACGCGCCGGGCAGTATCGGGGCGACAGTTGATGCGGGCTGTGATGCGCGGCGGGGTAAACGCGATTTACACGAACGGCGTGTTGGAGTCGGCGCTGGGGCAAGGCTCACGATTCAGGTCCGCGAACGGGCGTACTTGACGCACAAAAACCGCATGATGTCGCGAACAGAAATGATTCCATCAGGGTAACCGGCCGCGTCGAGCACGGGAATATGGCGATAACCACCCAGATCCATCCCCTGTAAGGCGTAACCGATGGAGTCGTTGCGGGTAAGCGTGGCCGGGTTGCGGGTCATGAAGGCGGCGATCGGCTG
>JAJXXL010000002.1 GCA_021781115.1 Planctomycetota bacterium
GGCGTGCTGATTCCGCTGGGTGATTTGTGTGTTCCGTGGCAGAGGTTCAAGGTCGCGTTCGCGATTTACTGGCTCAGCGTGCTGCTGATCGCCGCCTGGATCATGCTTTTGGCCGGGCTCGACTGGTTGTCGACGCGCGTTTACGGCCGCCGCCATTCGACCGCGCTGGCCAACCTGCTGCGGCACCAGCAGGAACTCGAAGCCGAAGCGAACCGCCTGCGGCGTGAACTGAACGGGCGGCATTGAGCCGGGCGGCATGCGACGACGCCCGGCCCCGGCGCGGCCGCGAGTTCAGGGGTTGAGCGATGGGGAAACGGGCCCCGCAGGGCGTGCTGACCGATTGCGCGCATTTCCTGGATGAGCCCCAACCCGGTCTTGTCAGTACCGCACCGACAGCCCGCCGCCCGCGAAGACCTCGTCGATGCGGTTGCTGATGCGTTTGCCAAACCTGATGTCGAGTTGCACGCTCGTCGTGGCGTAGATGTACAACCCCGTATCGGCGTAGTGAATGGCGCTATTGTCGGGCGCGCCGGTACTTTGAAAACTGAACCACTCGACGAACCCGCCCACGCGCTTCGACGCCTGATACAAGAGGGAAATCGAGTTGTGCATGAGCGTCTGGTTGTAGCGCGTCGTTGCCACGTCGAACGGCCCGTACGGCAGCGGCCCGCGGGCTACGAAACTGGATGATGTATTTCTGAGCCACGCCGCCCCGGTTTCGGCCTTCAGGTACAACCACCGCCTGATGCCCCACCCGGCCAGGACTTCGATCGAAGGCTGCACCTGATTGGCCGAAACTCCGTTTGTTCCCGTGGGGACGGTATTGTCGGAAACGATCGTGATCATCGGCAACCAGCCATTCTGCTGAACAACCTCGTACTTGATTCCGAGAATCAGATCTGTCCCGCCGAAACTTTGCATCGCAACGCTGGGAGAGTACTGATGCTGTTCGGTAATCGAATACCCCATCCATTTCATCCGCACTTCAAATTCATCGGTGATGCCCCAGCGCAGAAGCGTTTCGGGCAGCGTGCGATTCGTAATATGTTGGGTTCCGTCGTCGAGCGATCGGAAGGTATAGCCCGTTTCCACAAGTGCCACGCCCTTTCCCGCCGAAAAGACGGCGTCGGTGAAATCGGGGCGGTCGGTATTGATCAGGTTGTAAAAGTCCCACTCGTCGGTCACCTGTTCATTGAACAGGTTCGGCCGCAGGCTGTACCAGAAACTGGTGGGGTTGTTATTATCCAAGGCGCCAATCTTTGGATAGTCATCGACATAAAATCGCGGAATCCAGCCGTTGCCATACGACTCATAACGCCGTGGCCGCTCAGCCGGGGGAGGCGATTCAGACGCCGCTGAACCGGCGCGCGGGGCGTCGTCACCCGCCGCGGGAGGTGGCAGACCGGGGCCGCGACCGGCCGGCGCAAATATTCCCCGCCCGCTGCCCGTGGTTGCCTCGTCCCACACGTCGCTGGCCCGCAAGGGGGCCGGCCGAACGACCCACGGCAGGCTGACGATCAGGCAGAAACAGGCCCAGGCGGTCTTCAGATCGCGTCGTGCGACGACTTCGCGGCGGGATTCGCCCGGAAGCCTGGTTCTGGAATCGTCGTTCGGCAAACACGATCGGCGCGAACGTGGCGCCGCCCTGTGCCGCGGCCCGCAGGGTTCAAATGTCGGCTTCGCAGCAACGACTGAACCGGCAGGCGACGCGGCGTGCCATGAAGACGTACAATCTCGGTCGAAAAATGCGCTCATGACGCCGCGAGATGAAGAGTCGAGGTTTTGACAGGAGTCCATCGAATGGGCGGTGAGCGCCGCGCCGGAATGTCCTGAGGAGTGGTGAGGTAAATACAAAACTTTGGTAAATCAGACAATATCAACTCCGCATCGTCCCGGTTTTGATTTCGGGGTTCCGTTTGCCGTGCAGCGACCCGTTTGCCGCAGCCTCGAAGGGAAATGACGCCGCTTGACATTGACCGGCGGCCTGTTGAGAATGCGGTTCACGGTCTGTAAGTCCTTATCATCAATCGCGTACATAACTTGGGTTAAACCTTCGATGCGACAGCCGAGGTGCGGCATGTGGCGATTCTTGTGGATGCTGGGCCTCATTGCCGCCGACGCGGTGGTCTTGGCCGACGACTGGCCGCGGTTTCGCGGCCCGACGGGCATGGGGCAAACGAGCGAACGCGGGTTGCCCACCCGCTGGAACGCCGACCGGAATGAAAACGTGGTGTGGAAGGCGTCACTGCCGGGCGCCTCCGATCAAAATCGGCTCGACCAGAACCAGTCCAGCCCCGTCGTCTGGGGCGACGCCGTGTTGATCACGACCTCGTTCTGGCCGGCGGGGCGACCGGTGCATGAATTCCCCGAGCATCATGTCGCCCGATATCGGGCCAGCGACGGCCGGTTGATGTGGGACGTACAAATCGAACCGGGGCCGTGGAAGCTGAGCGACCTGCGGGGCGGCTACACCGCCCCCACACCCACGGTCGACGGCGAACGCGTGTATGTCGTGTTCGGTTCCGCCGTACTTGCAGCGCTCGATTTTGACGGCCGCGTCGTGTGGCGACACGAGTTTCCTGATTTCCAGGCGTTTGATGTTGCGATCGCGGGCAGCCCGGTTGTCGACGGCAAACAGGTGCTCGTCCTGTGCGACAAGAGCCAGCAAAAAGGGGTCATCTCGGCTTTTGACGGCAAAACCGGCGCGCTCCACTGGCAGCAAAAACGGCCCGGCGTGACGTTCGCCCACAGTACGCCCGTCATCGCTACGATTCATGGCAAGCGGCAAATCCTGGTCAGCGCCTCGAACGCCTTGCAGGGTCTGAACCTCGCCGACGGCAGCGTGGCCTGGTGGGTCAATACGCCCGGCGACGTTTGTTCGCCCGTGCTTGCCGCCGACGTGATTTACAGCGACAGCGGCCGGGGCGGCCCCGGCGTGATCGTCGAACCCGGCGGCGCCGGCGACCTGACGGCCACGCACATCAAATTCAGGGTCGCGCAAATTCCCGAGGGGCTGTCGTCGCCTGTCGCCGTCGAGCACCTGCTGTATCGGCTGCATAACCCCGCAGTGCTCAAATGCTTCGATTTGCAAACCGGCGCCGCGCTGTACTCGACGCGACTGGAGGGCGTATCCGTCGCATCCAGCCCGGTCGCCACGCCCGAAGGCCGGGTTTACTTCGGCAGCGCCGGCAAGACATACGTCGTTCAGGCGGGGCCGCAATTTACGCTGCTGGAAACCAATGACCTGGGCGACCCCGGCCCGGCGTCGATGGCGGTTTCCGGCGGCAGACTGTTTTTCAAAGGCAAGCAGTTTCTGTTTTGCATCGGGAGCACGCCATGAAGAATCTGTCGATCAGGTGCATGATTTTATTTGTGGCGGCCGCCGGCCTGGGGCTGCGGACCCCCGCGTATTGCGAGGAGCGCGGCCGCTGGACGTTGATTTCGCAGTCCGTGACGGCACAGGTCAAGCCGGGCTACCCCGGCAAGACCGCGGGCGTGGTTGTCGACCCGGCCAGTGGCGAGCTGTACATGGTCGTACCTGATCAGGGGCTTTGGAAAAGCACCGACCACGGGCAATCGTTCGCGCGCGTCGATGGCATGGTTATTGGCGGACGCTGTGAGACCGGCTTCGCCCTGAATTTCGACCCCGCCGGCAAGCGGCTCGCGTGCTTCATGATTTACGGCTCAAGCGGCAGCACCAGCGATGGCGGAAAAACCTGGACGGCGTTCAAAACGAGTCATCTCGACTGCGGCGCGGTCGATTGGGAAGATTCAGGTGCATGCTATCTGGCACTGCGGCACGAAAGCGGCGGGCAGCTCTGCCTGTCGGCCGACGCGGGCCAAACGTGGAAGGACCTCGATAAAGGTTTTGCGGCGGTGGGGCTGTTCAGCGTCAAGTCGCTCATTGGCAGCCGGGGCCAAAACCGGGGGCTGGTGCGGAGCACTGACGGCGGCACGACTTGGCAAGCGGTTTCCGACGTCACTCCCGTCGGGCTGGTGATGCGCACCTTCAAGGGGGTGGGCTACTGGACGACCGTTAAGGGGCTGCTCGTCAGCCGCGACCAGGGCCAGACATGGGCCATTGAGGGCGCGCCTGTGAGTGCCGTGCTCGGCCCGTACTGGAGCCAGGATGGCAAGCGGGTCGTGGTTGTGGGGTACGATGGTTTTCATGAATCGACCGATGCTGGCGCGACCTGGCAACGGGTCTGCCCCCTGCCACCCGATTTCAGCGTGAGAATCATCGGCCCGAACTACGCCTGGGACGCGAAAGCCAACCTGTTTTACGCGTCATCGATGGGCAAAGAGGCGTTCCGGTACGACCGGTACCAAGTCGTCAAGCCATGACCGTTTCGCCATGGTCAAGCCGCAGCTCCGTGGCGCAGACCCCCGATTTTTCGCTGATCGCTTCGACCAGCGCACGCGAGTGCGTGGT
>JAJXXL010000440.1 GCA_021781115.1 Planctomycetota bacterium
TCTTCCTGGAAGTTCTGCCAGTTGCCGGTGGCGTCGAGGCCCCAGCATTGGGCGAACGATTCGCGCGTCGGGACATACCCGCTTTGATCAGTCATGTTTGTGGGCCTGATCGGAATCACGCTGCCGCTGGCGGACCGCACACCGGCCACAGAAAGTGTAAACCAACGCGAAGCCGGCGGCAACGTCATGGTCGCGGGCGCATGCCGAGGCCACCGAGTTTTGCCACCGAAAAACGCGGGATTTCGCCACGGACCGACTCGGAAGAACACGGAAGGAAGGGGCCGGGGCAACGATCGTGTTGCGCCCCGACAGGGCGGCCGCGCTGCACGCTACGTCGATTTCAGCACCCGACGTCCAACCACGACAACCGACAACGGGCGACCGACAATCGACAACGGGCAGTGGGACCGGCGTCTCTGGCCGGTCAACACGACTGTAGCCAATCTCGCCCAGAGATTGGACCGCACGTCGCTGGGCCTGCATCGGTGCCCCCCCAACGTCGATCATCATGTGAACGGAATTATGGATGGCCCCTTACGCCTGATTTCACTCGGCCCGCCCTGAAAGGGCACAACATTTCCAGCCTGGGGCAACGCCCCAGGTTGACGGCCCTGCCGTGGGAAAAAGCCCTGTAATGGCGCAACAAAAACGCGGCCTTGTTCGCCCGCCCACGCCAATTTGTGCCGCCCCTACAGGGCTTGGTCGATCGTGCATGCGGGCAACCTGCATTCTGCTCGATCCGTCCGATCTTTAACGGCGTTGCGGACTTAATGCGAATAAATCCGAATCGGGATATCTCCGAATCCGGAGTTACGTGCGATTGTCAACACGTCATTGATGTAATCGCACATCGACGGATGGAACTCCAAGCCGAAAGTCGAAAGCGCGTCAATCATCGCCTGATTCGGGTCACAGAAATCATGGCTCGCGCAGCATATGGAATACTCCGGCGTCGAGTTTCTCCTGTTTATCTCGGCCAGTTCTTCAGGTGTCAACCATTCGCGAAGGACTCGACAGAATTCTTCAGCGAGTGCTTCGGCAGGAATGTCAGCTGTCATCATCGTCTCCCCGTTGGTGTCTGTGGCTGTCCCGCATTGCACTTGCCATGTTACGAATACAACCCGTGACAGGAAGCCATTTTCCCAGCGAATCCCTTCGTGGCATGACCCGTTTCCAGACCCGCTTGCGATGGATTATCCCAGGATTTGCCGAGTAATCCCGGTCAGTTCCGATGGGTGCGATTCGCTCAATCCGTGAAAAACCGGGCGAAATCACGTGCGAGGGGACGAAACGGGGGTCGAGTTCAAAACGGGTATTGCTGAAAACGGCGTTCTTCCGTAATTCTATGGGTGAAAATGATCGCGGTCCGCGGGAGGAACGCCGCAATGCAGGATGCTATCAGGTCG
This sequence comes from Planctomycetota bacterium, assembly GCA_021781115.1. Taxonomy (GTDB): domain Bacteria; phylum Planctomycetota; class Planctomycetia; order Planctomycetales; family Planctomycetaceae; genus JAJXXL01. Next base: position 1,407 of record JAJXXL010000440.1, read on the forward strand.
AGGGTTTTTCTGGCAAGACTGGCCACGTTGACCGAAATGGAGGAATGAAGGCTGCTGCTGCGGCTCTGGCCGGTCGGGCTGAGAATCGCGCAGTTGATCGCCGGATTTCGCCGGGGCACGCATTGTCCGGCCGCGATGGCCCAGTTTGAGCGGGATTTGAAGCAGTTGCCCGACTGCATGGGGCGCGTGATCGCGGAGTGGACGTTGAATCGCCTCAAACCCGAGTCCCGTGCCGAGATGCCGCCGGTGTTGTACTGGGAAGGCGAGGCTTACCGGCCGAAGCGGCGGTCTCCCACGCGGAACCTGAATTGCCTGTTTCGGTCGATTCGCATCCACCGCGGGTTGTACGAATCGCTGGCCGGTATCTGCCGGCCGGCGCTGTTTCCGCTGGAACACGCCTTGGGAATCGTGGCGGGCGTGGCGACCCCCGCCCTGGCGGAAGTCGTGGCCCGACTCTCCGCCGAATTCACGCAACGGCAAGTGCTGGCCACGTTGTTGGAGCAACACCACGTGCGGTGGGGTTTGGCAACCCTGCGTCGCGTGACAACGGCGGTCGCCGGAGAAATCGCGGGCTGGCAACACGCGGCCCTCGTCGCCCAAGTGCTGGCCTGGCTGAAGCAGGCTGCGGCGACGAGCGGCCCGGTTCGGTTGGCGTTGGCTGTGGGGCGTGATGTTGCCGATCCGCGGCAAAAACGCCTACAAAGAAACGGTCGCAGTGACCGAGGCGGCCTGCAAGATCGTGTTCTCGCAGCGCCTCAAGTGCTCAGGCATGAAGTGGGACAATGCTGCCGTCGCGGTGATTCTGGAACTGCGGCTGGCCGTGTTGAGCGGAACCTAGACCGCCGTTCGGGACGCCATGTACGCATCCCAAGCCCCCACAATTACCAGAACTCACGCCCGAATTCACGAGATTTCACTCACAAATGCCGCATAAACCGCGGGATTGGGCGGACCGCACCATTTACAGGTGGCGATCAACCGCATCCCACCGGCCGATCTCGCCTCAAAGGTAGTCTCAACATACCATGCGACCATGACTTGTGGCAAGGATTTGATGCGTCGGTCCTGGATCAACCCCCGCCGCGTAGGATAGCGACCCGCCCGACCGGGCCGGAGTCCGAACGGGGAGGTTTTCAACGGGCTGCCAGGGGCTGACGAAGCCGCACGCTGCCGGTCAGGGGCATCGTCAGGATGAACTGGCTGCTCCGTAATGGGTTGCGACGCGGCTGACGATGCGACGCCCGCCGGTCGCGTGGGTGGGCACGCTGTGTGGAACGCACGCGGGGCGGCCCGCAAAAGCGGCCCGGTACGTTGGCTGGAAAACCCGCGTGCGATGAACGGCCCTTGCAGGGCCGGTATCTGCTGCTGACCGAAAGTCCCAGGCCTGTGGCCTGGAATGACAGAGCCGGCCTGTCAGGCCGACGAGTTGGACACGGAAACGGGCTTTGGCCAACCGGCGAGAAGCCCGCGCGAGACCGCATGGTGGCGTGCGTCTCGCTCAATCGGCAGATGGGCGTCAGGGGCATCGTCAGGAGAAACTGTCTGTTCTGTAATGAGTTGCGAAGCGGCTGACGATGCGACGGTCGCCTTGGGCGTGGCCGCATCAGGCCGGTTCTTGACTGTGGGTGGGGGCGGGCGTAAAATTTGCGTCCATGAGCGATGAACCGTGGTACAAAGACGGGTTGCGATTTACCTGCACGCAGTGTGGCAATTGCTGTACGGGCCCTGAAGGGGTCGTGTGGGTCAACGCTCAGGAAATCGGGCAAATCGCCGAGTTCATTGGCAAGTCGATCGGCGAAATGAAAATCGAACACACGCGGCTCGTGGGGCGGCGCGTGAGCCTGAAGGAATTTCCGAACGGCGATTGCACGTTTTTCGACGGGCAAAAGCGGGGGTGTACGATTTACCCGGTCCGGCCGAGGCAATGCCGCACCTGGCCGTTCTGGAATTCCAACCTCGAGTCGCCTGAAACCTGGCAGGAAATCCAACTGACCTGCCCCGGCGCTGGCCACGGAAATTTCGTGAGTCTCGAAGAGATCCAGCGCCAGGCCGCCGTGATCAATATCTGACGCCTCATGAATTCCGATCTGCGCCACGGTTTGGATATTCTGTACGCTGCCGTCGACGGCGAGATTGCCGCCGCCGCCCCGGTCTGCGAGTTGAGCGGTCGGTGTTGCCGGTTCAAGGAATATGGCCACACCCTGTTTCTTTCGCGGACGGAAGCCGAGTTGCTGCTGGAGCCAGGGTTGCCGGCGGGCGCCGCCATTGACGACGCCTCCTGCCCGTATCAGGTGGGCGGTTTGTGCACCGCCCGCGAGCGGCGGCCGCTCGGGTGCCGCGTCTACTTTTGCGACCCGAATTACGCAGGTTGTGCCGAATCGATCAGCGAACGGTACATCGCACAGCTCAAGCAACTGCACACCGCGACGGCCACCCCGTGGGAATATCGCCCGCTGCACCACTTTCTGTACGAAGCGGCGCCGCCGCCGGCTGACGACGCCTGACGCGGGCGTTCGGGGCAGCGTCAGGGCTTAACGAGCGGTGCGGCAATGATTTGGCGTTTGATCACGCCAGCACGAAAGACGGAAGCCACGACGAACGGTCGGGCTGGTGTCCCCACCCACAGAGGCGTTTTCCGATGGGTTGCCACGGGCGTGCTACACGTCGTCAGGCCAGCGTCATGGTTTAACCCCTGATGCGGCATTTGGTTGTGAACCGGCTGACGATGCGCGGGCCATTGGCTGCACAGCCGCCCACGAAGTCCGCACACTCGGCGTTCGTTGCCAGCCAGGCGGCCGGCGCCGCTCCAATCGTCGATTCGACAAATGTGCCGCCCGATGCGAAACCGTGGACTGGGTGCGTGGCTCCTCGGCCGACGATCGTCAGGGTTTAACCCTTGATATGGCCATTGGTTGTGAACCGGCTGACGATGCGCGGGTCATTGGCTGCACAGCGGCACACGAAGTCCGCACACTCGGCGTTCGTTGCCAGCCAGGCGGCCGGCGCCGCTCCAATCGT
>JAJXXL010000180.1 GCA_021781115.1 Planctomycetota bacterium
ACAGATCGCTCACAGAATTCGTGTTCATAATGCGTTTGTCTTTCTATTGATTCGTTGAGTTTGATGGTCAAACCACTGCCGAAATATGCTTGCATTCGGCTGTCGAATGGCCGCCGACACGTGTCCTGTGCCCGCCCAGGGCCAGCGCAAGATCGAAGGGGGCGATCCGGAACCGGCGTTTTCCCGGCGATGGCGCCGATGGGCGACCCCGCGCGACAGACGACGCTCCGTCAGGACGCGCAGCGCGTCCGGAGTAAACGTCGCGCGCCTCAAGCACCCGGTGCGCGCAACTGACGCCGACGCGGGGCGAGCCGCGTTCGGGCTGCCGCCGCTGCACCACGTCGCCTGAAATCGCTGATCAGCGATCAGGTCTGATCGCCGCGAGTCGCGCGGGCCAACGGGGAGGATGGAAGATCGCAAACACGACGTCGATTGGGCGCCAGGGCGTGTCGTCATGCGCTGCAGCGAACGCATTCGATTGCGCCACTGGCAGCGGCTGATCGTGCATCGCCCACCGGCCGTGGCCGGACGAATCGACTGCCGCAGGAATGCCGGGGGCTGCCGGAGCCTGCGAGCACATCGCCCCCGAACAAGGCCTGGGCGATTTGTGGCTGGCATGCGAATGCTGCGGCAGTTCGGCTCGGGCGTGCACGGCACGTTGTGAACCGGTCATCACGTAGTCGCCGCAACTTGCCTGGGCTTGCGCGGGCGCCGCGATTCGGGCTCCTAGCAGCAGGCTGAGGATTATCCAGCTCCAGGAATGCACTTCATTCCACTCCGGTCGGAATGTCGCAGGTTTATTCGCTGCGGCTGAATCTCGGGGCTGAATTACGACAGTCATGAGGTTACTCGGACACAAACCCGCAGGGGAGCGATGGCCGCGGTGCGGCTCGAATTCAGATGGACTTGATTCCTGGCGCTGTTCGACTGGCAGTCGGCCCGGGCTGCGACGGATCCATAAAGACGTTCTCGTGTTCGAGTGGCAACTGAAACCCGTCGGAAACGCGCGTCATATACAAGCCGCGGCACAGCCACCAGAATGTGGCCATCGCCTTGGCGCCGCTCCAGTCGGCTTCGAGTGTTGCATAATCGCGCGGCGTCAGCGCCCACGGGGTCTTGCTGAGCGTGCGGGCGTACGCGTAGGCGCGCTGCTCGGCCGGAGAAAATGCCGACCAGTCAGAGCTGGCCAGCCGACGGGTTCGTTCAGCAATGGCTTGCCTGTCAAGCCCCGCGACTTCCAACAGCATTTCGCAGTGCCCCATGCAGTAATTGCAACCAACACTGCGCGTTTGGATCCAGAACAGGCTTTCTTCAAAAACGCGGTCGGGCTTCGATTCGGCCCACAGGGTGCGTGTCGAAATGCTCCACGGAACTGCGAGTTCGGGAACGTAACCTGCACAGACGAGGTTCCAGACGATGCGTGTGGGCCGCGCGGCCATCGCCAGGGGCAGGTTCTTTTGCACTTCCTCCCACGTCGGCACGGGAAGCCGGGGCGAACGGTGGCGCTGCTGCTCGAGCTGCGACTGCAATTCATCATACGACAGCGCCGGCCATTCGTGATCTTCGGGAACGACGGTTTCGCCCGATTCCGCAAGGGGCGTCACCCGCGATTGGGCGGGCATGAGCGGCGCGAGCTGAAAGGCGTCGGGTACGAACGCGACATCGAGGGGCGCCAATGGCCCGGCGGCCTCCAGCGGAAGATTGAGCCCCAGCACGATCCGATCCTGAAAGTTGCCGTAGGCTGCCAGTAGAATCATCGCAGCCACCTGTTTTTCGCCGTACTGCTGGCGTATCGCTTCGAACAGCGCGTCGGGAATTGTCGGCGCGGCTGTGCTGAGCAGCCGCGCGAACTCGAGCGGGTCGCGATCAGCCGGGCGCCATGTGGAATCGCCGCCCGTCAACGCCGACAGGGCGGTGTCGTCGAGGTTGGCGCGCTTCAAGTCGGCCAGGGCGTACGCCTCGGAATAGGCACAGCGATTCGCGCGCGCGACGACCCACCGCATTTTGCCGCGGAGCACGGGATCGAGCGGACTTTTCACGCGATGCGCATAATCGAGCTGCAACATGGCGGCTGCGGTGCGGGGCAGGTGCGCCGCGACCCCGCGCACCCAGTTCGGCAGAGGCTGCCCACCGCCGGACAGCGCCTGGGGCAGGCGCTGCCAGCACGCCGCATCGCTCAGCAGCGGGATGCTGGCGGCATCAACGCGCGATGTTCCCGCAGCGGTCGGCGCCACGTGGTAGTAATCATAGAACACGTTCTCGCGCTCCAGCGTGAGCTGGAACCCATTGGAGATGCGGGTCATATAATGATAGCGGCTCGCGTGGAGCATCACGATTATCGCCCGGTCGGAGCCGAAACCTTGTTGCAGCTCGGCGACGTCGTTGCGCGAAATCTTTCCGGGAGTTGCGGCCAGCTTTTGCGCGAACGCAAATGCACGCTGCTCGGCCGGTGCGAAGTCTGACCAGTCGTCGTCAGCCAGGCGGCGGCTGCGCTCGGCAATTTCAACAGCCGTCAAACCCGCGACTTCCCAATTCATTTCGCAATGCCCCATGCAGTAGGGGCACTGCACGGCGCGGGTGGTGAGCCAGAACAAGCTGCCGCCGAAGTCGCGGTTCCACCTGGGGGCCGATTCGGCGCTCAGTGTTCGCATGAAGATTTCAAACGGAACAGCCAGTTCGGGCGCGTAACCGAACACGATGCGATACCACACGATCGCATTGTGCTCGCGCAGGAGGCCTTCGGGCAGCTTCGGGACCACCTCCGCCCAGGCAGGAACGCCGAGTCGCGTCGGTTTTTGGCGCTGCTCTTCCAGGCGGCCCTGCAACGCGGCGTATGTCGGCGCACGCTCTGGTCGGTCATGCGCGATGAGGTTCTGGGCGGCGGGATGTGCCACGCGCGCTTCAGGCCGGGGCGGCGGGGGCGTGGTCTTGACGACAAATGCTTCTGGGCCGAAGGTCGCATCGAGCGGGGGCAGGGGTCCGCCCGGCTCGATTGTCGCGCCCAGACAGAGCAACAGCCGATCCTGAAAGTTGGCATACGCCAGGAGCAGCACCATGGCCGCCGTTTGATGCTCGCCGAAGTGCCCGACCAGACCAGCGAACTCGGCGTCGGTGACCGCATCGGAATCGACGGTCATTTTTTGGGCAAATTCCAGGGCGGCCCGCTCGGCGGCGGGCCAGCCGGGGTAGCCGTCGCGACTCAGAGTTTCAAGGCGCGATTCGTGCACTCCGGCCCGGCGGGCGTCGGCCGCAGCGCAGGCGACGGCATAGTCGCAGCCGTTGGCATGGGCTGAAACCCAGCGCATGGCCGATCGCAGCGCCCGCGGCAAGGGGCCCGCCGTGCGCTGGGCGAAATCAAGCTGCAACAATGCAGCCGTCGTTTGCGGCAACTCGACCGCCAGCATTTGCGCCCACGAAGGCAACTGAAGTCCTCGCCCAGATGTCGGCGGCGGGAGGGCGGCCCAGGCTTCGTCGTCAGTGAACCGAGGAAACCGCGTGCCAACCGCCTCAGCCCGATCGTCTGTTAAACTGTGCAGCATAGTTCCTAACCAAGTGTTAATTTTGGCGTCGAGCCCCGGCGGTGGCCGATCGTGAAAGACTTCCAGGAAAGCAGGTGCCACATTCCCGCGAACGCAGATCCTCGTCGTCGCACCACAGATCAATGACGCGTCGCACGTCGCCAATCACGCGGATCTTTCCAACGCTGGCGATGGCTGACGGGCGAGAACAGAACGCCGGAATCGCGCAATTTCGGTACGATCGGCCTGCCACGCAAAACTGGCAAAGGTTCGCTGGGGGGGATGACCAAACGCCTGATTCAGCCGGTTGGAAAACCCATGCTGCGAAATCACCAACCCGCGAGTGGTCGGATCATTGCAGAACCTGACTTCGAAGCCTGATCGCCAGTCTGCGAAAAGAAGGGTCGCACCACACGCGCCACAGAAATTCCCACCGGAGCGGAAACCTCTGCGAACTCGCAGCATGCAACGACCGGCAAAACTCCGCTACCTCGGAGGGCGCAGAATGCTCAGGGTGCAATTGTTGCACGGCAGAAGGCATGGGCTAGCCACCAATGCACCGCGATGCTGCGCGGCGGGTGTTGCCTCAGCCGCAGAAACGGCCCACCGTTCACCCGCTGCTGAAATTGTCGGCGTTGGCGCGGCCGGCGCCCAAGGCCCCTTGGAGCACGACGGTCCGTGACAAGGTGCCGAACTGCGTTCGTGCGCCGATCTCACACGACCTCGACCTTGCACCGGCTCGTTGCCGTGACGGAGACCTTCGGCAGCGGGTGAAGAATGGCCTGAGCGCTCCCCGATCAAGACATAATCGCCGCAACTCGCCGCCGCCCGCGATGGCGCATAAGTCACCAGCGCCAGCAACGCGATCATTGCCGCGGCTGTCCTGCGAATTGGCATCCACGCGAGTTGGGGGACCATACAAATGAATACTCGCCACGTCACCGCAAACGACACATCGCCCATTCACTGCTTGAGAATACGCTACTTTTGATCGAAATTGCAAGGATAAATTGCGAGTTCTCAACAATTCTGCGCAGCCGAACCCTATGGCCGGTTCCCGCTCGCGACTAGCCCATGCAACGCGGGGCCCACAACCGAGTTTTTTGCCGGGTTGCGCATTCCGCCGTACCTGACGACATCGGGGGCGGCGCAATGCGGCAGGCGAAGTCCGGCTGCTGAACACGCCGATGGCGCCGTGCGTTTCCTGACGAACCGCAAGCATCAGGCGCCGGTGTACAGCGGTTCGATCAGGTCGCCGTTCAGCAGGCGGTTGGGCCGCCCGAGCGGGTCGATGAGTTCGGCGTCGGGTGAAACGCCCAGGGCGCTGAACAGCGTGGTGCACACATCGGCCGGCGACCACGAACGCGACACAGGGTATGCCGCGATTTCATCCGATTGCCCGATGACTTGCCCGCCGCGAACGCCGGCGCCGGCGAACAGCCCAGAATCGACATGTGCCCAATGGTCGCGGCCAGGAACGGCTTGCCCGGGCAATGTCGAAATTCGCGGCGTGCGGCCGAATTCGCCCATGACGATGACCAGTGTTTCTTCGAGCTTGCCGAGTGCTGCGAGGTCGTCCATCAGCGCGGCCAACCCCTGATCGAGTCGGGGCAGCAGCGTGTTCTTCAGTCGCCCCCAGTTGTCGACGTGGGTATCCCAGGTTTGAACGATGCCCATTGACGCCTGAACGACGGGCACTTCGGCTTCGAGCAGGCACCGCGCGAGCGCGGGTTATCCAAGGCTGCTGCGTGCGATCGCGGGCTTCCGTGAAATAAACAAGGTTCCGGGCGCCGCCTTCATTTGCAGCCCCTAATGCCGGCTCATGTCGCTGGAGCTGCCGCCGGCGGCGTGAACATAGCACTCGCGCACGTAGTCCATCACCATTCGGTCGGCGCTGAACCGCCAGCCCAGCGAACAGATCGAGCGCTTCATGCGGGCGATCCAGCGGCGCGGCAGGCCCTCGGCCCCGCGGTCGTAATACAGGGGAATCACTTCGCCTTCAAGAATCTGGTACAGGGCTTCGGCATCGCGGGCGTCTTGAATTTCGGGCGACTTGTGCGTTTCGCCGGTGCCAATCGCAAACCCGTTGGCGCCGTCAAACGCCTCGGCCCACCAGCCGTCGAGAATTGACAGGTTTAACCCCCCGTTCAGCACGATCTTCTGTCCACTGGTGCCCGAGGCCTCCAGCGGCCGCCGCGGCGTGTTCAGCCAGACGTCTACGCCCTGCACCAGGTGCCGGCAGGTGTTGATGTCATAATCTTCGACGAACACCAGTTTGCCGATAAACCGCTTGTCGCGCGACAGCCGCGCAATCTGCTGCAAAATCTGCTTGCCCGGCTGGTCTTGCGGGTGCGCCTTGCCGGCGAACACGAGTTGCACCGGGCGCTGCGGGTCGTTGACGAGCGCGGCGATGCGGTCGATGTCGCTGAAAATCAACGGGGCCCGTTTGTAGGTGGCGAACCGCCGGGCAAATCCGATCGTCAGCGTGTCGAGGCTGAGTGCCCGGCGGTACTGCTGAATGTAATCGGCCGGCTGGTGGCGGAGTTCGCCCAGCCTGACCAGGTGCGCGCGGACAAATTCCAACAAACCGTATTTCAGGGTCTGGTGCGTTTCCCACAGTTCGCCCTCGTCGACGTTCTCGACCGCTTCCCAGGTTTCGCGCTCGCCGGTGCGCCGCGACCAGTCTGAAGCCAGGTGCCGGTCATACAGCAACTGCATCGACGGGGCCAGCCACGACAGGACATGCACGCCGTTGGTCACATGCCCGATCGGTACTTCATCGGGCGTGCGCCCAGGGTACAGGCTCGTCCACATGGCGCGCGAAACCTCGCCATGCAGCGCCGAAACGGCGTTGCGCCGCAGCGACATCTTGAGCGCCAGCACCGTCATGCAAAAATCTTCTGAAGGATTGTACGGATCGACGCGACCGACCCCCATCAGCGCATCAAGCGACAGCCCCAGCGCGTCACGCAATGGGCCCAGGTGCTCTTCGACCAAGGCCGAAGGAAACCGGTCGTGACCCGCGGGAACCGGCGTGTGCGTGGTGAACACGGCATGTGCCGCGACGCGGTTGCGGGCTTCTTCGAAACTGATTCCCTCGGCGGCCATGCGCTGCCGCGCGACTTCGAGGGCGGCGAAGGCGCTGTGGCCTTCGTTCATGTGGATTGCTCCCGGCAGGATGCCGATTTCCCGCAAGGCCCGGTAACCACCCACGCCCAGCAGCAGTTCCTGCCGGATCCGCACACGCTGATCGCCCCCGTACAGCCGCGCCGTCAGGTCGCGGTCTTCGGGCTGGTTGCCCTCGACATCTGAGTCGAGCAGCAGCAACGTGCAGCGGCCCACGGCGACGCGCCAGACCCGGGCGCTGATCAGCCCGGTGCGGGTCTGCACGGCAATCACAAGAGGTTGGCCGTCGGGGCGGCGGGCCGGTTCCACCGGCAGGATTTCGCCGCGGGCGGGGACGTAATCTTCCACTTGCCAGTCGTCATGACTGAGTCGTTGCCGGAAGTACCCCTGTTTGTAAAACAGCCCAACGCCAACCAGGGGAACACCCAGGTCAGAAGCACTTTTCAGATGATCGCCCGCCAGAATGCCCAGCCCGCCAGAATAAATCGGCATCGACTCATGCAGCCCGAATTCGGCCGAAAAATAGGCCACGGGCCGCGAGCGCAACACCCCGGCGCAATGCGCGCCCCAAGTGCGCTCTGCGCCCAGGTACTGTTGCAGCCGGTGGCACGCATTCTGGATCCGGCTGTGCAGCACGCCGTGCGAAATTTTGCCCCGCAGGTCGTCGATCGAAATCTCTGACAGCAGGCTCAGCGGGTTGTGGTCGGTATCGCGCCACTGGCTCGCATCGAGATCGCGAAACGTGCCGACGGTTTCCGAATCCCAACTCCACCACAAGTTGCGGGCCAGGGTCCACAGCCGCTCGTGGGCGGGCGCCACGTATTGCTCCACTGCCCGCACCGCGCTGGCCAATGGCCCGAGTTGGCCGGCGGCGGTGACGAGCATGCGGATCTCGTCTTCGGCGAATTCGCGGCGTTCGGCGGTTTGCACGACGAGTACGCCTTGCAGCACGCTGCGATCGAACACCGGCACGCCCAGGAAGGCGTTGTACGGGTCTTCGCCCGATTCGCGAAAGTACTTGAAGCGCGGGTGCCGAAACGCATCGCTGACCGACACCGGCTTCAGCTCCTGCGCCACGAGGCCCGCCAGCCCCTCATTCAGGCCCATGCGCAGGACGCCAATGCACTCCTGGCGCAAGCCGACCGTTGCGGTCAGGCTCAGGTTGCCGCGGTCGGGCGTCAGCAGGTACATCGAGCAGACGTCTGTGGCGAAACGATGCCGGATCAGCGCGACAATTTCAGAGAGTGTCTCGGCAGGTGCCTGTGCCTGCGACACAAGGCGGCTGATTTCCTCAAGCGCCAGCAGCAGCGAGGCTTGCATGTTGTCGGGTTGCATTTCGCTCGCCAGGTTGTGAACGACAGTGGCCATGGGGTGCTCCGGCAGGCTGGAATGACTGGCACGCGCTGCGTCAGCGCCGCGACCAACAATCCGTGATGCAGGTTCATGGGCGGAACCCTCGGGGACTACAAGTGTTGCGCAACGCCCCGCGGGTCGAATGTACGCGTTCGAGATTTCCCGCGGCACACGGTTCTGGATTCGATCGATTTCAGGCGCCGCGCTGCAGGCTGTTTGTATGGCGCCACCCGCAGGCGGGTTCGAACCGGGCTTGCCGCTGGATTGAGCAATTGTACTTGTCGCTGGATTTGCCATGTGTAGCAGTTTACATGCCGATTCGACGCGTCACGATCGGACAGATCCGTGTCAAGATCGCGAAATCGGCACGTTTGTTCGAGGGGGCACCGACAAATCCAGCACGGTGCGCGATGGTGGGAGGGGCCGTGGCGTGGGCAAAACTGCCTACGGTTTAGGCAGCATCGCGCGCCGGTTGACCGTTGGCCTGTGCTGTGTGTCACGACACTTCACGGTCTTTCCCTCGCCGCTCTACACCAGAACAGGCTTGTCATTGGGCGGTGGTTGTTCCGGTCGTGACGCGTGCGGCAGACGCGGCATGCGGCGAAAAACAAGTTCAGGCTGGAATTGCAGTTTGCCCGATGACGCCTTAGACTGGCGACCAGCACACACCAACACGGCGGCTTGTGCGGCGCTCACGAGATTTGGCACATCTGTTGCTCGCGGGTTATGTTATGTCTGCACCTGCATCTTCGCGTGAAAATGTGTGGGATGGCGCGCGGCTGTTTCCCCCCGGCGCGTCGATGTCCCTTGATTCGTACCAGGGCGACGGCTTCTACGACGAAATGTTCGAGGCCGACGGAACGCCCCGGCCCCGGGCGCGCCTGTTGGCCCAGCGGCTGGAGTCGATGCCGATCGGCGATTTGCAGCGCCGGCAAAAGGCAGCCGATCGCACGCTGCTGAATATGGGCATTACCTTCAGTGTTTATGGCCACTCAGCGGGAACCGAAAAAGTCTGGCCGTTTGACGTTATTCCGCGGATCGTCGAAGCTGAAGACTGGCGGTACATCGAGCGCGGGCTTCGGCAGCGGATCACGGCGCTTAACCTGTTCATCGACGACGTGTACCACGACGGCAAAATCCTGCGTGATGGCGTCGTGCCCCGCGAACTCGTGCATAACGCCGCCTGTTTTCTGGAACCCTGTGCGGGGTTGAACCCCCCGAACGGTGTCTGGTGCCACATCGTGGGCACCGACCTCGTGCGCAACGGCGACGGGCGGTTTTATGTGCTTGAAGACAACCTGCGCTGCCCTTCGGGTGTGTCGTATGTCATCGAAAACCGCGAGGTCATGAAGCGCACCTTCCCGCAGGTGTTCGCGGGGCTCAGAATCCTTCCCGTCGAAGATTACCCCGAGCGGTTGCTCGAAATGTTGCAGCACGTCGCCCCGCCCACGAACGGGCCGCCCACCGTCGTCGTGCTCACCCCCGGCATTTACAACTCGGCGTATTTCGAACATTCGTTTCTGGCCCAGCGAATGGGTGTCGAACTCGTCGAGGGTAGCGACCTGGTAGTGCACGAAGGCTTCGTGTGCATGCGCACCACCAGCGGGCTGCAGCGCGTCGACGTTATTTACCGCCGCATCGACGACACGTTTCTCGACCCCCGTACCTTTCGCCCTGATTCGGCCCTGGGCGTGCCGGGCCTGATGGACGTGTACCGTGCGGGCCGCGTGGCCCTGGCCAACGCGCCCGGCACCGGCGTGGCCGATGACAAGGCGGTGTACGCGTACGTTCCGCAAATTGTGCGGTATTACCTGGGCGAAGACATCATTCTGGAAAACGTGCCCACGCATGTCTGCTGGGATCCGAAACAGTGCGACCACGTTATCGCCAACATCGACCAGTTGGTCGTCAAGCCGACCAATGAATCGGGCGGGTACGGCATCATGATCGGCCCCAAGGCTTCGGCCGAAGAACGGGCCCAGTGCGTTGCGGCAATTCGCGCCAACCCGCGAAACTACATCGCCCAGCCGATGCTGGCGCTGTCGCGAGTGCCCACGATCGTCGAAGACCACCTCGAAGGCCGGCACGTCGATTTGCGGCCTTATATCTTGTATGGCAAGGAGTTGTTCGTGCTGCCTGGCGGCCTGACGCGCGTTGCCCTGCGCAAAGGTTCGCTCGTGGTGAATTCATCGCAGGGCGGGGGCAGTAAGGATTCATGGGTCTTGACCGAGTGATTCCCCGGGGCCTGGCCGTTTTTCACCCCGATTGATCCGATTTGTTTTTCAGCCGCTCCGATTTACCCCCATGCTCAGCCGCGTCGCCAATTCAATCTACTGGATGAGCCGTTATCTTGAGCGGGCCGAAAACGTGGCCCGGTTCATCGAGGTGAACGTCAACCTGACGCTCGATCTGGGCGAAGGGCCGGGCGAACAGTGGGGTCCGCTCGTGGCGATTACCGGCGATTGGGACGCGTTCACGAAGCGGTACGCGCAGCCGACCCGCGACCGCGTGCAGCGGTTTCTGATTTTCGATCTCGACAACCCGAACTCCATCGCGTCGTGCCTGCGCAACGCCCGTGAAAATGCCCGCACGACCCGCGAATCGTTGCCCGCCGAATTCTGGGAGGAACTCAACAAGTTCTACCACATCATTCGCGGCACCGACCCCGACAGCGTTTCCGAACAGCCGCATGAACTCCTCGAACTGATCAAAAACTCTCGTCAACTCCTGCTGGGCATCATTGACTCGTCGATGTCGCGCGGCGAGGCGTGGCATTTCGCCCAGATGGGCCAACTCCTCGAACGCGCCGACAAAACCTCGCGGATTCTCGACGTCAAGTATTTCATTTTGCTCCCCTCGGTAAGCGACATCGGTTCGCCGCTCGACCTGATTCAATGGTCGGCCCTGCTCAAATCAGCGAGCGCGTTTCAGATGTATCACCGGTCGCGGGGGCGGATCACGCCCAAACAGGTTGTCGATTTCCTGGTGCTCGACCGGCATTTCCCCCGGTCGATGCGGTTTTGCCTGAACCACGCCGAAGCCTCGCTGAGCGCGATTACCGGGGTTCCGGTCGGCAGCGGCCAGACCCCCGCCGAAAAGCAGCTCAGCAACCTGGGGTCGCAGTTCGACTTTACCTACGTCGATGATATCATCGAAGAGGGGCTGCACGAGTTCATAGATCGGTTTCAGACCCGCCTGAATCTGGTCGACGACGCGATCTTTGAAACGTTTTTTGCGATTCGCCCGCTCGTCGGCACCGCCGCCGCCGCCGACCACGGCTGAGCGCCGTCGTGCGCCATAAGATCCGCTCGGCCACGGGCGGCATTGTCGCGATGACACGCCCTTTACCGCGGCCGGTTTACTGGGCTGATTCGGCGGGTGGGTTCCGGCGGCGGCCGGCGTTTCGCAGGCTGAAGATGTTGTCGATGATCAGGGGCATCAGGTCTTCGGCCCGGTCGGTAGTTACCGGAAAAAAGCAGAAGAACATTTCATCTGTTGTCTGTTCGCCCCAAGTCACGCGGCGCGGCGGCGAACTCGGGTTGAACGGGTTCGCGGGGCTGTTGTCATACGCCGCCGTCACGTCAATGCGGGTGCCTTTCGGCAGTTTCAGCGGTTGCCGGAGAATGTATTGATCCTGCCAGTTAAAGTTCCAGTTTTTGATCCAGATCAGCGGGATGGTCTTTCCATCGGGCAGCGTGGCCGTGGCTTTCATTTCCTTGCCCAGCAGGTGCATGTGCGGTGTGACCCCCACCAGCCGCACGTCGCTGGGCAGCGTGTACGTCCCGCTCATTTCATGATGGTTTTCGCCCGCTTCGATGTACAGGTTGCGATTCGTAATCGTAATCGTCGCCACGACCTTTCGCGACGGCTTCTTCACATAATGAATACCCAGCGACGATTGGTCGGTTTCGGGCTTGCCCGAAGGGTGATAGTGCACCTGCAAGACCAGGTCGGACCCTTTTTTCAGATACCGCCCCAGGTCTTCGGGCAGGAACCGGGCCTGGTAACCGGGCGACCAGCCGCCGAGATCGCCCGTGGGCAGAAAACCCGGCCCGCCAAAGCTGCCGTAACCCGGCGCCGGGTCGGCCTCGTCTTTCTTGCGGGCCACGCCGTTGGCATCCAGAAAATAAATCGCATGGTGCACGACTTTGCGGTTGCCAGGCCGGAATTCGACCGCCGCCACCAGCCGGTCGGCAGGAACGTCGAGCGGCAGCACGAAGCAGCGAAACACGTCGCGGCCTTCAGCCGGAATCGTAAACGCCTCGGGCATTTTCACCACGATGTCCGGCTCGCCCAGTTGCCAGCCGTCGGTATAACGGGGTGGCGGCGGCAGGTCGTCGGCGTCGCCTTCGGGCGCGTCGGCGTCGGCCCAAGCGGCGAGGATCTCGAGTTGGCGTTCCGTCAGCCGCCGCTCGCCCAGAAAGTCGCCGTAATTGTGTTCGGGCCGCCACGGCGGCATGTAGCGCGCGTGGGTGACGTCTGAAATCTGCTGCGCACGCTTTGCTGCGTCGGCATAGTTTGCCAGCGCGAAGGGGGCGACTTCGCCCGCACGGTGGCAGCCCATGCAATGCGTCGTCAAAATGGGCGCGACGTCGCGCGTATAGGTTGGGCGACTGCGAAGTTTTTCTTGAATCGCCGCTTCATAGAAACAGCCCACCGGCTCGGTTTTGGCCAGCTCGATCGCCCGCCCGGCTGCTGCCGCTGCCACGGCGTCGGCCAAGTCATGCCGGCTGGCTTGAGCCCGACGTTTGCCAAGGTCGGCCCAGGCGTCGTCGATGCGGCCTGAATACAACACCGCGCCGCTGGCGTCGAGCAAGAACGCCTGGGGGGTGTGCGTGGGCTTGAGTTGCGCAGCCAGTTCGCCCGAGGCGTCAAACAGAACTGGGTACTCGAGTTTGTACTCGGCGGCATGGCGCACCGCCTCGGCCCGCGAAATCGTGCGATCGGAAATGACTCCGAAGAAGGCCACCGCCGCGGCCTGGGCCCGCAGTTCGCGATACAGGCGGTTCAACTCGGGGACATATCCATTCGCGATCGGGCATTCGGTCGACAGAAACACCACCGCCTGCACGGGCTGCTCGGCGGCCCTGCCGACCTTGTGAACCTGCCCGGCCAGATCGAGCAACGACACCGACCAGCCGGCGGAGGCGGCGGGCGGTTGAACTTCATCGCCCGCCGCGCCGCGCACGCTCAAGCACGCCAGCGCCCCCAGCAAGGCGGCATGTATTGGAAGTTTCATATGCGACAGGCGGTTCCGCCGCTTTGCGATGGAGCAGATCGTCATGAACAAGCCTTTGTTATACGGTTGTGCGACGCAATGGTTGTGCGGCGTGCCCCGGCGGGCGTTGGTTGTAGCCGCGGGGGAGAGCTGGAGCAACAAAACCGGGTGTTGTCGCTGTTACCCCGTGCCTTTCACCGAAGTTTCAAAGAAGCGCCGGCAAGCGGAAAATGCGCACAGGAATCGCAGAACTCGCCTTTCACCAGATTTCACCTTTTGTTAATTTACCGCCCCAGTGCGAACCGGCACAGCGAAATTGGTTCAAATCTGGGTAAAAAAACGCCGCCGCACGCACGGCGGCAAAACCTGGAGATCAGGCTGACACGACACGAAGTCGAGAAGCTTTGCAGTCGCCGCCGCCAGATACGTAGCGGCCGATTGCACTAACAGACAGACGCCAGAGAGGCAAGGAGGCCCCGTGAGTTCCGGTCCATCTCAGAAGCAGGCGGTCAGCGTACAGATTCGCTGGATGATTCGTCGCGACATGCCGGAGGTCTTGCGGATCGAACGTGAAAGTTTCGACTTCCGCTGGACGGAAGAAGATTTTCTCGCCTGCCTGCGCCAACGAAACTGCATCGGCATGGTGGCCGAGCACGACAACCGTGTCGTGGGCTTCATGATTTATGAACTGCATAAAACGCAGTTGCACATTTTGAATTTCGCGGTTGCGGCCGACAGCCGCAGGTTGGCCATTGGATCGCAAATGGTCGAAAAACTGGTGAACAAGCTGTCGCAACAGCGCCGCCAGGAAATCATGCTCGAAGTTCGCGAAACGAACCTCGCTGCGCAACTGTTCTTTCAAAGCCTGCATTTTCGGGCGACCCAGGTGCTGCGCGCCCATTATGGCGACACGTGCGAATCGGCCTATGTGATGCAGTTTCGCCTGGGGCGAGCGGAGCCCGAAGATGCGCTGTACCACAACCGGATTTCAAACCTCTAGTCCGCGCCGTGCCCCTGCCCCGGCGCGTGGCAATTCGCCGACCGGCCAAGGTTTCAATCGCTGCGGTATGCAGCGGGGTGCGCGGCATGGAATTCCGTGAGTTTGCCGGGCAGGTGCTGGCACTCGAATCCATTGCCGCCAAGCTCGCACCGATCGGCGAACCCCCAACCGACGCCAGCCCCGGCCAGCCCGTGCGCCCGCCCTTGCCGGCCCGGCCCCCTGAACTCAGGTTTTGCCAGCGGCGGCAATCGCCCGCCATGCCCCGCCCCGGGGCGATGCGCGACCCGCGGCGACGAGCCGTGGCGCACCATATCATGGCCAACCACGAGCTGCTCGCGCTGGAGGTCATGGCGTTCGTGCTGTGCGCCTTCCCTGATGCTCCCCCCGATTTTCGCCGCGGGCTGGTGCGTATCATGGCCGATGAACAGCGGCATACGCGGTGGCACCTCGACCGGCTCGACGAACTGGGACTGCGGTTTGGTGAGATTCCCGTGAATGGTTACATTTGGACCAAGGCCCAGGAATTCCGCGGCCTGCTCGATTACCTGGCCGGCCTGCCACTGATGTTCGAAGGCCGCAACCTCGATCATACCCTGGAATTCGCCGATCAATTCGCCCACGCGGGCGATGACCGCAGTGCCGGCATCATGCGGGCCATTCATCGCGATGAAATCGGCCACGTAGCGTTCGGCCTGGAATGGCTCCGGCGACTCAAACCCCCTGAACAATCCGACTGGGATGCGTTTGAATCGCACCTCAACTGGCCGCTGCGGCCCGGCAAGGCCCGCGGAAAAACCTTCAACCGCGCCGCGCGGCTTGCGGCCGGCATGACGCCCGAATTCATCGACCGTCTCGAACAGGCGGGCGACGACCAGCCCCATGGTTAAACGCCGGGCTGCTGCATTCTGCGGCTTCAGCCTCGGCGAGTTGCCGTTTTCGGCGTCCGCGCAACTCGATATGCTGATCGCATCGCCGCTTTCGGCGTCAGCCTGTTGCCAGGTAACCAGGATTCGGTGTGATCAAACCTCAACGCATTATGCAGGCGTGCGCTGCCCTGCTCGTTTGTATTCTTGCCAGGCCGATACACGCCGCCGAACCGCCCCTCATCTGGGGCGGTGATGCCGAGGGCGGTGCGCCGTTCATTTTCGACGACCCGCAAAACCCAGCCCGGACGGTTGGCTTCGAAGTCGACCTGGCCAAGGCCCTGTCGCGCGAACTCGACCGCCCGATCAAATTCCGACAGTACCAGTTTCGCAGCCTCATCGCGGGCCTGCAGCGCGGTGATTTCGATATCGCCATGAATGGCATCGAAGTCACTCCCGACCGCCGGGCAAAGCTGCTGTTCACGCATCCCTATTATGTCTTTCAGCAGCAACTGGTCGTGCGCGCAAATGACGACCGCATCCAGACATTCGATGACTGCCAAAACAAAACGGGCATTCGCGTGGGGACGATGGAAGACACTGCCGCCTCCCGAATCCTGAATCATGCCGGGATCGACGCCAAAATCTACGACAACCAGATCGAACCCTATTCTGACCTGGAACATGGACGCATCGACGCTGTGCTGCTGGATTTTCCGATTGCCCTGTATTACGCGCGGCCCAACGGCAAATTGAGATTCGCCGGCGATCCGTTTGCCGAAGGATATTACGCGATTGCCCTGCGAAAGGATCGGCGACAACTGGCCGTGGAACTCGATCATGCCCTCGAACGCCTGATCGCCACCGGCGAATTGCGGCACATTTACGAGAAATGGGGCATCTGGAATGACGAGCAAGATCGGCTGGCTGGCGCGAGCAGTCTCGACGTGGCTGCCGAATCGCAACTCTCGTGGACCTTCGCCCGGTTCTTCCCTCTGTTGCTGGACGGCGCCCAGACGACGATTCTGATCAGCATATTCGGTATGCTGCTGGCCGTGGCGATCGGTCTGCCCGTCGCCGTGGCCCGGTTATACGGGCCAGCGCCGCTGCGCCTGGTCGCGCTGCTGTATGTCGAGTTTTTTCGCGGCATTCCCGTGCTGCTGTTGCTATTCTTCCTGTATTACGGGCTGCCCGGAATCGCCGAAGTTTACGGTTGGGGCACTTGGCTCGATCTCCAGCCGGTTCATGCTGCGGTGATCGGCTTTGGGCTGAACTACGGGGCTTATGAGTCAGAGATCTACCGCTCGGGCATTGGCTCGATTTCTCCCGGCCAGTGGGAAGCCGCCGCCTGCCTGGGCATGTCGCAACGCCAAGCGTTTCGCCGGGTCATCCTGCCGCAGGCGCTGCGCGTCATCCTGCCCCCAATGAACAACGACTTCGTGGCTCTGTTCAAAGACACCAGCGTTGTCAGCGTGATTGCGGTCGTCGAACTGACCAAGCAGTACCAGATGCTGTCGGCCTCGAGCCTGAAGTATCTGGAAATCGGCGCGGCGACGGCGGCCTTGTACCTCGTGATGTCTGTACCGCTGGGTTATTTGTCGCGCCGGCTCGAAGCCCGCTGGAGCAGCCGCATGGGTTGATGGAAATCGCAGGCAAGTCTGTTGGGCACATCCCGGGGTTGCTTTCCCGACAGACATCGGGCGAGAAATGGAAAAAGACTGCGTGACATCCAAATGCCTGGGAGCACCCGGCATGACGCCCGCCGATCGTGGCGGCAACGTAGGCTTGATCAGGAAACGACATGACAGACGATCAGCAGCAGGTTTCACCGCCCCCCACGGCCGCCCCACAGGGCGGCGCAGTGCCCGAGCCGTTTATTGAGGTTTGCGATGTGGTCAAGCGCTATGGGACCCAGTTAGTTCTCGACGGAGTCAGCCTCAGCGTCGCGCCTGGTGAAACCGTGGCGCTGATCGGTCCGAGCGGTGGCGGAAAATCGACCCTGTTGCGCTGCCTCAATTGCCTGCTCACGATCGACTCGGGCGAAATTCGCGTCGGCCCGCACCGGCTCAACCCGCAAGCGCCTGGCGGGGTTGGGCCCGATGCGGCCCGCCAGGTCAAGCGGCTGCTGGGAATGATCTTCCAGGATTTTCAGTTGTTTCCCCACATGACCGCTCTGCAAAACGTGATCGAGGCTCCGCTGCACGTGCTGCGACTCGCCAGGAACGACGCCCGTGACCGCGGCCTGCGCCTCTTGCAACGGGTGGGGTTGGCCGACCGGGCCGATGCCTTTCCGTGGCAGCTTTCAGGCGGGCAGAAGCAGCGCGTCGCGATCGCGCGGGCATTGGCCATGGAGCCGCGCGGCCTGCTGTGCGACGAAATCACCAGCGCCCTCGACCCTGAACTGAAGGGCGAAGTGCTCGACGTCGTCGAAGCACTGAAACGCGACGGCATGACGCTGGTCATGGTCACCCATGAAATCGGCTTCGCCCGCCGCGCCGCCGACCGCGTCATCGTACTCGCCGGTGGCAAGATCGTCGAATCAGGCACGCCCAGCCAGGTCATCGACAACCCCCAAACCCCTCGCACCCAGGCCTTCCTCAGCCGAGTCCTCGTCTAACCGCCCCAGACACGTGTGACAAAAGTCGCGACGAAAAGTGGGCGTTTTTCTTGGCCCCGCCCTGGTCAATGGAATCGTTTTGCGCTATGTTTTGCTCGGCACCTGCAGAAGGAGCGACATGGTGCGGCATCTGGAAGATCCTCGACAAACCGATCTGTTTGAC
>JAJXXL010000357.1 GCA_021781115.1 Planctomycetota bacterium
CGATGTCGTCGGCAAAGACCGCCGCATCGTCATGGCCAATTGGCTCGCTTCGCCGAAAAATCCGTATTTCGCGGCGAATTTCGCGAACCGCGTGTGGGCCCATTTCTTCGGCTTGGGCATTATCGACCCGGTCGACGACGTGCGGATCAGCAACCCCGCCTCGAATCCCGAACTGCTGGCCGAACTCGCCCGCCGGTTCACCGCCACGAACTATGATTTCAAACAACTCGTGCGCGATATCTGTCGCTCGCAAACCTACCAGCGCTCGACCGAGCGCAACGAAAGCAACATGAGCGACGAAAAGAATTTTGCGCACGCCAACCTGCGGCGGATCAAGGCCGAGTCTTTGCTCGATTGCATCAGTGAAGTCACCAACACGCGCGAAAAGTTTCGTGGTTTGCCGATCGGTTCGCGGGCGGTGCAAATCGCCGACGGCAGCACTTCGAGCTATTTCCTGACGACCTTCGGCCGCGCCACCCGCGAAACGGTCTGTTCGTGCGAAGTCAAAATGGAACCGACGCTTTCGCAGGCGCTGCATTTGCTGAACGGCGAAACGGTCAACAACAAACTCCGTTCGGGCGGCGTGATCGATGCGATGCTGAAAGAAAAGCTCGAACCGCTGCAAATTGTCGAACGCCTGTATCTTGCCTGCCTGTCGCGGCGGCCGACGCCTGCCGAGCAGGAGGTGTTCAAGCCGGTGTTTGCCCCCGGCAGCGATGTGAAAAAAGGCCTTGAAGACGCGTTCTGGTCGCTGCTCAACAGCCGCGAATTCCTGTTCAATCATTAAGCGAATTGTAACCCGCCGTGCCGCGCGTCCTGCGCGGCGCGTCCCTGGCAGGTGCCTCGTATGCATCCCTCGATAAAATCCAGCAACGCAACCCGCTTGGCGCTCATGCTGATCGCCGTGCCATTTTGTGTGTCGTGGTCCGGTTCGTTGTCCGCCGCCGAAGGCAAACCGGCCGACAAGATTACCTATCAGGATCACGTGCTGCCCATTTTGCGGGCGAAGTGCGCAACCTGTCACGATGCGGGTCAGGCCAAGGGCGGGCTCGTACTCGACAACTACGGGGCCGCCATGCAAGGCGGGGCTTCGGGTGCCGTGGTTGAACCGGGCAATCTCGATGACAGCCGCTTGTGGGAGCTTGTCTCGCACAAGGGGCAACCGCAAATGCCTCCGAAAGAGCCTAAATTACCCGATGAAATGCTCGCCGTCATTCAAAAGTGGATCGAGGGCGGCGCGCTGGAAAACGCCGCCAGCCAGCCGAAAATCGCGAAGAAATCGCAATTTGCCATGAGCACGACGGCTATCTCGACCGACAAGCCGCAAGGGCCGCCCGCGTTTCCTGAAAGCCTGTTTACCGAGCCGGTGTTTCTATCGCCGCGGGGCAACACGGTTACCGCGCTGGCCGCCAGTCCGTGGGCGCCGCTGGCCGCCGTGGCCGGTCATCGCCAGGTGTTGCTGTACAACCTGCAGGATTTTACCGTCGCCGGGGTGTTGCCATTTCCCGAGGGCACGATCAATGTCCTGAAATTCAGCCGCAACGGCGCGCTCTTGCTGGCAGCCGGAGGCCGCGGCGGTCAATCGGGCCGGGCGATTGTGTTCGACGTGAAAACCGGCAAACGGGTCATGGAAGTCGGTTCTGAATATGACGCGGTGCTCGCCGCCGACATCAGCCCCAACCACGGCCAAATCGCGCTCGGCGGCCCGAAGCGCATCGTGCGGGTGTACTCGACAGCCGACGGCGAACTGATGTTTGAAATGAAGAAGCACACCGACTGGATTACGGCGGTCGAGTTCAGCCCTGACGGCGTGCTGCTGGCCACGGGCGATCGCAGCAACGGCTTGGCCATCTGGGAAGCCAACACCGGTCGCGAATTTTACATCCTGACCGGCCACACCGGGGCCATTACGGGGCTCAGTTGGCGGGTCGATGCCAACCTCGTCGCCTCATCCAGCGAAGATTCGACGATCAGGCTCTGGGAGATGAACAACGGCACGCAGGTGAAGTCGTGGGCCGCGCACGGCGGGGGCGCTGCATCGGTGCAGTTCCTGCGCGACGGCCGCCTGGTTTCGACTGGCCGCGACCGCGTGACCAAACTTTGGGATCAAAACGGCGGTCAGGTGCGGGCGTTTCCCGCGCTGCCCGATCTGGGCACACGTGTCGCTTTTGCAGAAGCAGCGACGTCCGTTCTCGCGGGCGACTGGGGCGGAACGGTTCGCGTCTGGAACGCCAACGACGCCCGTGAATTGGCCGGCCTGCCCACGAACCCGCCTCCTCTCGCCGCGCGCATCGAAGCGGCGGCAAAAGAGCATGCGGCCGCCCAGGCCGCGGCCGATCAGGCCCAGGCGCAACTCGCTGCGCTGCAAAAGGCAGTCGCCGACAAGAAAGCTGCCGCCGATGCCGCAGCCAAACAGGCCGCCGACGCTCAAGCCGCGGCGGTTGCCGCGCAAACGGCTAAAACCGAAGCCGACAAACTGCCGCCGGCAAAAGCCGAAGCTCTGAAAGCGACCGAAGCGGCCCTGGCAACCGCCAGCGCCAACCTCGAAAAGGCCCGCCAGGAAAAAGACGCGGCCGAAAAGGCCGAAGACAAAAAGGATGTTCCGGCGAAGACCGAGGCGTTCGCAGCCGCTGAAAAGGCCGCTGCCGCGGCAAAGACGGCGTTTGACGCTGCGACCGCTGACAAGGCGACGGCTGACAAAACTGCGACCGATGCCGCCAACGCACTCAAGGCCGCCAGCGACCGTGCTACCCAATTGAAAGCTGCCGCCGACAAAGCCGCTGCTGAAGCCAACCCCACTCCCGAAACGGCCAAGGCCATCGAGGCCGCCGCCGCAAACGCGCAGCAACTCGCTGCTGCCGCCGCCGCACGCAAGGCGGTTGTTGACAAGCTGAACGCCGAAAAGGCCCGCCCCGCGCCGCCGGCCCCCGCCGCGTGATCTGCCGGTTGGCGGCCACGGGCTGGTGTTGCACGCCGCCGCGGTCAGAACTTGAATTCGACGCCGAGGCCCGAGCCGTAGCCGCCGGCGATATTCATGTTTACCGGCACGACCTTGTACTGCTTCCATTCTTCCTGCGTGTCGTCGACCGCGCTGCACGACAGGTACGCCAGGAACCAGCCGAAGCACACCTGCGACAGGTAATGTTGGTGGTCGTTCAGCCGGCCAATGCCCGTAATGGTCGAGCCGGCGTAAAACGCCGCCTTGAGCAACTTGTTGTCGGTCATCTTGGCCGCAGTGATGAACAGCATGCCGCCCATGAAGGCGTCGCCGCTCACGCCATGGTCGTGCTTGAGCGGCGTCCAGTGCGAGCCGGTGGGCTGCGCGCCGGGGCGATCGGTGCCGAACGCATACTGCAATGTCAACAGCGGGATCGTCCCCACCGCGTAGCCCCGCAGCGTGCGCCAGCCCCATTCGTTCGTTTCCGCCCAAAACGGAACGTACGAGAAATACGGCGCATCCTTGGTCAGAGTTGTAATGGCGGTCGCCGCGATAATGTACGGCAGGGTTTTTGTGCCGTCGCCCAGCGGGTGAATGTTGTTGACGAACGCATCGCTGCCGGAGCTGACCATGTTGTTCTGATAGAAGCCGTCGAACTTGCCGTCGATCGTCGTGTTGGCCATGATTGCCGCCACGACGATGCCCAGTCCGGCTTTGATCAGGTACGGCTTCGAATAAAAATTCCTCTGGTCGGTGAGCCATTTTTCCTTGCCCGACCACAGGTCGCGCTTGAGTTGCTCGTACCAGCCGCACTCGTCGTCCTCTTCGTCGCACGCCGGGGCCAAACCTTCGCCGTCGAGCCGTTCGCGAATTTCCGCAACCAGGGCCTCTTCCATCCGCGCGTCGTGGCCGTCGTCGATCCATCGCGGAGGCAAATCGGCGTTCGCCTCGTCGGCGGTGTCGTCGTTGGCGGCGGCCAGTGAAAACGGCTCGGGGTACTGCGGGTTCCATACGTCCTTGAACACCGAAACGTCCAGCAGAAACCCCTTGTCAGCCGGGGTCATGTGCAGGTAGCTGCGGCGGCGCATCGACGGCGAACTTTCACCCGCTTCGGGTGAAAACAAAGTGGCTGCGGTGTCAGCCGTTTCCGACTCGGGAAACATCACGGGCGATTCGGTATTGGCATCGGCGCCGGTCCAACCGCCGGCGAGCTCGCCTTGCGCATCGCTGCGCGACGCGCGTTTGAGGCGCTCAGGAACTTCTTCGTCGCCGACTGCGGCGGGTTGTGAGCCGGGCTGGCTGCGCGCCAGCAAATTATCGCCAATCGCTGCGCCGCGCGTTTCCTCCTGAATGTCGTAGTGCTGGCTCACCACATCGACGATTTCATCCCACACGCGATCGCGATCCTGCAGGGCGATCTTCACCGGCTCGCCGGGCGCCGTGCGGCCCGATACGGCGGTCGTCGGCTGGTCT
>JAJXXL010000095.1 GCA_021781115.1 Planctomycetota bacterium
CCCGTACCCTGATCGAGCAACTCCAACTCTGACTGGGTTTCGGCCAAATGCATGGCCAGAGGCGCGGCGTATTCGGCCGCCAGATCAACCAGACCGTGAAACAGTTCCGGGTGCACGGTGTAGGGCGCGTGCGGGCTCAGCCCCCACACGAATGCCGCGGTGTCCTTCGCGGCCGCCCGCTCGACGTGCGCTCGAGCCAGGCGCAACTGTTCGGGTTTGCGGTCTGGCGACAACCCCAACGCTTCATGAAAGGCCACCACCTGCAAACCGGGTTGCGGCACAAGCGCGGGCTGCCAACCGGCCGTGGCGATTTCACCCACGACGGTTGTACCGGCTTGCACGCACTCGCAACTGCCACGGTCAATCGCCGTCACCCGCTCCGCCGGGTTGGCCCGCCGGTGCGCGATCAGCGCCGTCAGCCAAGCCGTGAATGGCAACCGCGGCTCGATCGGGGCGGGCAGATTGCTGAATTCGAGATGCGCATGCGCGTTGACCAGCCCCGGAATGACGGCCACGTTGCCCAGGTTGCGGGCCGGTGCGTCTGATTGCGGCGCTATGGCGACAATGCGCCCCTGTTCGACGTCGATCGTCGCGTTTTCCAGCGGCGCGCGAAGGCCGGGAAACAGCCAGCGGGCGCGGTAACGTTGACAGGCAGAGTTGCGCGCGGTGTCCATAAGTCCAGAGTTGCCTCAGGCCAATTTCAGAGTGCACTCCTGCCGGCGCCGTCGCAGGTTGGGCCAACGCGGGCGCGAACGCCCCGCGCGCCCCGAGTTGGAAAATCAGCAACGACCGCCGGTCAGACCACAATATCCGCGGCTATTTGGCAGCCGGGTCAGAATCAACTTCCGACTCTTCTTCGTGAGCCGCCGGCGCGGGGTTGAGCAGGAACCGGTAACCCACCCCGCGAACCGACAGAAAATGCCGCGGGCGGCTCGGGTCGACCTCGAAATGCTGCCGCAAGCGGGCCACGAAGTTATCGACCGTGCGCGTCGTGGGGTTTGAATCGAACCCCCACACCTGGTTCAACAGTTCATTGCGTGTAAGCACGACGCCTTCGTGTTCAATGAAGCACCGCAGCAGCCTGAGTTCCAGCGGTGTGAGCACTTTCGGTTCATTGCGAACGGTCACTTCGTGGCGCGTGAAGTTGATGACGGCCCCGTCAAATTCAAAGACTTCGCCGGTCGGCGGCGGGGCCGGGGGCGCCGTCCCGCGTACCTGCGCGTGCCGCGCCAGCAAACCGCGAACACGGCTTAACAATTCGGGCAATTCAAACGGTTTGGTCATGTATTGGTCGGCGCCCGCATCGAACCCGCGCGTGCGGTCTTCTGACAGTGTGCGGGCGCTCAAAATCAACACGGGAATATGCACGTTGGCCCGCCGCAGTTTTTCGAGCACCATGTAACCACTCATGCCCGGCAGCATCAAGTCGAGGATCACCAGGTCAAACGGAAACGGATCTCGTTCCATAAACGCGATAGCCGCGGGGCCGTCGCCAACCAGTTCGGCTTCGTACCCCTCGCCCTCGCAGTTGTATTTCAGCAGCGTGCCGATATGCCGCTCGTCTTCGACAATCAGAATCCTGGCTTTCATGACGGGTTCCTCACGGTCAAGGCCCCGGCGCTTTCCGCGGTTGCAACCGGAGGCGGTTCACTGCACGCGACGCCTGGCAACTCAACCTCAAACGTGGCGCCGCCCAGCGGCCCGCGGCCCTGAACGTGAACGCTTCCCCGCATTTTACCCACAACGGATTTGACGAGGTAGAGCCCCAGCCCCGTCCCCTGCGTCGTGCGTTCGAGCTCTGACCCGCCGCGAAAAAAACGGTCGAAGATTTTCCGCCGCAGCTCATAATGCACCCCGGCGCCATTGTCTGAAACGCGCACCATGACGCGGTCTTTGCCCGCCGCGAACAACTGCACGCGCACCTGTGGGGTGGCGGCACCGTATTTCATGGCGTTGTCAATCAGGTTCATGAATACCATTTCCAGGTCGTGCGCGTTGCCCGTCACTTCGCACGCCTGCAGGTCGAGTTCGATCCGCCCGCTTTCGAACTTGTACCGCCGCTCGATCAACTCGGCGCATTTTCGCAACAGCGGTTCAAGCTGCACGCGCTCGACCGCCACCGGCTTTTCGGCGTGGTCGAGCCGGGCCACCGTCAGCAAATGATCAATCAGCCCGTCGAGCCGCCCCACATCTTCCAGCATAAACCGATGAAACTCGCGCTGTTGGTCGAGGTCGACGTCGCGCATATCGAGCGTTTGCAGGCAGAGCTTGATCGACGCAATCGGCGACTTCAATTCGTGGGTCACGCTGTCGATAAAGTTCGCCTGTCGCCGGTTCAGCCGGATCTCCTTGATCGTCAGGATCAGGTACAACACCATGCCAATCAACAACAGCAGGAAAAAAACCGTGCCGATCAGCAACAGCGGCCAACTGTGTGCCGCTGCCTGCCCCACGATCCACAACACCAGCAGCACGACAATCAGTGCCAGAATGGTCGAGGCCAGGATGATCGGCCAAGTGAGTGATGAGCGGCGAAACATGGCAATCGTTGAACTGTGCAGGTGAACACGTCGTGCGGCGGACCCCAGCCCGCCTGTGTGGAGCATACCCGCCCGCCCGCCCCGAAGCCAAGTCGGCTGAACTTTGCGGCCAGCGGTCTGGCCACCGGACTGCCGCGACTTGGCACATTAGCGATCGGCCCCGTCAGACCGCCCTCCTGGCGCGGGCAGACTGCGCCACCTCACCGGTTTGGGAATTTCACAATTTCTTAAGAAAAAGAAAGGAATTGTCGCCTGTATTGAGCCGACACGTGGTACAGTGCCTAAGCCTGCACCCGAGCCTCGTAGCCACTCCTTTGCAGCGCTGTCTGCTGCTGCACGATTCGGGACTTCCGAATTTTCCCTCTGCTCGCTCTCTCCGGAGCCCTACGATGGCCGTCCGTTCACGCTTGACGCTGCGCACTGTTTTAGCCTTGGGCATTGCATTCGGTGTCGCCTCGCAAATTCCTGCCCAAGAGAGCCGCGCCCCCGCCCTGGCCGCCCTCGCCGCGGCCGACCTCATTGACACAACGACCGACGAGCCCGATGAACCGCGCGCCGCCATTGCCGCCGACAGCCGCGCGTTGCCGCAACGCCAGGCGATCGACAACAGCGACGACGCGGCGGCCGCTGATGCGCTGGCGGCCGGGCAGGACGACCTCATTCAACGCGAAGTCGAACTCCGCAAAGTGCGGGCCGAGGCGTTGCAGCGTGAAGTCAGCCGGGTGATTGACGTGGTCCGCCGCGTCGCGTCAAACGACCCCGAAGCCGGCATGGGCGAACTCAAGCGTGTGCTGACCACCGTCGAAGCGTCAGTCGATGTCGATGCGAATATCCGCGAGCAGATGCGTGCCCGGCTGCGGCGTACGCTGACCGCGATTTCCAGCCGCGTCGAGGCGCTCGAAGTCAAGCGCATTCAATTGGCCGAACGCCAGGCTCAGGCTCAGGCCCAGCGCAACCTGATCGACCAACTGACCCAGCGCGATCAAAAGCTCGAGCAACTGATCGACCGCGTGCGGTCGCTGTTGACCGAAGGTTTTCTGGGCAATTCCGACGCCTTTGAAGAAGGCGAGTCGGTGGCTCGGGCCGCGTGGGAGTTGGCGCCGTATTCGGGTGCGACGGCTGCCGCAATCTTCGACGCCGAGGCCGCCGGGCAGCTCGACAAAGCCCAACGCCTGCGGAGCCTGCGTGCCGACAAGTTCCTGGCAATGTTGCATCAGGTCGAGCTGTCGCACATACCGTTTCCCGATGAACCACCGATCAACTGGCCCGACCCCGAGGTCTGGCAGGCGCTGAGCGCACGCCGCAAGAAATGGGCCTCGGTCGATCTTGTGAAATACAACAAGACCGAAGAACGGATCCGGCAGGCGCTCGACAAACCAACCGACATCGACTTCAACGAAACGCCCCTCAAAGATGCGCTGCTCTTCCTCAAGGAATTGCACAACATCAATATCTTCCTGGATGAAACGGCGATTTCCGACGAAGGCGTGCAAACCGACGTGCCCATCACCCTGCAATTGTCGGGCATTACGTTGCGCAGTGCCCTGAAGCTGCTGCTCGAACCGTTGCAACTGACCTACATCATTGACGATGAAGTCATGAAAATCACGACGACCGTCAAAGCGGGCGAAAAGCTCTACACCCGCGTTTACCCCGTGGGCGACATTGTCATCCCGCTCATGAACCCCATGATGATGCGGATGGGTATGTCGGGTGGCGGCATGGGCGGCATGGGCGGCATGATGGGTAATGGAATGGGCGGCGGCGGCATGGGTGGCGGCATGGGTGGTGGCATGATGGGCGGCGGAATGGGAGGCATGGGCGGCGGTGGCATGGGAATGATGTAAGCCGCCCCCGCCGGCCTCG
>JAJXXL010000233.1 GCA_021781115.1 Planctomycetota bacterium
CTAACCGCCTGCGGCGAACCTGATCCTTTTTTCCAACGCCCACGAGAGGGAACCTCCCTCCCGTGGGCGTCTGTTTTGATACGGTCGTTTCACCTGGCACACGGAACGGCCCTGTCAGGGCCGGCACGTGGGTGCCGACCGCGTCACAGGCCTCTGGCCTGTGCTGACAGAACCGGCCTTTCAGGCCGGCGAATCCGACCCGGAAAGGGGCGTTCGAGCAGGGGCAGAACAAAGTCTTGGCACGGCCTTTCAGGCCGGCGTGCGGACCCTGAAAGGGTCATTCTGCCAGCCCAGGGCGATAGCCCTGGGTTCCCGCCGCCCGCCCCGCCCCGGCGACCCTGAAAGGGGCGTTCACCGTGCCGTGTGAATTCGATCGTTGCAGGCTGAACGGCCCCTTCAGGGCCGCCACGTGGGTGCCGACCGCGTCACAGGCCTCTGGCCTGTGCTGACAGAACCGGCCTTTCAGGCCGGCGAATCCGACCCGGAAAGGGGCGTTCGATCAGCGCACGAATTCAGCATCCATAAATTGTTAAGGATCATACCGGCGAGACGCCGGCACCACCGGGGCGCGGCGAAACGCCGACGCGGTTTGCAACTGCACCGTCAAATCGTGCGGCGATCGCCCCGGCGCATCCCGCCAACCTTCACGGAAAATTCAAAATTCAGACATCAAGTCTTCATCCGGTCCCGGTAGCATTCAACTTCGGTGTTGGAATTGTTTCCCAACCGAAGCCGTGCGATGTCAGATGCAGAGTTTGCCGAAAAAACTGCATCTTCTGCGAACATCTCACGTTGCCGACATCAAAGCTTCACACGAGTCGGTTATGGTTGTCGCCAACGCGGTGATTTGCGGCGCGTGCATGGCATCGCCGTTTATCGCGTCGGTTTTGGCTGTGCGTTCTGAAAATTGGAGTTTCAAAATGGTCTCACATCATTGCATGTCACCTGAAAATTCGCGGTGCCGGGGGGCGTTGTGCCGTCTGGGGTTTGTCGGTGTGGCGTGCATCGGATTGTTGTTGAGTGGTTGCAGCGGCAAGCCAGCGGGAAACTTTAAGGGTTCGGCGGCACAACCGGCGTTTGGCGAGGTATCGGTCGACGGCAAACCCGCGGCGGGGGTTAACGTCACGCTGGTTCCGGTCGGTGGGGCGAAAGATGGCAGTCCCTGTGCCGCGGGCATGACCGACAAAGACGGCCGGTTCACCTTGACGACCTACGCCCCCAAAGATGGCGCCCCGGTGGGCGATTATCAAATCACGCTGTCCTGGATCGAGCGGATTGACAAAACCTCTGGCCTCGACGCCCAACCGCCCGAAGCCCAGCGGCTGCCGAGAAAGTTTCAAAGCCCGACATTGTCGGGGTTGACGGCAAAAGTCGAAACCGGCCCGAATAACCTGCCTCCGATTACCGTGTCGACCCAGGTCGTCGCCGGCCCGACACAATACCGGCGGGCCGAGCGCGACTGACTGGCGCTCCTTTTCGCGCGATGCACGGGTTCGTCCGGCGTTACTGGCGTTTTGTTTGCAATCTGTCACATTCACTTGGCGCCGTGTCGTCGGGTGAACCGTTTCTGCTCTCGATTAAGGAAACTTTTATGGTCACAACAAGGTTACTGCCGCGAAATCGCGCCCGAGGCTTCACGCTGATTGAACTGCTGGTGGTCATTGCAATCATCGCCGTGCTGGTCTCGCTGCTGTTGCCGGCGGTGCAGCAGGCCCGCGAAGCGGCCCGACGCAGCCAGTGCAAAAACAACCTGAAACAAATGGGCCTGGCGATTGCCAATTACGAAAGCACCTTCACGGTGTACCCGCCACGCACGATTTACGGCCCGGCCGTGGGCGGAGCGAGCAAGTTCTTTTGCTGGACGACGATGATTCTGCCGTACATGGACCAGGCCCCGCTGTACAACCAGATGAATTTTGGCGTGAGCTGGTCTGACATGCAGAACCCGAACGCCCAGGGGAATACGAATGGTGGCCTGGCCCAAACCCAGATTCCTGCGTTCATGTGCCCCAGCTCGCCCAACCCGCGCGTTCCGTCGCCCAACGCCAGCGATTTCGCGAATCATGGCCAGTTGAGCAATGTGGTCGGGACCCCCACCTTTGGCTATTGCGATTACTCCGGTTCTGAAGGCGTTACCGCGCCATTCGCCGCCAGCTATTGTGGCCCGTTTTACAGCACGCCTGCGGCTGTCGCTATGGCAACCGCCTGGGGCGGCAACCTGCCCGGCGTGTTCATTCACATGGGCCCCGCCGCCCCCCCGATCCGGATTTCCAACGTGACCGACGGAACGTCGAACACGATGCTGATTTTTGAAGATGCCGGCCGCCCGAGCCTGTACTACGCCGGCAAGTTGTCGAGCAACTCCTGCGATCCGGGCGTCAGCACGGCATGCACGACCGATGGCTGGGGCTGGGCCGACACCGAAATCAACGGCTATACTGGCGGCGCACCATGCGCCACGCCCCCGATGCCCGGCTTGGCCGTCAACGCCATGAATGACAGCGAAATCTACGCGTTTCATCCGGGCGGCGCCCAGGTCGTCATGGCCGACGGTTCAGTTCACTTCATCAGCGCCAATATGTCGAACACCGTCATTGCCGCGCTGGAAACGATGAACATGGGCGACGTGGTCAACAGCGGGTTCTAGCCATTGTCTGATCCAGCCTGACCGACTGCGGGTCGAATAGTTTATCGCCGCAGTTGCAGGCTCGAACACTGTAAACGGCGGGGCCGGCAATGTCGCATTGCCGGCCCCGTTCGTGTTTTGGCGGCCGGGCGTTCGTACCGGGCACACGCCCGCGACAATGCCCACGGAATCGTGCCACTGTAATCAGCGCGTGCGCCGCGTCGTCGGCTGGGGCGCCCAGCCTTGCAACATGCGCAGGTAATTGACGCGTTCCCACGCGTGGGGGTCGCCAACCCGTTCGAACGACATCGCGCCGCGGGCCTCGTCCAGCGAACGGTAGCCCATGCTCGACAGCCGAGTGCGAAACTCGTCAATGAGCCGGGCCAGCCGGCCCGGCCCATTTCCGAGCAGGGCCGAAACGACCTGCACGATTTGCGCGCCGGCGAGCACGGCCTTCACGGCGTCATCACCGGCATGAATTCCGCCGGTGATGCCCAGTTGCAGCCCTGTTTTGGCCCACAGCAGGGCGCAGGCATGCAGCCGCAGCGGCAATTCGGCGCTTGTCGACAACCGGATCTCGCGGTTCACTTCCAGCGTTTCGAGGTTGATATCGGGCTGGTAAAACCGATTGAACACGACGATGGCCCGGGCCCCCGCCCGCTCGACGCCCCGCACGAAACCGGGCAGCGACGAATAAAACGGCGAGAGCTTGACCAGGACTGGAACGTGCACTGCGGCCACGACCGATTGCACGACGGACAACTGCCGGGCTTCGACTGCGGCCGACGTTTCATCCAGCGACACCGCGACGTCGTACAGGTTGAGCTCGACCGCCGCAGCGCCCGCCAGTTCGAGATCGCGGGCCAGTTCGACCCAGCCGCCGGGCGTGGTTCCGTTCAGCGAAGCGATAATCGGAACATTGAGCGCTGCCCGCAACTTGCGCAGCCGGTCGAGGTATGGCGCCGGCCCAAGTGCGAAGACTTCCGATTCGGGCAGGAACGACCGGGCTTCGGCATCAGTGTCAATGCGCGAGTCGACCCAGTGGTGGGCACCCAACTGGTCGGCCAGGATCTGCTCTTCGAACAGCGACCGCATCACCACGGCGCCCGCGCCACCGGCAATGCACTCGCGCAGCGCATCGAGGTCGTCGGTCAACGGCGAGGCGCCGACGACGAAGGGCGATGCCAGCCGCACGCCCGCCCAGTTTGTCATCAAATCAAGCATGGTCTGCCGGCTCCTGTTCGGCCGTATCGAGATGAATGCCCGCAACCTGCAAATACAGCGCCCGCCGCGCGACGGCTGCCTGTTCGGCCGCGCCGACGAGAAAATCGTAGCGCTCGGGGTCGCGGAGTTCGATCATGCGAAACCGCGCCTCGTCTTCCATATAGGCCCGCATGGGCAGCCGCTTGTGCGGCGAATCGAGCTGAAACGGGGGCAGGCCCTGCGCGAGCCGTCGCGGGTCAAAGCGATATAACGGCCAGGCCCAACTGTCGATCGCCCGCCGCTGATGCAGGGGCGACTGCACCAGGTCGTAGCCGTGGGCAATGCACGGGCAGTGTGCGATGATGAGCGCGGGGCCAGGATAGGTTTCGGCTTCGAGCAGCGCGTCGGCCGTGTGTTTGCTGCGGGTCTGCAACGCCACCGACGCCACGTACACGTGGCCGTAACTCATCGCCAGCAGCCCCAGATCTTTTTTGCGACTCGATTTGCCTGACGCGGCGAACTTTGCCACCGCCCCCAGCGGCGTCGCCTTCGACTGCT
>JAJXXL010000399.1 GCA_021781115.1 Planctomycetota bacterium
CGCCGTCGTCGTTTCGGCTTCCAGCGGTTCGACAACAACACGATCATCCATTGGCTTCAATTGCATGCTCATTTACTCCGGAATTGTCTGATGGTCATCAGATGAAGAACGTGATTCTGTAAAAAACAACCTGACGGCACACTGGCACGACGAGCAAGTCGACTCGGGCGGCTACATCATGCCGCCCATGCCACCCATGCCTCCCATGCCACCCATGCCTCCGCCCATACCTCCCATTCCGCCCATGCCACCCATGTCGTGGTGATCATCGTGGTGGCCATCGGCCTCTTTCTTGGGCTCGTCGACAATAATCGACTCGGTGGTGAGCAGCAGACAGGCAACACTGGCCGCGTTTTGCAATGCCGATCGCGTAACCTTGGCCGGATCGACAATGCCGAACTCGATCATGTCACCATAACGGTCATTCAGCGCGTCCCAGCCATGAGTTTTGGCCTTCAGCTTGCGAACGTTATTGGCAACGACCGAGCCGTCCATGCCGGCGTTGTCAGCAATCCGCCGCAACGGAATTTCCAGCACATTCTTCACGAGCTGGGCGCCGTGCTGCTCGTCGCCCTCCAGCGGCA
Source organism: Planctomycetota bacterium (assembly GCA_021781115.1). Taxonomy (GTDB): domain Bacteria; phylum Planctomycetota; class Planctomycetia; order Planctomycetales; family Planctomycetaceae; genus JAJXXL01. The sequence continues at coordinate 585 of JAJXXL010000399.1, forward strand.
ACTTTTCAATGGCCGCGGCACAACGCATCAGGGCCACGCCACCGCCCGGAACGACCCCCTCGGCAATTGCGGCCCGCGTCGCGGCGAGCGCGTCTTCGATGAGATCCTTCCGCTCCTTCATTTCCGTTTCAGTGGCCGCACCCACATTGATCTGAGCCACGCCGCCAGCGAGTTTGGCCAGGCGCTCCTGCAACTTTTCGCGATCGTACTCGCTGTCGGTTTCGGTAATCTCACGGCGAATCTGGTCGGCGCGGCCGTCGATTTCCTTCTTTGAGCCCGCCCCCTGAACAACCGTCGTATTCTCGGCGTCAATCTTGATCTTCTTGGCGACGCCCAGATCCGCCAGGTCCACATTCTCCAGCTTGATCCCCAAGTCTTTGAAAATCGCCTTGCCGCCAGTCAGCACGGCAATGTCACCGAGCATGGCCTTGCGGCGATCTCCGTAACCGGGCGCCTTGACTGCGGCCACATTCAGAATGCCGCGCAGCTTGTTGACGACCAGCGTGGCCAGAGCCTCGCCTTCGATGTCTTCCGCAATAATCAACAGCGGCACCCGGGCCTTGGAGACCTTTTCCAGCAAGGGCACGAGCGACTTGGCACTGCTGATCTTCTCTTCGTAAATCAGAATGCGGCAGTTGTCGAGCACGCATTCCTGCGAATCCTGATCCGTCACGAAGTGCGGCGAGAGGTAGCCCCGCTCGAACTGCATCCCCTCGACCATTTCAACCGAGGTTGAAACCTGCCGGCCCTCTTCGACCGTAATCACGCCGTCGGCCCCAACCTTGATGAGCGCGTCGGCAAGAATCTCGCCGATTTCACTGTCATTATTGCCGGCGATCGTGGCGACCGTGGCCGTCGACTTCTTATTCTTGGCGTCGACAGGCTTCGAAAGCGTTTTCAACTCTTCAACAACAGCCGCGACCGCCTTGTGAACCCCGCGACTGAGCGCCATGGGGTCGGCCCCTGACGCAATAAACCGCAGGCCTTCGCGAAAAATGGCTTCGGCGAGAATTGTGGCCGTCGTGGTGCCATCGCCGGCAACATCACTCGTCTTCGAGGCCGCCTCTTTGACGAGCTGGGCGCCCATATTTTCAAACGGGTCTTCGAGGTCGATATCCTCAGCCACCGTCACGCCGTCTTTGGTTACCTTCGGAGCACCCCAGCCCTTGTCCAAAACTGCGTTGCGGCCGCGCGGCCCCAACGTGCTGCCAACCGCCCGCGAAAGCTTGTTGACGCCTGCCAACAGAGACTTTCGGGCTTCTTCGTCAAAGGTCATCAATTTCGCCACAGCATCTCCTCAATCAGCCAGGTTAATTGTGCAACCATCGGGTATGGCACGAAAGAATCTCAAACGCTACCGCTGCCTTAAAACCGTCGCCCAACCATCGCGACCGGCATGGGCAGCCGCCATCGTGCATATTTTCCTTCAATCACCCCACCCTCAAGCAATCGGTGTACCAATTTGAATCTGAGCTGTAACCCTCTATTTTTCAGCGAGTTACACAACTCGATTAACAATGGCTCGCATTGGCCGTCTGCCAATCTGACAGCTACCAGCCGATTCGCCCCCCCGAACTGTCAAACCCGCCCTTCTCTTCCGACGATCAAAGTCTGACCGGCGACACCCGGCGGCAATCGTCGGAGCCAGCCCGGCACAACGTGCCCACGGCCGCTGCACGACGCCACGTTCCCGGTGGTGGCATCGAGCGCTCGTATCGTGCCACGCATGACGAGGCCCTCGCCCCGCCGCATTTCACAGATCGCCGTTCTTCGCCGCTTCGTGCCATATGTCTGTTTTGACAGCCGCTACTTCCGTATCGCCGTGTTGCGCAATTCAGCGTCAGTGCGTCAGCCGCAACGCAACTCCCTGTAGCCAAGCCAGTTGTACATGACGCCCTAGCCGGCCGCCCGATGATAACCGCAAATCCTCATCTCCTTCTCATCGCCCTGCGAGCGTCCGCGAATGGCTGTTCTTCAAAGACCGGCCCCGCCGGTGCGGATCCCGCACAAATGCGGTTCGCCGCCCCTCATGCCCCCTATACCATTCCCCCCAGTTTTCTTCGCTTCGCGGTCACTTCTTCCAAATCGCAGCCCGGTGCAATTCAGCGTCAGTGCGTCAGTCGCAACGCAACTCCCTGTAGCCAAATCAGTTGTACATGACGCACTGGTCGGCCGTCCGATGATAACCGCAAATCCACATCGCCCCTTGAGAGTCAGCGAATGGCCTTCCGCCAATGGACTGGGCCGGCCACGTTCGCACAGTCGCAAAGCTTTGTCGTCGCACACACCGTCCATCGGAACGTCAAAGAAAATATGGGAAATTGTACACCCTGGAAGCCCTGGGGCAATCTGGCATTTCCGGGCGGCGTTCGACACCCGATCCAGCGGGCAGCGTTGGGTCCGACGAACCGCCCGATTTTCACCAGGTCGCTCCCCTTGCCTGGCCCATCGCCCCGAGCCTCGGTTGTCATCGGTTGCAGCAACGCCTGGTCGGTCCAACTTCCCTGGAACTCCTGCAATTCCTGCAACCGACCGGGCTCCATAGAAACACTCGGCCGCTGGCAGCCTCGCCGTCAGCATGCTTGTTCTGGTTCATGCGATTTTCCAGGTCGGCCAAGGTAATCAGAACCTCATCGAAGCCAATCGGTTCCGCTAAGGCAGGGCGAAGAAATAACCTTTACAAATTCTAACATCGGGGCTTGATAGAGCAGTTCCATTCACCGTGGAAATTTGCTCGCGTGATGCTGAAGTGTTCGAGTTCTTCATCGCTGACTTCGATTCCCGTTTCATATTGTCGTTGATCCAATGCGGCACGAACCGTGAGGCCCGTCTTGGTGGTTGTATTCGCGATCAGATTCACGATCACTTCGTAGCTGGTGAGCGGACGCCCTCGCCAGTTTTTGGTAATAAAGCAGAAGAGCCGATGTTCAATCTTGTTCCACTTACTGGTGCCTGGGGGAAAGTGACATACGTTCAATGTCATTCCGAGTTCGTCCGCCAAGCATTGCAGCGACTTCTTCCAAAGTCGATTGCGACTGCTGTTGCTGCCGCCTCCGTCGGCGGTAATCAGAAGTTTGGTCGCGCGTGGGAAACGCGCCGAGCCCATTTCACTCCACCAACGTTGGATACTCGCACAGGCGAACTCGGCGGTGTCGTGGTCGATACCCACGCTGACCCAACCTTCATTGCAGGCCAAGTCGTACACCCCATAGGGAATCGCCTTGCCCATTTTCTTGTCGGGAACGTCGTGAACGTTCACCTCTTGTGGTTGGCCCGTCGGTTGCCATTCGACACCCGGATTCTTGAATTCTCCCACCAATTCCTTCTTTTTTGTGTCCACCGAGATCACGGGTTGCTGTTGCTTCTGAAACGCAATTACCTGCCGGTTAATGTACTCGAACTGCGCATTGCGATCCGGGTGCGACGAACCTTCGCGCAACTTGCGGTTGGCTTGCAAGCTGTAGCCACTCTGCTTCAGCAGCACCGCAACCGTGCGATCCGAGACGGGGTGATTCAGTCTCGTTAATTCCTCGGCCAACTTGTCGGTGCTTTTGCATGTCCACCGCAAGGGGGACATGGGGTCGCCGCGCGTTGCCGGGTCGATCAACCGCTCCAATGCATCCAGCAAACCCGGATCGGATTCCGTCAGACTCCGGCGTCCACCGCCCGGAGACCGTACGCGCGCGCCAGCGACCGACCGCCGCTTCGACGACTGTTCCAGTTCCTTCAATCCAACCATGATCGTAGGGCGCGACAACCCAGTGGCTCGGG
>JAJXXL010000275.1 GCA_021781115.1 Planctomycetota bacterium
GAATGTATAATCGTAATTCGCCTCGACGACCGCTGTGCTGCACCGGGTGATTTTCATGTCGTGGGTGCCACGTGAAGGATATGAGGATAAACAGGTTGCGATTCGGCCACGCCATGCGGGCTGCTGCAACCGCAGGGCGCACGCGATCAGCGGGCCGGGGGTTCTGATTTGCGGCGGTACTTCGCATCGGGTTTGTACGTCGACTTGGGCAACGCGCTGAGCGGGGCGACCCCGACCTGGTCGGCCCAGGCTTGCCATTGGGCGGCGAGGAGTTCGACACTGCCAGCGTATTGGCTGGCCAGGTTATGCAGTTCGGTGCGGTCGGCGTGCAGGTCGTACAATTCCCAATCGCCGTCGTAACGCGAGACGAGCTTCCAGTCGCCGCTGCGAATCGCGCGGTTGCCGTCGTGCTCCCAGGCCAGCACGCGGGGGCCGAGCGAGGCCCCCTGAAAAAGGGGCATGAGGCTGCGGCCCGGCAGCGGCGTGAGTTCGCGGTCATGAAAGACGGCCGGGTATTCGAGTTGCGCAAGTTCGAGGCAGGTGGGCATGAGGTCGATGACGTGGCCGACCTGGCGGGTCAGGCCGCCACCAACTCGAATCTGACGCGGCCAGCGGACGATCAGCGGGGTCGAAATGCCGCCTTCGTGCACCCACATTTTATGCTCGCGGAACGGCGTGTTCGCCGCGTTGGCCCAGCCGATTTCCAGGCAGCGGTGCGACTCGCGCGTTCCTGCCAGCGAGCCGGGCTCATGGCCGCGGGCGGGGTTGGGCCACGAATCGAGGAATTCGGCGCTGGCCCCGTTGTCTGACAGAAACATCACGACGGTGTTGTGTTCGGCGCCCATCGCCCGCACGGCGTCGAGCACGCGCCCGATTCCTTGGTCGAGGCAGTCAATCATGCCGGCGTAAACCGCCATGCGCAAATCCCACTCGTCGCGTTCGTCGTGCGACAGTTCGCTCCAGGCGGCGGCCACCGGGTCGCGCGGCGAAAGCAGCCAGTTCGGGCTGACGATGCCGAGTTGCTTTTGCCGCGTATACCGCCGCTCGCGCAGCGCATCCCACCCGTCGCGGTACCGGCCCAGGTGCTTGATCACGTCATTGAGCTTCGCCTGCAACGGAAAATGCGGCGCCGTGTAGCACAGGTGCAAAAAGAACGGCTGAGCCGCGTGCTCGCGCGGGTGCTCTTCGAGAAATCGCACGGCGTATTCGGTAAAGGCGTCGGTCGAGTAAAACGCCTCGTCGGGTGTCAGGTTTTCGCGGTCGAGGTACAGCGGCTGGGGCTTGTAATGATTGCCGCCACCCGCCGTGCCGTACGCCCGGTCGAAGCCGCGTTCATTCGGTCGGTTTCGCGGCCCCTGTTTGCCAAACCCGCCCACGTGCCATTTGCCAACATGATACGTGCGGTAGCCCCCGGCTTGCAGCAACTCGCCGATCGTGGCGCAGCTTTCGAGCAGCCCGGTGCTGTAGTGCGGCGGCAGCCAGTCTTCGAGCATGTGCCCTACGCCTGCCTGATGCGGGTACAACCCGGTTAACAATGCCGCTCGAGTCGGGCAGCAGCGGGCGGCATTATAAAACTGGGTGAAACGCAAACCGTCGGCGGCCAACCGATCCAGATTAGGCGTGGGGATTTCAGATCCGTAACAACCCACATCCGAAAAGCCCAGATCATCAGCCAGAATGATGATGATATTCGGCCGATCGTGATTGGGCCGATCGCTTGCCACATCAGCCGCTTGGAGTTCAGGATTCGCCCACAGGGCCGGCGCCCCGCAAAATACGACCCATATGAACGTCAATCGGAAGAACCGCGGAACACACATCGGTAGGGCCTCAATCTTTCGCCGCGGCGTCCCGGCCATGCCATGCCTGCCGGTCGATTGCCGCATGAAAGCCAGTCTACAGCGCAGGCCCGATCGGTGTTAGTGGGGCGACTGAATTTTTTGCAGGGCGCGAGTGGCCAGCGTGCGGTTGTCAGGTTCGACGTCGGCGCGGCCCATGTCGCCGAGCCGCGAAACGATTTGCTCGCCCGGCGTCTTGAGCTTCACGACCGCAAATACCGCGTCGCGGCGGACCTGGGCGTCGGTATCGAGCAGGGCTTCCGCCAGGGCCGGTGCGGCGGCAGGATCGGCGTCGCCGACGTTGCCCAGTTTCAGCACCGCCTGTCGCCGCAATTGCGGGTCGGGGGCGTGTACCGCGTTGACCCACCAGGCCACCTCACGGCCGCCCGCAAGCGGGGGCGCGGTTGAACGCCCGCAGTCGCACAAGGCGCACGCCACCAGTCCGAAGGCTGCGGTCAAAAACGCACGTTTCATTGGGGGAAAGCTCCGTCTAAAAATGAGCTGCTGATAACCTTAAAATGCGCCATTGCCAACAACTTCATTGCCGGCGCGGGTGCACAGCGCTTGCAGGATCAGGCTCAGGGCGGTGTAGCGTGTCGAACCATCGGGGTTGATGCCGGCGTCACTGGGCGTGCTTTTAAAGAACTGAACCGATCCATCGGCCATCAGGATGTGGCCGCCGCCCGAATGAAAGCTCGAGGGGTCATCGAGGCCACTGTCGGTATCGGTGGTGGTGTTCATCAAATGCCCGTGGGCCAACACGAGTAAGGGCGGCAGCCCGGTGGCGGCGTCGGAGCCGGGGCAGGGGTTGAATAGCCCCCGATGGATGACTCCGTTCGGAACGGCTGCGGTCCAGGTTCCCTGTGCGTTGCCCCAGGCCCGCTCCAGAATGAGAACTGTCTGGCTGGCGCCATCGGTCACATCGGCCAAGCGCACTGCGCTATCTCGAAACAGTACGCCGTCGCCCAAACCATTGTTATTCAGCCCGAGCGCCACATCGGCGGCATCGCTGCCCACCGACCCCGCGTACGAGGCAGGGGCCACGGTAGCCATGGTGGCGCCCAACCCGTCGCCAACGGGAAATGTCGCGCCGGTGAACTGGTCCGAAGGACAAAGAAAGACGGGCAAACTGGTTTGAAGGGCCGTGGTGTTTGCCAGTGCCGTCGCCGGCTGCTTGAAGTCCAGGGCCAGGCTCAGCGGTGCCTGGTCGAGTTGGGGCAGCAGCATGGCCCCCCAACTCCAGCCGGGTGATGTGTCGGTTTCACCGTTGATCAGCGGGCCTGCCGCAATATAACCGGGGGGAAACACGCCGTGCGCCGATTCATAATTCTGCAATGCCAGCCCGAGTTGTTTGAGGTTATTTTTGCACTGCATGCGGCGGGCGGCCTCGCGGGCCTGTTGCACGGCGGGCAGCAACAGGCCGACCAACAGGGCAATGATGGCCACGACCACCAGTAATTCGATCAGGGTAAACGCTCGGCGTACAGGTTTTCGCATGGCCAGGTTCCAGGGAAAGAAATTGGTGCGGTCTGGGGCTTCCCGATGGCTGGCGAGCGAAGAACGCGGGCGTGGCTGGCGACAGCGGGGCAGTATTCGGGGCGTGGGTGGGACAAATCGATGGCAATGGCTTAAGTTGACATTGAGTCTCATTCTCAATATAGTGCGCAGCGTACTGATTCAGAACCGGGGCGTCAAGCGGTTTTTTATTTTTAGTGTGCCGTTTCCGGCGTCGCCGGCGGCGTCATGGCGTGATGAATATGCTTTGGATAGGGCCTGTTGAACTGCGTCCAACCGTCGAATTGCAATTGTAACGCGGCGGCCAGCCTGCACTTGCCGCGCAAACTTACGCCCGCAAGCTTGACGCATCCAGTTCAATGATGTCACCTGATTTGCACGATCAAGCGAATCACACGCCTGGTTTTGAGGTAGAGCAATGATGAATGTCGATGAGCACGCCGACCCGAATCGCACGCCAGTTGCCAGCGGCGACAAGCCGCCGGAACCGCGCGCCGTGACCTCCGAATCGTTGCTCCAGGGGCAAACCGAAATTCGGATACTCCACGGTGAAGAAGTTTACCGGTTGCTGGTCACCCGCAACGGTAAGCTCATTTTGCAAAAATGAGCGCAGGCAGGGCATGAATCTGGTCGGCAGCAATTGCATATCACTCGCACGGGGTGAGGAGAATTCCCCAACGGCGTGCTGGATGGGTATGATGCGCATGCCGTCGATCGGGTGGCCGATCGTGTGTGGCGGATTCGTCGTTTTTGGGGCGGCAAGGGTTGCAATTATGCGCACATCTTCGGTTGTCGGACTGTTCTGTGTGGGGTGCGTCGCGGCCGCGGTTCTGATGGCCGTGCGGCTGCGGGCGGCAGACGACGTGGCTGCCGTGAAACTCGCCGACTGCCCCATGGTCGTTCAAACGACGCTTGCCGAAGAATCGCACCACGCCGAAATCCCTCTCGTCGACCGGGTCAAGACTGACAACGGCGTGATGACTTATGAAGTTGAAGT
>JAJXXL010000282.1 GCA_021781115.1 Planctomycetota bacterium
CCGATCTCCTGCCAGCCCCGACGAGCGGGTGGCACCGGAAATGGTTGAAAATGCCCGCGTCGATTCGGCCGTACCGGTGGCAGGCGAACTGCCCGCCGCGGAGCGGCAGCCACCGCCCGCGGCCCGGCCCCGCGCGCCGGCCCCCGCCGCGCCCCCCATGCGGGTGAACCCGCCCTGGAATTGGCGCCGCATCGGCATCGCTGCGGCGATTTTTGCATCTTTGGCATTGGCCGTCGCTGTCGCCGACCGGATCCAATACCGCCGCGCGATGCGGTTTCCGCCGCCGATCGCAGAACGCCTCCGGCAGCCGGTCGGTCATTTCCTCTGGGGCTGGGGACCGCTTTCTGACGCTGAACTGGTTGTCGTGTTTGCCGACATCGTGGTGGTTGGCTTGGCGATTTCGTATGCGGGGGCTGCGGTATTCGACAGTCAGCTTTCCGGGCGCTCGGCTCCGGCCGAAGCCCCATTGGGACGCCGCCGGGGGGGTGGTTTCCGTTAATCGAACTCGCCAGCGTCGTCCCGCTGGCGCCCAAAATGTCGCAATGCGAGTTGCCAAGGCATGTCGCGGCCCGCCCCCTTGATGTCGTTCGAGATCGGGTGAAACAATACGGCGCCAATGATGAGCACTTCGACCTGTTCTTCGCCCCACGCGATGCCGGCTGTTCCCGCGGCCCGAACGCCTCCGGGCGACGCCTTCTGGCCCGGTTGCCTGGCTGGCGTGCTGCTCGCAATTCATGCGGGGCTTCTGGCCTGGATGGGCTATCGCAACAGCCCCAGCATTGACGAAATTGCGCACCTTCCGGCTGGCATCAGCCATTGGGAACTGTGGCGTTTCGATCTGTATTGCGTCAACCCGCCGCTGGTGCGGATGCTGGCCGCAGTTCCCCTGGTTTGGGTGGGCGCCGAATGCGACTGGGCTGATCTCAAATCGCCCCCCGACTATCGCCCCGAATTCGGAGCGGGCAGACGGTTCCTGCAACTGCATGGCGCCCGCGCGTTCTGGTATTTTACGCTGGCCCGCTGGGCATGCATTCCCTTAAGCCTGGTGGGGGGTGTCGTCTGCTGGCGGTGGGCTCGACGGCTGTACGGCGCCGCCGCCGGGTTGGTCGCCCTGGCGCTTTGGTGCTTTTCGCCCAACATCCTGGCCAACGCCGCGATGATCACGCCCGATGCGGGCGCTGCCGCTCTCGGAGTCTTGGCGGGGTACCGCTTCTGGCGGTGGCTCAAAGATCCAAACTGGCTGAATGTGCTGCTCGCAGGCGCGGCGCTCGCCGCGGCCGAACTGGCAAAATCGACCTGGTGCGTGTTATTCGGTCTGTGGGTGGTGTTGTGGTTGGTCTGGCGCGCCGCGTGGCCCGCGCCGCCGGCTGCACCCAATGCAAACCCCGCCGCGGAACCGGCAGCTATGCCCGACGCAAGCATCGGCGGCGCGCCATCGGCATCCAAATCGGCTGCGGTTCGACCGTCGCTGCTCCAACTGGCGTGCATCCTGCTGGTCGGTCTCGATGGGCTGAACCTGGGCTACCTTTACGAAGGCACATTCACGCCGTTGGGCCAGTATCAGTTCGTATCCGAAACCCTGGGCGGAACCGGGGCCCATGTGTCGCCCGGCAATCGCTTTGCACACGGTGTCATGGCCAACTTGCCCGTCCCCTTGCCGTACTATTACCTGCTCGGGCTGGACATTCAGCGCCGCGACTTCGAAGTGTGCAAATGGTGTTACCTGCGGGGCGAGCAGAAAGAAGGAGGCTGGTGGTACTGGTACCTGTACGCCTTTCTGGTCAAGACGCCGCTCGGAACCTGGTTGCTGGTCGGCATCGCCCTGTATGCCGCCGTGCGTTGTCGCAGCGGCACTGCGGGTTGGCGCGATGAATGCGTGTTGCTGGCGCCTGCACTGGGCGTACTGGCACTGGTCAGCAGCCAGACAGGCTTCACGCGGTATTTGCGGTACGCCCTGCCGATTGTGCCTTTTTGCCTGATCTGGATCAGCCAGGCGGCGCGCGTCATCGGGCCGGGTCGGCGGCGGTTGGTTGTGTTGACGGGCGGCGCGCTCGCCTGGTCGATCGTGAGCAGCCTGCTCATCTACCCGCACAGCTTGTCCTATTTTAACGAGGCGGCAGGCGGCCCCCGGCAAGGGCCGGCGCACCTGCTCGACGCCAACATCGACTGGGGGCAGGATCTGCTGTATCTCAAGGACTGGTACGACGCCCATCCTGAAGCGCGGCCGTTTTATTTGCGGTATTTCGGCAACGCCGAACCGCAGGCCGCGGGAATCGAGTCGCTCGCGGTCCCCGCGCTCGACACCGCGGGCGGTTCAGGCCGCCGCCGATTCGACCATCAGCCCCAGCCGGGCTGGTATGCGATCAGCGTCAATGACCTGTACGGCTACCGGCATTACGGCGTCGAGAACGACGGTTGCGCCTGGTTGCGCGGCTTGACACCCGTGGCGACGGCCGGGTATTCGATTTACATTTTTCATCTCACGGCCGACGACGTGAAACGGCTGGCCCCCCCGGTGGTGCACAACTGAAAATGCCGTACTCGCTCATCGTGCAACTCCTGGCGTATGGCGTGGGGCTTGAATTGGCCGCCGTGGCGGCGTGCGGCGGTCTCGAAGGATTTCCACGACTGCAAGCCCAGGTGTCGCTCGGTTGGCTTCTGCTGGCGCCGTTGCTCTGGCTGATCAGCTCGCCGCCGCCCGGTGCGCCATCGCCGATGAGTGGGCCGCCGGAAAACGGCGATCGCCCGTTACGCGCGTGGGCGCTGGCGATTATTGTGTCCGGGGTGGCGCTGGCCATGAGTTACTGGGCGTCGGTCAAATTCGGCGACCTGCCGCCGGGCATTCACGATGAATACAGCTACCTGTTTCAGGCGGAAACATTTCTTCAGGGCCGGCTGTGGTTTCCCAGCCACCCGACGGCGCGCGAAGCATTTGAACAGATCCATGTCTTGAACGACGGCAAGTTTGCCAGCCGGTATTTTCCGGGGACGGCGCTGTGGCTCTGCCCCTTTCTCGCAGTCGGCCACCCCTATGGGGGGTATTGGCTGGCCAACGCACTCGTCGCCGGGCTGACGTTTGCCGCCGGCCGCGAGCTGGCGGGAAACCGGGCCGGGTTGATCGCGGGGCTGGTGATCGCCTGTTCGCCCGGCATGGCGATTTTCAGCAATCTGCTGCTGTCGAGCCTGCCCACGAGCGTGGGCCTGATGCTGTTTCTGTTCGCGTTTTTACGCATGCAGCGGGGCGCTGCCGCTTCGTCGATCGCGTTCGCGCTGCTGGCCGGGTGCGGCCTGGGGTTCGCCATGTTGTGTCGGCCCTTGACGGCCGCGGCGGTGGGGTTTCCGTTCGGCGCATGGTGGGTCGTGCGACTCGCGCGGCCCGGCAGGCCCGCCGAATCTGCGCGAATTCCTGCGACACGGCGACTGGCCCTGGCGCTCGCCGCGCCGGTATTGGCATGCATGGCGTTGCAGGCCGCGTATGATCAGGAACTGACCGGTTCGCCCTGGGAAACGCCCTATCAGCGGTACACCGACCAATACACCCCGCGGCACGTCTATGGTTTCAACAACGTGGTGCGGGGCGAGCGACGGCAGACACCGAATTTCATGGATGCGTATGATCGCTGGGCGCAAAACCTGACGATCGACTGGGCGCTCGATCATGCACTTGAGCGTCTGGAAAACAGTTGGCGCTGGACCCTCGGTTGCCTGCCCCTGCTGATGGCCACCGTCGTGGTCGTGCTGGCCGCCGGGCAACTGCGATTCGAAACGCTCCTGATCTTCGCGGCGATTTGCTGCCTGCACGCCGCCTATTTTCCATATTGGTTCACGGGCATCATGCGGTGGCACTACGTGTTTGAATCGGGGCCGCTGTGGGCCCTGCTGCTGGCCGCAGCAACGGAAGTTCTGTTCAATGCGTGGCGCCGCCTGGGGCGGCGGGCCATGCCGTACTGGTGGGCGGGGCTGTTGGGCTCAACGGCTCTGATGACGTACGCACCACTGGCCCCGAACCGCGAGAATTCAGATTTTGAACGGGAGCTGGCGCCGTACCGGGCGATGCGGCAAGAGCACGCCAAGTTCCAGGCGCTGTTGACCAGCGAAGTTCGTGAACGCCCGGCATTGGTGCTCGTCAGCCAGCCACCAGCGAATTTTCATACCGACTTCGTCGTCAACCGGCCCGACCTGACGGGCGACATCCTGCTGGCCCGCCAACCCGCCGACGACGCCGCGAAAGCGCGTCTGGCGGCGGCTTTTCCCGCGCGGGTGATTTACGAATTCAACGAACGTGAATGGTGGATTCGCAAGGCAAGTCGCCCGGCAGCCTCCGCCCGTCGGCCGTGACGCGCGGGTTAGCCGAGCGTGTTCCCTCTGACTCTGGGCGCAGGGTGGCCCCCTCCAGGCATACGCGGCGGGCAGGGTTCGCAACGGACGTGCGGGTTGTTATACTAACCGTTTCGGCCCCGTTTTCGAGTTTTATGCGTGCTGAGCGGTTCATGAGTTTCTTTCGACCAGATATCGACCGCATTGAAGGCTATCAGCCGGGTGAGCAGCCGCAGGAACCGGGGTGGGTCAAGCTGAACACCAATGAAAACCCCTACCCGCCTTCGCCCCGTGTCATCGCGGCGATCAACGAGGCGGCCAAGGGGCGGCTGAACCTGTACCCCGACCCGTTGGCCACGCAGTTTCGGCGCGTGGTGGCGCGGCTGTTTAACGTCGCCCCCGACTGGGTGCTGCCAGCCAACGGCAGCGACGAGAACCTGACAATCATTCTGCGGTCGTTCGTCGACCGGCAGGACCTGGTGGTGTACCCGTACCCCAGCTATATCCTGTATGAAACGCTGGCCGACCTGCAAGGCGGGCGGCGCGAGCGGATGATCCTGAACCCCGACTGGTCGTGGAACCCGTCACGAGCCGCCGCCCAAACGGCACAGGCCAAGCTGGCGATCGTCCCCAACCCCAATTCGCCTTCGGGCAACCGCTGGAGCAACGCTGAGCTTTCGGCCCTCACGCCGCCCCGCGGGTTGCTCGTCGTCGATGAAGCCTATGGCGATTTTTGCGACGAACCGCATCGCGGCGAACTGCTCAGGCAGCCGGGTGGCGAACGGGTCATTATTACCCGCACGCTCAGTAAATCGTACAGCCTGGCGGGCCTGCGGCTGGGGTTCGCGCTGGCCCACCCCGACCTGATTCGCGGCATGCGCAAGGTGAAAGACAGCTACAATTGCGACACGCTGTCGCTGGCCGCCGGCGTAGCCGCACTCGAAGACCAGGCCTGGATGCAATCGAACGCCGCCCGGATCCGGGCCACGCGGGGGCGGTTGCAAACCGGGTTGCGGGCCGGCGGCTTTGCCGTCGTCGAAAGCCAGGCAAATTTCGTCTGGGCGACACACCCGCGGCACGCGCCCGAGCAGATCAGCGCGCGGCTCAAGGATCGGCGGATTCTCGTGCGATTGATGAAGTTCCCCGAAATACCCGGCGCCCCGCAAGGTGTCGTCGCCGGCCTGCGGATCACTGTGGGCACTGACGCTGAAGTCGACCAGTTGTTGCAGGCGTTGGGCGAAATTCTGAACGAGACGACAGGCCCACTTGGGTGATTTGACGCGAAAGGCACACCATGGCCCGCACAGCGAGCATTCAACGCAAGACGGCAGAAACGGAAATTGAACTGAGCCTCGATCTCGACGGCGGCGGCAACGCGGCCATCGAAACCGGCATCGGCTTCTTCGACCACATGCTGACCCTGCTCGCCCGGCATTCGCTGATCGACATTACCGTCAAAGCCCGCGGCGACCTGCACGTCGACTTCCACCACACGGTCGAAGACGTGGGGATCTGCCTGGGCCGCGGCCTGGCCCAGGCACTGGGCGACAAGACGGGCATCGCGCGGTATGGCGACCGCACGCTGCCCATGGAGGAAACGCTTGTCACTTCGGCGCTCGACTTGAGCGGCCGCGCGTGGTTTGTGTTTCGCGTCGAATTTCCAACGACGAAGATCGGCGACTTCGACGTCGAACTCGTCGATACCTTCTGGCAGGCCGTCGCCGCCAACGCGCTCATGAATTTGCACATGGTGCTGCACTATGGCGGCAACAGCCACCATATTGCCGAAGCGCTGTTCAAAAGTGCCGCCCGCGCCTTGCGTGACGCCGTTGCGGTCGACCCGCGGCAGGCAGGAATTCCCTCGTCGAAAGGAACTTTGTAATCACGCCGCGATTTTCATTTTTTTTCATTGACACCCGGCGCGAAGCGGGTACTCTATCGCCTGTTGCATGTCGGTGTGGGCTGCATTCGGCGGCCCAAATTCACGCGAGGAGCCTCTCGGACACCGAATTGTCGGCTTGCGCCAATCAGGAGGGCCCTCTGAACCCTGTTGCCCCACGTCGCCGCGCCGCGCGCTGCGTCAACTGAATCAGGCAACACCGTTTGGGGCTTGGCACGGAGTCAGAGAAGTTTTGGCAAATTGAAGGTGGGTCATCGCGCTCGAGACGCACTGTCCGAAGGCTCCTCGTTTTGACTTTCGACGTTGTCATGTTCGGCGCGGGCTGACGTCGCGGTCGGTTTCCAACCGCTGCCAGCCTGTGGCGTCTCGTCTATTTCGGTACGGTCGGCGACGCGATCGGTCACCATGAACAGCGGGTCGGTCGAGGGGCCGTCGCCCCGGTTGAGTTTGGGGCATCCGGCGCAGGCACACGCCGCCAACAATGCGGCAGGCGCCCAGGCAAGGCGTTTGAGGCATGCGAATCGCATGGCTTTTCCTGTCTGATACAAGTGATCCGATTGGACTGCGAAGACCTGAGAGAGGGGGGCAGAGTCTACCGCCGACACGCAAACGCGCCAAGAGCGGATTGAGAATGTTCAGGCCTCATAGTTTTCGGTGTTCGGTGTTCAGTGTTCGATTGACCGTCGGTTTTCGACGGACAGATCGATTGCCAATTCGTGCGGTACGCCAAGTCTTGCGCCCGCATGTCTGAAAACTGAAAGCCGTCTCGCTCATTGATTTCTGCGTTTTGCCCGCTGCTTGGCCTGTTCAAAAACGTCGGACGCGGCGGGCGCCTTGGCGGGCGGGGCCACGGCCGCGGCCACTGAGCGGGGCGAAGATGCCGGGGACGCCGTTGGCGGCGATTTCGCCCAGGGCAGGCGCCTTTTGGCCGGCTTTACAGACGGCGACATATGAGACGGCGCGGTCGCCTCGGCGGGTTCGGCCGCGACGCCCCGGGCCAATTTCGACCACAGGCCCAGCCGCCGCCCGCCGATCTCGACGATCAGAATTGATATCGCCAGCATGAACAGCCAAGGCAACAGCGAAGTGGTTCGCGCCGAGCGGGGCGGGTCGGCCAGCACTTCGAGAACATCAATTCGCGGTTTGCCTCCGGTGAGTTCGGCCAGCGAATGCAGCACCTCCGAACCGGTGGGCACCCCGATGCGGGGCATGAATTCGGGCGAGTAGGGCAGCGTAATTGCCGGCCCGCGTACAATACTGCGGCCGCCCAGCCGCGCCAGCGTGCGATACGCGCCGGTTTGCGTCAACCGGAACCGGGCTTCGAGCGAGTTCGGCCCGTTCCATTGAAACGGAATCTCGGCCGCAGCCACCCGCTCATTGCCCGGCGCGATCACGCTCAGGCTCGGGGCATCGACTTGCAGCTTCTGCGGACGGTCGGGGTCGAGTTCGAGCTGCACCACGGCGTCTTGCCCATCGCGGGTCATCGTCAGAAACGCATCGTCGGGCGCCGCCCCGCCCAGCAGCCAGCGGGCGTGCGTGATGTTAAAGTCGGCGTATTCGTCCCAAACGCCGAACCCGCCTGAATAGCGGCCATCGACTTCCAGCGTGACGGCAGCCACGCGCCCCAGCCCGCGGTACCAGACAGCCGAAAACGGCGCGGCGTATTCATCCTGCGAGACGACGCCCAGCGTCGCATCGGGCTTCAGGTAACTCAGGTTGTAACCATCGACCGGTGGAAAACGCCCGGGCGTCAGTTCGCCCATCAACTGCGCCGCCGGCGTGATTTGCCCCCCGATACCGTCGGGTTGCGTCGTCGGATCTTTCTTGATGAAGGTGTTGCGGGCGACGCTCATCGTGTCCTGCGTGAACAGCCGGGGCAGTTCTTCAGGGTCGTCGGTGAACAGGATGTTCCCCTTGCCCAGCTTGGCGATGTCTTCAAGCAGGTGGGCGTCGACGTCGGTTTTCGTGCCCAGCCCGATCACGCTGACGGTGATTCCCGCCGCCTCGAATTTTGCCAGCAGCGACTTGTAGTCGCCCGGCTCCTCGCTGTCGTTGGCGTCGGAAAACAGGATAATGTGCCGCGTATTCTGGTCGGCTTTCAGCAACTGCTCGCCCGCGGCGACGAGCGCCTCGTACACGAAAATTCCCCCGCCCATGCTTTCGACCTTAAGCACCTTGCGGGCGATCGCTTCGGCGTCTTCGACGGGCGTCAGCGGTTGAATGACGTGGGGTGAGCTGTCGACGGCAATAATCGCGACGCTGTCGCCCGGCGACAGCAACCGCACGCATTCGGCGGTACCCAGGTTGGCCAGATCCATCTTGACCTTGCCGCCTTTGACCGGCACGGCCATGCTGCCCGAGCGATCGAGGGCAATCGCCATGGCCAGTTGCGTCTTGCGGTGTTCGTTGCGGAGCTCCATGGAAACCGGTAACACCTCGTCGAGCGGGCTTTTGAAGTACCCGCCCGTTCCGAAGCTGCGCTCGCCGCCGGTCAGCATCAGCCCGCCGCCCAGGTCTTCGACGAATTGCGCCAGGCGGTCCATTTTCAGGCGGCCCAAATCGGCGGCGGGTACATTCTCGAGGACGACGGCGCGGTAGCGATCGAGCTCGGCAGCCGCAAGACTTTGGGTTTTGGCCGGCGCAACATCGACCGGCAGGTTGCCCGCCTGCAGTGCGCGCGTGAAGTTGTCGGCCTGGCCATCGGCATTCAGCACGAGCAACCGCGGGCCCGCATCGACCCGCACGACCCCCGCGCCGCGATTGTTTTCAGGCAGCGGGTCATTCGGCGTGGCGACACGCACTTCGTATTGGAACAACCCACCGCCGTCGAGCAGGTCGCGAAACAACAGGCGATTTCTGCCCACCGTGAATTGGCGGTCGGCCTGGTCCTGCATGATCACCTGGCCATCGCGCAGCACGGTGACGCGCCCGGCGGTTTCGCGTTCGGCATATACCCACACCGAATATTGAAACGGCTCGCGGGGCGCGACGGTATCGGGCAGCGACAGCGACTCGACGGCGACATCGCCCGCCCGCTCGCGGGGAAATTCGCGAAAATCAATCGGCACGCCCCGCTCGCGGGCCCGACGGCCCGCTGCGCGGGGCGAAGGGCCGTTCGCCTCGCCGTCAGAAAGCACCAGGATTCGCGCCGGGCGGGCGTTGTCTTGCAGCAGGTCGAGGGCCGTGTGCAAGGCCTCGTTCAAATCGCTGCCGTCGGGCGAGACATCCTTGCTGAAATTCTTGAGCACCTCTTCGCCCGACAGCAAGACTTCGCTGGCGGCGACGCCGCCGAACGCCACCACGGCAATCCGGTCGCCCCGGCCGCGTTGCCGCTCGAGGTTCTGAATCAACTCGCGAATGCGGTCTTCTGACTGGGGCGGCAGCGATCGCGAGCGGTCGGCCACGACGACCAGGTCGAGCCCCTGGCCGCCGCGGTTGATCTGCGGCCCCGTCAGCGCCAGCAACAGCACAGCCAGCAAAGCGCAGCGCAACCCGCCCGCGATTCCAGGCGCACGGCCCCACCGGCGATACGCAAACCACACCGGAATCGCCAGCAGAAACAGTTGCGGAAACAAAAACCGGATCAAGGGGTGCATGCTGGTTCCACACTACGCCGCCTGACGTGGCAGCCGCGTTGACGCTTCACCCTAGATCATACGCGAGCCACAGGTTCGGGTACACTTGGGGCCGAAACCTTTTCCGTGGTTCTGGTCAGACATATTTGTCAGCCGCCGCCCGGGCACCCGCGGTCTTTGCTCAACCCCAACGACGGTCCCGCGCAGATTCTGGTATCAAACTTGCGACCTGGCCCGTTGGGCGCCGTCGGTCAACTCAGGTTTGACGGCATGCTGCCGCAATTCCTGAAACGGCCTACCCGCGTGAATCGGTCGCGGTTCGCGGCGGCCCAACCGCAGTTGTGGCCGCCAGCCGGTTTGGCACGAGTGGTTGACGGGACCAGTGTTCGTCGATTTGCCGGGCGAATTCCGGGCGCACGACCTTGGCCCGCTGATGCAGCCAGGATTCATCTTCCTGCCGAAGATAGACCCCCTCCATCGGTCCATCATAAAACGCTGACTGGCCAATCCAATGGGGGATTTCAGCGAGTTGGACGCGCCCCGCGCCAACCTGGGGTACCGTCGGCAGGTCAAGTCGCGCAGCAATTTCATTGCGGCGGACAGTACTGAAAAATCGTCGCTCGCGCCGGTCATAAACGTCGAATGCCAGAAACCAGCCGGGTAAGCGCGTATAGGAAATGGAATGCCGCGCAAAACACCATTCTCCAAAAAGGATTAATGACTGATCGAGTACGTCGAACAACGGCAATTCTATTTGACGCAGCCACGGCCAGAGTGGTTTGAACTGATCATGGGCCTCGGGTCGCAAAACGCTGCCGCGATTTTGCGCTACGAGCTCGCCCCGCACGTCGAACGAAATCCCAACGTTTGCGCCGTCAATCTTTTCCTCAATGACGACTGGCTGTTGCAGGAACGATTCGGCGGCAACGCGCGGCAACAGCTTGTCGCTTCGCAAGGGCGACGTGCCCAGCCACAGAAGATGCGGGGTCGTCGGAAACGCTACGAAATCGGCGCTCATCGCGGGGTTTTCGCTTTTCGTTTTTTGATTTGGGCCAGAGCGGCACGACAGAGAAAATCAACACGGAGGCCGTGCTGTTTGAGAGGTTTTTCCCAAGCGAGCCATTTGCTGTCAGCAGCCTGAAGGATGGGCGGTCGCCGAGGGTGTGCGCAGGCCACGGCCACGAATTTGCGGTCAGCGGGGTCGAATTTCGATTCCAGCTCTGAATCGGGTGGAAACTCTGCGAACAGGGTCTGTTCTGGATTGCGCGGTGTGATGGCAACCTGTGAGACGTGGCGGGTATCGGCCTGAACCTGGAGCAGCCATTTGAAAAACTCGTTTCCCGGCGTCGGAGCCCCACGGGTCGAAAGCTTGTTGCCATATTCGCCGAGAATGAGCCAGGCGTCATCGAGAACGACCACGTCATCGGCTTTGGCCCGCGCCAGCCGGTTGACGCATGCCGAAACACACTCGTCGTCCATCTGATCGGCCCGGCGGTCGGCGACGAGCAATACGTTCGTGTCAATGACGATCTCGGTCACGGTGCTTCCGCCTGCTTCCTCTTGTGCTGATGTTGATGTCGTCGCGCCGCCGCCTTCGACTTTTCGATCAAATCGCCCATGCCGTCGCCAAAGAAGTTTTCTGGCCAGTTGAGAATGTCGCCGTCAGAGTTGAACTCCAGGGGGTCGAGCTTTGACTCAGTTCCTGTCGAATGTGCGAAATAGGCCGCCACCTGATCGGCGTTAATCGGGTGGTCGGCCGAGGCTTCGGCGATCCGCCGCTGAAGTCGATAGAGAAAGTGCTCCGAATGCGTCTCAATCACCAACTGGATTTTGCGATCGATCCCTCTTTCTCGTGACGCCAGCACATCAATGAACAGGTCGGCCAGATGTGCCTGGGCCCGGGGGTGCAAATGCAATTCGGGCTGTTCAATGAACACGATCGCGCCCGGCGGTGCATAGAAACACTGCACGACGACGGGCAAAACTTGCGAAATTCCAAACCCCACGTCCGGAATGTCGACCAGTTGCAACGAGCCGGGCGTTCGTACCTTGACCTCGTATTCCTTGCGATGGCTCGAGATCTGCCGAATGTCGAATTCATCAATCAGTTCGAGCTGCTGGAGCTGCTCAGCGACCAACTGCTGAAATGCCTTTTTCGTCTTGCTCTTGGCCGTATTGATCCGGCGGTCTTTGGCGGCCAGCAACGCGCTGATCGTGTTTTCACCAGAATCGCCGACGCTTTCAGGCTCGCCCCCGCCCCAGTTGTACAGCCGCTCGCCTTTGTTGCGCAACGGCCCGAGATAGCTGACGGAACGGAACAATTCCTCAATTTGCAAACTGAAATCCTGGACAAAGTCGGCATTCTGATAATACGCCGGAATCTGGTCGGGAAATCGGTAGAACTTCGTTGGCGCACCCAGCGCCCATCCGCGGCCGGTCTTCCGAATGAGGACATACGGCGATGCTTCAAGTTTGTATTCTCCTTTCGCCGAATCCTGCCGCACCACGCTGACCCGCAAAACATCCTGGCGACCGTTCATGAGCCCATATTCAAAGCGGTGCACGGCCAGCGCGGCGTGCTTCTCGCCGATCGTACCGACTTCAGCCAGAAACTGCATCCGATCGCCAGTGCATCTGAATTTTGAACGGGGGTCGCGCACGTTCAGAGGTTCAGGCAGTTCCCACGTGAAGCAGAACTCCAGCTTGCGGCTGGCGTTGCGGCCGTGAATCAATTCCTCAAATGACCCCAGATTGACCGGCGTATTGCCATCGCCGGGGTTAATGACCAGTTTGCGATCAGACGAATCGACCGTTTGCTTCAGCATCAGCAGAAACTGACCGAGGCTGCTTTTGCCAGAGCTGTTTGTACCGAACAGCACCGTCAGGGGCGCCATCCGGATTGGCCCGGTGTGCTTCCACCCCTTGAAGTTCGTCAGTTGAAGGCTCGTGATCATGACGACCGCCTCATTCCATCCATTTCTGCCAGGCAAGGCACGTTCGTGCCGCCGCGTTTGTACGGCGAATTCTCAACAAGGCCACGTGGCATGTCAAGGCGGCAGACATTGAGGCGCCAGGAATGTCACGGCGTATGGCGGGATTGCACGATTCGCCGCCGATCTTCACGGGGGTGGCCGTCGCGACTTACAGCGGGTAGAGCGTTTTCCGATCTCTGGGGTGCAGGAACTGTGGTGAAAAGGAACCCGAATAACGAGCCACGTTCGAAATGCGCGTGCCGCCGAAACGGGCGGCGCATGCCGGTCGGCCCAGCGAGCAGCCGAACTTCCACGGCGAATCGGAAAGCAGCGGAGTGGCCACCGTGGCTGAGCTGGCACTTTGGCCGTCGACGAAGAGTTTCAAGCCCTGGGCCTGTTTCACGAGGGCGATATGGTGCCAACGGCCGTCGTTGATCCGGGCGCCGCCCCCGCTGCCGCTTTCGCCACCCCCGATTGCGACGCTCAGATTGACCACACCATCATCGAGATGCGCGAGCACCGTCGCGTCGCCGGGCAGGTGCCTTTTCGAGATAAGCGTCCCGCGCGAGGACATGGTCGAAACCCAGAACTCAATTGTCCAGGTTTCGCCGGGCGACAACGGTTCAGTTCCGACGATTTCAGCGCCTGCGGCGTCGCCGTTGGCAACCAGGTACGTCGCCCCAAACAATCGAATGAGGCGGGGGTCGAGCTTTTGTTCGAGGTCGAGTTTGAAGCCTGGCTCGACCGCAGCCAGCGCCGCCGCATACGCCCGGTCGGCGCGCAGGCGTACGCCGGATTTGATCGGTTCTTTTTCCTTCTCGCCGGCCTTCAGCCAGTCGTCGCCCGCCTGCAACAGCGCATTTGCCGACGGAGAGGGCGCAAGGTCGCGTTGAGCCAACGGCGCCCAAACCTTGTCGTTTCCCTTGGCGAGCAGGGGCAGGCCTCGCCCCCAGTCCTGCTGATAAAAGCAGACAAATCGGCCCCAAGCGAGGTTCGCGGCAGCGTTGTCGGCATTGTCGGCCAGTTGTTCGCGTGCCGTCTTGGCGTCTTCAAACACATCCTTGAGCATCGCAAATTGACGACCCTCGACGAGTGCCTGGTCACGCAACGCCTTGAAAACCGGCTTGCGAAACTCCTCGGCCGCGGAATGCATCACCTTGACAGCCAGGGCATATTTTTCAGCGGCCGCCGCCTCGTCGGCCAACGCCAAAAACTGACCCAAAAGTTGTCCGGCTTCTGCCGGCGACATGTTGGCGGCCTTCAATTTGACGATCGTGCGTTCTTTCATCGACAACGCATCGACGTCGAATCGGGTGGCGAGTGAATCGATCGCTTCATTCGCCAGTGACCAGCGCCCGGCCAGAACGGCGAGGTCGATCGCTTCAGTGTGCAACACGTACACGACAGACGCCACGTCATCAGACTGGGCCGCTTGTTTCAGCAGCGCGCGGGCGAGGTCAGTCTTCGCCTCGGCTTTTTTGGCCTTGCTATAATCGCTTTTGAACGTCTCTTTTACCGTCTTGCGGGCTTTGAGCTGGGCTGTGGGATCCGGGGCCGTAAGCCGTCGGGGCGCCGCCGGGGCACTGGCCTGCCCTACGAGTGGGGCGGCGTTCTGACCATCAATGACGGACGGCTTGTCCTGGTAGGGAACCTGGTGCGGGCAAACTTCCTCGTCGCCGTCGAAGAACCTCAAACCGCGAATCACCAGCGTGCGGCTTTTGCCCGCTGACAATTCCAGCGACCAGTTCGTTGCCGCCACCGGAGGGAACTTGACGATCTGATTCACGCCAAGGTCTGCCTGCTCGACCACCGTGCGCCGGTCAGTGCCATCGACCACCGTCAGGCGCAGGGCCGTCGCCGCGTGGTCGATTCCGCTGTGCTGCGAGTGGACTGCGATCGCCGACAATCGAACACGCATGGGGAACGAAATGTCAAGCACCGCCTTGCCATCGGGCAAAGGTTTCGAATGCCACATCGTCGCGGGGTTATACGTGATTCCCGGTCCCACGCTCGGCTGGATTTCCGCCGAGACGACATTGGCGACCTTGCTGCCCACATCCTCGCCGGCGGTGGTCGTCACCTGCGGATAAAAATCCGCGATGCCCGGCAATTGCATCGGGCCCAGCGGTACAATTCGATTTGACAGCGAATACCCCGCAGGAACGTCGCGCCGGGGGTCGAAAGCAGTCCGGGGGAATACGCGCCGGTTGAGCGCCAACCCGCGCCGGTCTTCAGGAATCAGCCCCCCCGGAGTCGGGCTGGGTTGAAACCCCTGATTGTGATGCGCAGGGTTATACGACATGATCGACGGGCTGGATTGCATGTCGTAACCGTAGACATCGACATGTGGCAGCCCAAAGCCATGCCCCAGTTCGTGCTGCAGCGTGCACTGAAAGTGCTCGTTACGCTGCATTTCAGAAGAAGCGATGTACATCATGCCGCCCCCAGTGTTCAGCCCGCCGTTGATCGTCCGTCCGCCGCCTTCAGGGAAGCTGTCTCGCGGGTTCATCAGCAAAATGCAAAACACATAGGGGCAGTTGAATCGCGAGAAGCGAAAATGCGCTAGCAGTTCGGCCACGATGTCGGGCGCCCCCCGTTCCGGCTGCTTGCGGTAGAAATCGAGGGGGCGCGCCCCGCGCACCGCCGCCACCTCCTCCTGCCGTGCGAGCGAAAATGTATCGCCGCCAAGCATTTCTCCAAAGCGCCGTCGCGTCCACTGGATCTGCCTTAAAAAAAGTTGCTGCTGATTGATGTCTGGTGGCTGTTCGTCGCTGGGGACAAATGCCACGGGCAGCACAGAAACTCCGTCTGGAAGTGTATAGTCCGCGGCTTCCGCCGCGCTCCAGACACCGATCAAAACGGCAATTAACCACGTTATGCGCAGGGCCATGACGCAGAGTTCCTCCTGGATTTCACGTGCTTCGCCACAATTCGGCGGTCGATCGACGGCGACCCTGCAACGATCCGACCGCACACATTCAACCCGACTTGAGCCACGGCCAATTCTGCCCAGAGAACAGGTTGCGAACAGAACAACGTCTCACGATCGCACAGACGGGCGAAAATCTTCAGGAAGCACGTTGTCAACCTCAACCCGCTTGCCCGCCAAATCAGCGCACCCCTTAGTGACTTTAACCCGACCCTGACCAATCAACAGCATCATACCACAGACCTCACCAGATCACCCCGCGAGTCACGAAAACAAACTGGCATCGCGCGGCGGCCTTCGCGACGGCTCGTTGCAATCTCGAGTCGGATCTGCGGCACGACTGACGGATCATTGGTTATGCCCCGGCTGCGACGATTGTCAACGCAAAACGCCCCGCACAGCGTTACCTGCCGCTTGTCGCCCCCGTATTCGCCATTGCAGGCGACCGGGCATGATCGATGTCATTGCCAACCGGAAGAAATGACCGGCGGTGAATCGAATGCTGGGCGACCCGAGTGCGGTTTGGTATGCTGTGGTGGGCGGTGTTAAGCGGCACGAATGAACCCTGTCAGGAACCTGCGATCGTGAGTTTTTCTCTTCGCGTGCTCATTGCCGCCGGGCTGGTCGGCGGAATGGTGATTTCATCGGGTTGTGGCAACGGCGGCAAGGCGCCCCCGGCCGATTCTGCCAAATCCCAATCGACGGCACAGGCTGCCGGCCCCGCACCGGCGGGCGATCGATCGGCCCCACCGAAGAAATTTCAACCGGTGCAACTCGGGGGCGAATCGGCGGCCGAAGACGCGCCGGCGGGGCCCGCGGGCGCCGCGGCGCCGCGTGCCGCGATTTCGAATGAACAGCAGGCCCGGGCTGTTCTCGCCGCATTACAACCGTTTCAGGTCATGTTGGGGCAATGGCGGTGGCTGACAAAGAAATCGTTCGGCGATTTTCCGAAAACGGGTGAAGACCTGAACTGGATTTGGGATTTCAAATCGAAACTCAACCAGCCGGCGCTCGTGTTTCATTCGGAAAAGCATCCCTATTTTCACAGCGGGCGGCTGACTTACCTGCCCGACGCCGACCAGTTTGAACTGGCGACGGAATCACCCGAAGGTGGTGTGCGGCGATTTCAAGGCACTTGGGCCCCCGGCGGCGAACTGACGGAAACCGTCGAGGGCAAGAAGGTCGAGCGGTCTTTCAAGCTCGATCTGAAACAGGTCGAACCGGCCGAGGGCGAACAGTGGCGGGTGGTCATGAACCTTCAGGAAAACAACCGCTACCTGATCATTCTGACGCGCAAACCCGCCGCGGGCAAAACCTTCGCCACGCTCGACACGGTCAGCCAGCAACGTCTGGGCACGAGCTTTGCCGCCGTGGGCATCGACAACCCCGGCCCCAAGTGCATCATCTCGGGCGGCCTGGGGTCGATGCAGGTCACGTACAAAGGCAAATCTTACCCCGTGTGCTGTTCGGGGTGCGCCGCAGCCTTCAATGACGACCCCGAACGCTGGCTCGCGAAACTGGCCAAAGACGAAGCGGCGAAGAAAAAGACCGACGAGTAGCCGGCGGCCCGCTCGCAGCGCAGTGCACGGCGGCGGCCCAACTTACTTGATCTTCACCCACTGCCGCTTTTTCGCGCTGAGCAGCACCGCGTCGCACACCTTTTGCGTTTCCAGCGCGGTCTTGAAATCGGGTTGGGCCGGCTTGCCGGTTTCTAGCCCCTTGAGAAAATCGGCCAGGGCGTTGGTAAAGGTGTGCTCGTAGCCGATCGTGCAACCGGGCACCCACCATTGCTTCATGTACGGGTGTTCGAAATTGGTGACGTGAATCCGTCGCCAGCCC
>JAJXXL010000020.1 GCA_021781115.1 Planctomycetota bacterium
CCGACAATAAGGGCTGGCCAGGCTGGACTTCCGCGACGGAATTCTGCCGACAGCGACCGCCATCTTGCGATCAAACCCGGCTTCGGCCCAGAACCGGGTGCGCTGCGGCGAATAGGGGGCGACGGGCAGATCTCGGGACGCCGTTGAGCAGCCACGAACGTCAACGGGCCGCTACAGCAGATTGTCAATGGGGGCGCCGGCATCTGTGAGGCGCACAATTTCCCGCGGGATCGTGGGTGCCAGCCGCAGTTTGCCCATGTCGAACATCGTGTGCATGACGGTCGCCAGGAGATGACTCGGGCGGAACGGCGCCGTAACGCTTTTGGCGGCGTGATGATCGGTCTGGCCGATTACCTGCCCCATCTTCAGCCCGCCGCCGAACAACAGCAGCGGGGTCACTTCGCCGTAGTGGTCGCGCCCACCGTTATTGTTCAAACGGGGCGTCCGCCCCATTTCGCCCGTCACGATGAGCAGGATTTTGTGGCTCAGCCCGCGCGCCGTGACGTCCTCGATAAAGGCACTCACCGCATGGTCTACCTGCCCGCCCATCGGATAGATGCCCGCCATTTGCTTGGGGCTGTTGCCATTTGCGTGGTAGTCCCAACCACAATCGGAGACAGTCACGAAACCGCAACCCGCTTCGCAAAGTCGCCGGGCGAGCAGCATCTGCCGCCCCAACAGGTTGGAGGCCCGTCGCATATCGTAGTATTTCGTGAGGTCTTGCTGCCGGAACAGGCGACTCGTATCGTAGCGCGCGAGGGTTTCTGGCGATTCCCGCGAGATGTCGAATGCTGAGGCCACGCCGCGCGTGATGACGTCGAACGCCTGCTGCTGGTAATGCGACAGGCTTTCGCCGGCCCGCGTTGTGTCGCGCGCCGAACGCAGCGCATCGAGGCTGCGGAGCAACTCGCGGCGATCGGTCATGCGCGATGCTGACAGCCGCAGTTCCATATCCTGCTTGAGCTCGCTGCCTCCGCTCGGGTTAAACGCCCGATAGGTGTCGCCCAGCGAACCGGCTTGCGTGAGCGTGGGCAGGGCGCCGGTCTCGAAGTTCGATTCGAATTTCAATCCGTCCTGCACGGCTTCCGGCAGCACCAGAACGTTCGTCGGGAGCCCGGTTTCCGGATGATTGTTGCCGCGGACGCGGGCGTAAATCGCGCTCAGGGCCGGCCCGTTCGCCTCTCCGCCACTCACCACGCGCCCGTAGGCATGCTCGGTATTGCCCGATCCGTAGGAGCGAACGATGGTGATCTGGTTTGCCAACGCCGCCAGCCGGGGAAAGGTGGCGCCGAATGTTACGCCGGGTAGGCACGACTGGACCTCGCCCGTGATACTGCGGATTTCCGACGGGGCCGTCATCTTGGGGTCGAAGAATTCGATGTGCGGCGGCCCGCCGTGGAGAAACAGGAGCACCACCGACCTGCCGGTCAAAACCGAAGGTTCTTCGGCGGCCCGAGCCCGCGCCTCCAGCAGCCTGGCAAGTGACAGGCCACTCAGCCCCAACGTGCCAATACGTAAGAAGCTGCGCCGTGAAAACCCCTGGCAATCGTGCGTCGAACGGAAGTCGCAGAGCGTCAGCATACGGGTACCGCACGACTTTCAGCGGGAGGCAGCATGAACGCCGAGTTTACGATTAAAGATCAGTCGGATCAGTCGGCATTTTGGTCAGGGCGCGGCAATCGATACGAATCATTTTAGTTCAACACATCGAAATGCGTCAATCCATTGTCCGTGGGGCAAAAAATCAGACACCGCTCACTTATGTGGCGACCGCCAAGGCTGCCCGGTCTGAAAGGCATACCGCAAGGGCATTCCTGGTCCTGCCTGTTTCTCGTTGCCGTCCCTGCCGCCAACGAGTTCGGGCCGGCTCGAACGATCTCCGGCTGTCTCAATTCATTTCTTTCGTCCTTTCCGCAACCGGCTTGAACCAGGGAGTTGTTCGTTCGTGCGCCCGGTTGCCGTTCGTCTTGGCGGCGGCCGCCGTTGAAGTTTTTTCGTCGCCGCAACACATTGGCCTTCAGTAAGTTGCAAATTCGCTCTTCACTTTTTTCAAAAGCGGTGTAAGAATCTGCTGAACCTTTGCCACGGTTTGGTCGTCTTTACCAGCGAAGGCGGCAAAGCGCACCGTTGGCAACGGTGTGTTCCGGCGGCAACAGACTTCGGGTGCATTGGCGTTTAGCCCGCCACCCCAGGCTTGTTGGCGGGCGGGGCCGGGCGACGTTCATTGCTCCTGAACCCGCGCGGCGGCTGATGCCAGCCGCGATGAGGAGCGAATTTCAGGTGCCCTGTGTGGCACATTCTCGGATCATTGGTTTTCGTGACTGCGGCGTTCGCAGGAGGTACCTCGATGTTACTGAACAGCACAACCCGGAATAGTGTTTCCCTGGTCGGCGTCGCCGACTCTTGCGGACTCGTGCCGGCGGCTGCGATGTCACATCGACTGGCGCTCGCGAAACGCCGCTTTGACGGGCGGCGCGGCATGCGCTGTCGCACGGCGAAATCGCAGCCCATTTCCCGGAGGAATGGCGGTTCGCCTCAGGGCGCCCGGCGAGACACCCCCCACGCAGACAAGGCGTTCTGGCGTGAACCGGGGGCCATCGCAGCGATGCCCGAGGGCCAGGTGCCCGCCGTCTCGCAGTCCCGCCCGGTGTTGTGGGCGGCGCTCGTCCTGGCCGGCCGTTATCGCCGGTCGTAAGCCGCGCCGTGCTCGCCCTGTGAAAAAGTCGCAGTTCGCCGGTGTGAACTGATCACCCCGACGTGCGGTTTTTCACGACCGTCATTCCTTGTCAGCTTGCCCAATGCATGGTGCGGCTGACCCTGCCCCCTGGTTGCTCGCGCCCCCGAATTGGGGCGAATCGCTGCAAACCCTGGGGCCTGGTGTGGCGCGGGCGAACAGTCTCGAATTCCATTTCATTGCTGCCCGGCGGTCCATTCCGCCGGCGGCCTCCATGGGCCGAATGATTCGGCGGGAGTCGATCAGAGATGAACGACAGCGAAAACGACAGCGAAGAGGAAACGGTACAACTCGTGCGCCGAGCGCAGGGGGGCGATCGCGAAGCGTTTGACCAGCTCATGCTGCGCTTGCAGTCGGCCGTGTTTGGTGTCGCCCAGCGGCGGTTGCGCAACGAGTCGGAAGCGCTCGAAACCACGCAAGACGTGTTCCTGCAGGTGCTGTGCAAGTTGCCGCAACTGCGCGAGCCGGCGCGCTTTGCCGGCTGGGTCCGCAGCATTGCCGTGCGGATGGCCATTAATCGGGCGGTGCGGCGTCCCCGGGAATTGCTCGACGACGGTTCATTTCCCGCGGGCAGCGCTCACGACGACCCGCTCGAAAGCATGTTGCGCAAGGAAAATGCCGACCAGCTCCACACCAGCCTGAACCGGTTGGGCGAGATCGATCGCCGCACGCTGCTGGCGTTCTATTTCGACGGCCGCAGCCTGCAACAAATGAGCAGTGACTTCGACCGCCCGGTCGGCACAATCAAGCGCCGCCTGCACACCGCCCGCAACCGCCTGCGGGAAGAATTAGCGGAACTGCAGCCTGCCGGCTAACCCCGGCGGGCCGCGGCCCGCCGCGGGCAGAGTCAATTGACATTCGTGCACCGTGCCACGATCATCGGCAGGGATGAAAAAGTTCACGCATTGGCAGATGGCGATCTTCGTCTTGATCGTGGTGAGCGGTCTTGGCACGGCGCGCCCCGCGTGGCACTGGTGGCAGGCTCGCGAGCGAGCGGCTTGGGCTGCCGACTGCCGCCTGGCCCGGCGCGAACGCCGCTGGAACGATTTGCAGCGCATCGCGGCCCATTGGTCTGAAAAAGATCCGCGCACTGCCGACCCGTGGCTGTTTCTGGCCGAAGCGGCGCAGGGCCGTCAGGACTGGTCGGCGGTGGCGGCGGCCCTCAGGCAGATTCCCGAAACCGATGCCAAAGCTGCGTCGGCGCTTGTCGAATTGGCCCAGCTCGAATTCGGACCGCTGAACCAGCCGCTTCAGGGCGAAAAGACCTGCCAGAATCTGCTGCGTCTGGAACAGCGGGCGGTCTTTGCGCACGAGCGGCTGATTCAATTTTACGCGGCGACATTACAGCGCGAGAAGCTGATGCGGCAGATCCGTACGGCCATTGAGCTCAGATGCGAACCCCCCGAGGCCTATGTCTATCTCCTGCTGCTCGATACGCTGCGCATGGATAAAGGGGTCGAATTCAACGAACATTGGCTCCAGGCGCACCCGGGCGATGAACTGTTTGAAGTCGCCCGGGCGATTCAGATTCCCGAACCCACCGAAGCGAAGGCGGGGTTACGCCCCGATCAACTCGATGCGGCACGGGCCTTAAGCGCTGGCAAGCGCAGCGAAATCAGCACATTGTTCGCGAAGTACCCGGAAAATCTCGAACTGCTCGCGTATGAAATCGATCACCAGGTGACCCAGGGTGAAATTGACAGCGTCGTCGAGCTTCTGTCGCGCGCCCCCGAATCGGCCGAGCGCGACAGCCGATTCTGGCGCTTCAAGGGCTGGGTGCACGAAACACGCGACGAACTGGCCGAAGCTGAAACAGCCTACCGCAAGGCGCTTGAACTGCACGCGCTCGACTGGAACACATGGAACCGGCTGGCAAACATCGCGCGCCGCCGGAATGAACCCGATGCCGTGCTCCGCATGACAGCCATCGTCGACCAGAGCAAGTCGCTGCGGACAAAGATTCGTGAACTCCCGGCTGCCGAGCTGGTCACGCCGGAAATTCTGTCGGAACTGGCCAGCTATGCGCGAAAGTGCAATGTGAACTGGCTGGCCGACGCGCTGGATCGCCGGCTTAAAGGAATCACGCCGCAGTGAGCACGGTCCTTGCCCATGCCGCAGATTTCAGGACCGGTGTCGCATGGCATGGAAACCGCGACCGCTGCATCGGATCCGGCCTGATGAACGCCTCGCAAACACCGCCGGCAGGACATTCCGAGCGTCGATACCGGTCTGGTGCCAGGCGGCAGTCTTCGAAATCGCAGGACTCATCGCACATGGACATCACATTTCAAATCGAACCGCAACTCGCGGCCGAAGAATTCATCGACCTGCTTGTGCGGTCGACATTGGCCGAACGCCGCCCCGTCGACAATCTGGAAACGATTCGGGGAATGCTGCATCATGCCGACCTCATTGTGACGGCGCGCCGCACCGGCCTGCTGATTGGAGTTTCCCGGGCCATTTCCGATTTTCATTTCTGCACGTACCTTTCGGATCTGGCCGTCGACGCAGAATTTCAGCGCCTGGGGATCGGAAAGAAACTCATTGAACACACGCATCAGGCGGCGGGGCGGGGCACCACGCTGATTCTCCTGGCGGCGCCCAAAGCCCAATCGTATTACCCGCACATCGGCATGGTGCGCCACGAATCGTGCTGGACGATTCCCCCGGCCCGAGAGCCCTGACGCCCCTCCCGCCGCGGCCGCTTGCCCGGCCTCGTCCAATCGCCCGCAGTTCTTCAAACGATCGTCGAGCTGAAGAGGTGCTGCCCCACCTGGTGAATCTGCTCGAACGTCAGCCGTTTGTCGAGCCGGCAGACGACGTTCCACCAGCCGTCGCCATTGTTTGTGCACCGCAAGATCCGCGCACAGGCGTCGACGTCGTGGGCAAACCGGCGGTTGGAAATTCGCAACCAGACCTCTGCTCCCTGTTCGACGGGCGCCGAAAGCTGAAACGCCACGCCGCTCATGCTGACATCGGAAAGCCTCCCCTGGACCCCTTCGGAATGCAGCAACCAGTCGCGTGTTTTCGTGCTGCCTCGAAACTGGTCGGGCTTGCGGCATACGGAAACGGTGCAGGTGCTTTCGCGGCGGGGGTGCGCCCGCCGGTCAGAAGGGTGTGTCACCGCAGGGCGGGTTTGCGGTTGGTCGCCGGATTCACGGCGTTGGGAAATCGCTGCATCTGGCGCAGCCGACGCGTGAAGGGCACATTCCTCGGTCGCGGTGGTCCAATGCCGAGCCGGCGCGAGTGGCGCGTACGGATCCGCTGCGGGCGCCGGAATGAAAGCTGTTGCCCCTGATCGTGGCAAACCGGTTCCAGACGCCGACTCAACGGCAGACGCCGGCTGCGGAATGCGGTTCGCACTGCAGCTTGGCCCCGAAAGCTTCCGCAGCGAGCGCGTGAGCGAGCCGACCAGCGATCGGGATGGATTCGGCGGCGCCGCGGGACTGGCGGGCGGTGAAACTTCGGCGCGGTCCCCGGTCGGCAGGCGTTGCAAAGCCGTACGGGACGCGGGGGGGGCCGCTTCCTGCATCGCCGGCCCCAACCGATGCCCACCTGAGGCGGAAACCAGGGGCCAGATTGGCGTGGCAACGAATTCAGTAGCGGTGGTCAGCAGTGAGCTATTCATTTCGCAGAGATTGCATGAGCCAGGTCAAATTGCCTGCAACGATGCGTAACGTCTTCGCGTGTTCACAAATGCACGCAAGCGCAAAAGAGCAAGTCGTGAAAACTGTACGATATGCAACCCGACCGGTCAAAGAAATGCAGTTCCGATTGTCGAGGCGAACATCGAGTTTTTCAGGTGCCGTCGAAAATCCCGATTTCCAGCCGCATTCGAAAAAAGCACCGCACTCAACTCATTCTGTCTATTTAACTCATTTTGTCAAATTCGCGAATTTTCCGCGGAAAGGCGTAAAGACTTGTGAATCGTGTTAGCGGGGCATATACTGGCTCTCTTTGAAAGCTGGCAAAACGCCGATACTCCGGTGCCAGTTGGCAGAAGTTGTCGAACTTGGTCATGCCCCCAATCGCTCCCCTGTAACCGCGCGATTTCCAATCGTGGTGGGGTGGTGAAGCTGCCGGCCGAATCCATACTCGGGAATTGTGGATGCGATTTACACTGATTGATCAGATCACGGCGCTCTCTCCCGGGAAATCGATTACCGCCGTGAAAAACCTGTCGCTGGCCGAAGAATACCTCGCTGATCATTTTCCTGGTTTTCCGGTGATGCCCGGCGTGCTGATGCTCGAATCGCTGGTTCAGGCGGGCGCGTGGTTAATGCGAAGTTCTGAAGATTTTGCGTTCAGCACGATCTTGCTGAAGCAGGCCAAAGCGGTGAAGTTCGTCAATTTCGTAACGCCGGGCCGCACCTTGACTGTCAATTTGGAATTGCATTCGCAAAATGGCAGCGAATGGACATTTAAAGGTTCCGGCACGGTCAATGGCGCACCGACGGTCAGTGCCCGGTTAACTCTCGAACAGTTTAATCTGAGCGCTAAAAATCCGGCCTTGGCGGCGTCTGACGCATATCGCACGCGAAAGGCCCGCGAGCTGTTTGCCCAGCTCTGGTCGGGCGGAGTCCATGCGATTTAGAAGCGCCGGGCAACCGCTGGCGAACCGGCAATAGCGTTACTTTCACACGGGAAGCGGGTGACATGCAGTTAACAGGCAAAACAGCGCTGGTGACCGGCGGCAGCCGTGGTATCGGCCGCGCCATTGTGCAAACCCTGGCTGGCGAAGGGGCGCGCGTTGCGTTTGTCTACCAGTCGAACGCGCAGGCAGCGCAGGATTTGGTCGCCGAGCTGGCCCGTGAAGGCTTAACCGCAACGGCGCATCAGGCCGACGTACGCAGCAAGGCAGCGGCCGACGCGCTCGTCGCCCGGTTGTGCGAAGAGTGGGGCAAGCTCGATATTCTTGTGAACAACGCGGGGGTCATTCGCGATACGTTGCTGGCCACCATGTCCGAAGATCAATGGTCTGAGGTCATCGCCACGAACCTCACAAGCGTGTTCAATTTCTGCCAGGCGGTCACGCGGCCCATGATGTCGGCCCGCTACGGACGGATCGTCAACATGTCCAGTGTGGCCGCCGAGTTCGGCAACAAGGGGCAGGTCAATTATGCCGCCAGCAAAGGAGGCATCGACGGGCTGACCCGCTGCCTGGCGACCGAACTGGCCAGCCGCGGCGTGACGGTCAACGCCGTGGCGCCCGGGTTCATTGAAACCGACATGACGGCCGCAGTTCGCAGCGCGGCCGAAGCAGAAATCAAAAAGCGAATTCCGGTTCGCCGCCTGGGCAAGCCCGAAGACATTGCCCGTGCCGTGGCGTTTCTGGCCAGCGACGCCGCTTCGTATATTACCGGTCAGGTGCTGCGCGTCGACGGCGGCCTGACATTGGGAGGGTTCTAACAGCGAGGGGTCGCGCGGTCTGGCGACGCAGCGCCGACGCCCCTTCTCGGTGCGGCCCCAAGACGCGGCTGTTCGCCTGCCAAATGCCCGGGGGCTTGGCGGCGGCCGCCGGATTTCGCAGAATTCTGCAATCGGAATCAAGTACCAGCGTTTCATAAACGAAAAGGTTCCTGCAGCCAATCGAAACACTTCAAGTAGGGCAACCAGCCATCTCGCCGGCTCGCGTTGCTGTGGTGCGACAAGTTGGGTCTGGCGAGCGAACCGTGCCGAAGGCGTTGCGGCCGCTGTCGTTTTTCGCCGAACATTGTGGCGAAGGCGGCGGGGGCAACCCTTCCTGAGGAGAATGATTGAATGGCAACGACAGATGAGATTTTCGCGAAAGTCAAGGAAACACTGGTCGACGCGCTGGGCGTCGATGAAGACGAAGTGACCCCCGAGGCATCGCTTGTGGGCGACTTGGGGGCCGAGTCAATTGATTTTCTGGACATCAGTTTTCGGCTCGAGAAAAACTTCGCCATCAAGATCCCGCGAGGCGAGCTTTTTCCTGAACGCGACGCCCTGGCCGACAAGTCGCTCGTGCAAGATGGCGTGGTAACGCCCGAAGGCATTGCTGAACTGCGCAAACGCATGCCGCACGCCGACCTCGACCACTTCGCCGCCGACCCCAAGGTCGAAAATATGTCCGACCTGTTCACGGTCAAGATGATCGTGAAGTTTCTGGAAAAGAAGCTGGCTGGCGGCGGCTGACCGTCGCCCCGGGCCGCTGCCCGGTTGCAAAGGCTGAATCTCCGATGCGTTGGATCTGGATCGATCGGTTTCTCGAATTTGAGAGCGGTTCGCACGCCAAGGCGGTCAAAAACGTGACCTTGGCCGAAGATCACCTGCATGATCACTTTCCCGGCTTTCCGGTGATGCCCGGTTCATTGATCATGGAAGGTATGGCACAAACCGGCGGCCTGCTGCTGGGCGAAACCTCGCAATTCGAGCATGTGGTGATTCTGGCAAAGATTCCAAAGCTCAATTTTTACGGATGGGCCTGCCCCGGCGACACGCTCGTGTATTCGGCGAAACTGCTCGATGCCCGGGAAGACGGCGGTGTGGTCGAATGTACCGCCCACGTGGGCGATCGGCTTGTCGCCGACGCAGAAATCGTGTTCGCCCACCTCCCGAAAACGGGTGGTGAAACCGTCGACCAGAAGAATTTCGTGTTTACCATGAAGCTTCTGGGCGTGTTTGACGTAGGCCGTGCAGGCGACGGCGCGCCCGGCGCCGCTGCGGCGCCCACGTGACTTTCCTCCTCACAATCTGGTAAACTGCGCCGTGCACGCTGCCGGGTTGTGGTGAGTTCAAGCCCGGCTTTTGTCGCGAACTCAGTTCATTTGCGGCGCCTGGGGCGTGGACGTTTTTTTAGGAACAAACGCATGAGACGGCGTGTGGTTGTCACCGGCATGGGCACGATTACCCCGGTCGGAAACACGGTCGAAGCAATGTGGAGCGTGCTGCGCGAAGGCCGGTCGGGTATTGGGCAGATTACCCATTTCGACGCGACCAATTTTCCCACGCGCATTGCCGCTGAGGTCAAGGATTTCGATTTGGCCCGCTATGTCGATCGCCCCGAGCGGTTCGCCTATGCCGGGCGGAACATCCATTTTGCCATCGGGGCCGCGGTCGACGCCGTGCGCGACTCGGGCGTACTTGACAGCAACCTCGACCCGGCCCAGTTCGGCGTTTACCTCGGGGCGGGTGAAGGTCAGCAAGACTTCGTGCTGTTCATGAAGCTCATTTCCGAGGCCCGCCGCGACGGCGAGGTCGACCTGGAAAAGTTTACTGAAGCCGGGCTCAAGGAACTCAACCCGCAGTCCGAGCTTGAACAAGAACCGAACATGCCCGCCGGCCACCTGGCGAGCCTGTTCAATGCCCAGGGGCCGAACCTGAATTGCCTGACCGCCTGCGCCGCCTCAAGCCAGGCCATTGGCGAAGCCACCGAAATCATCCGCCGGGGCGACGCCGACGTCATGCTGTCGGGCGGGGCTCACAGCATGATCCACCCATTCGGGGTGACGGGGTTCAACCTGCTCACCGCGCTGTCGACCAATAACAACAACCCCACGCAGGCGTCGTGCCCGTTTGACAAAAACCGCGACGGCTTCGTGCTGGGCGAAGGCGCGGGCATGGTCGTGCTCGAGGAACTCGAACGGGCCAAGGCGCGCGGCGCCCGCATTTATGGCGAAATCGTGGGTTATGGTTCGACGGCCGACGCCTTTCGCATCACCGATACGCACCCCGAGGGGCGTGGCGCCGTGGCGTGCATCAGAATGGCCTTGAAAGACGCCGGGTTGAACACTCACGAGGTCAATTACATCAACGCCCACGGTACGAGTACCGTCGTCAACGACAAAGTCGAAACGATGGCCATCAAACAGGCGCTCGGCGACGACGCCTACCGCACGCCCGTTTCGAGCGTCAAGAGCATGATGGGGCATTTGATTGCCGCCGCGGGCAGCGTCGAGGCGATCGTGTGCCTGCTTACGATTCGAGACAACGTCATTCCACCGACGATCAATTATCAAACGCCCGATCCTGAGTGCGATCTCGATTACGTCCCCAACGCCGCCCGCGAAGCGCCCGTGCAGGTGGCTCTGTCAAACAGTTTCGGGTTTGGTGGCCAGAATATCTCCCTGGCGTTCGGCGCATACCGCGGGTAATCTGCCGCCGGTGGCCGCTGTGGGCCGCCCCGCGTCGCGTGCCGCAAACCGATGGGGTGCTTCCCGCGTGCAGTATGAGTTTCTGATCGCCGTGGCGCTGCTGGTGGCACTCGATGTGGTGTGCCACATTGTTGCCGCGGTTTTGATTGTGCCGCTGTTCGAAAGCCCGCCCCCGTTCCGACCTGAAGAGGGTCTGCCCGACCCCGCAGCCGACCGGATTGATTTTCTCACGACACACGGCCTTCAATTGCGCGGCGCCGCGTTCCATACCCCCCACCGACCCCCGCGGGGCGTGTTGCTGTTTTGTGCCGAAATGGGCTCCAATCGGTGGTCGGCGCCGCACTACTGCGCAGGGCTTTTGGCCAACGGCTTCGATTTGTTTGCCTTTGATTTTCGCAATCAGGGCGAAAGCGATTGCCTGCCCGGTTACACCGCATCGCACTGGCTGACCGAATTTGAAATTGACGACGTTCTCGCGGCGATCGCCTGCATTCGCGCGCAGCCCGCCTGGGCCGGTTTGCCGTTGGGCCTGTTGGGGGTGAGCCGCGGCGGCGGCGCGGCGCTCATTGCCGCTTCGCGCAGCGACTCTGTGGCCGGCGTGGCCAGCGATGGGGCGTACTCTGCCGCCGACGTGCTGTTGCACTATGCGCGGCAATGGGGGCATTTGTACATGCCCGGCTGGCTCTTCCGGCTGATCCCGTTGTGGCATATCCGGTTGACGCTCACGCTGGTCCTGGCACTGAGTCAGTGGAAGCGCGGCTGCCGGTACCCCAGCCTCCACCGAGCGCTGAAAGGGCTGACGCACAAGCCCGTCTTGATGATTTCCGGCGAACTTGATACTTACGTCTTCCCCGAGATGACGCACCGCCTGATTCTCCGAGCCGGTCACGCGCCGGGCGATGCCTGGATCGCCCCCGGCGCCAAACATAACCGGGCACGTTTTTTGAACCGCGACGAGTATGACCAGCGGTTGATTCGGTTCAGCGAAGCCTGGTCGCAGCCGCTCGCCAAGCCTCACGTCAAACAAGAACTCACGCGGTGAACACCCCTTGCGCCCTGCACTCACGCCAGCACCGCCGATGCATGGTTCTGCCGTGCTCGTCAGACTTGGCCTGCTGCCAGATTGACAGGTTCGGCCTCGATATTGCGGCGAACAATGCAAGGGTTCACCGGGTTTTGTGGCAACTGCGCGTGGAACCGGAACGGATTGTTCTCCATAACATATTTAATTATAGAATGTTGCGTCTTGCACGCGAGAATCGCGATTCCGGCACGAAGGTTGCATTCTCGAATCTTGATTGATTTGTAGACGAGTTGCGGTTGCTTGACACGAACCGGTTCACTTTTGCGAACCCTAGTCGAGAGACTCGGGGTTGAGTGCGGCCAGAACGCGGCCCGCCCGACGGGCAGCAGGCCCGGTTTTGTCAGCTAAGATACCGTCTATCTTCGAGAGGAATGGTTCGGTGGTCGCGAAACGTGTGCAGCCCTATGAACTCCTGATTGCCGACGACGACGACGGCTTTCGCGAAGCGTTGCGGCTGGTGCTTGAACCGAGGTTTCGCCTGGTCGAAGCGAGTTGTGGCGAAGAGGCGATTAAGATCGTTGAGCGGCACCCTGTCGACTTGGTGCTGATTGACATGCACATGCGCGTATTGACCGGGCTCGAAACCCTGCGCATCGTGAAAACGCTGCGGGCTCTGTTGCCCTGCATCATTATCACCGCGAATCCCACCGAGCAACTGCGGCGCGACGCCGCCGAGGCTGAGGCGTTTACAGTCCTGCGCAAGCCGGTGCCCCGGGCAGAACTCGTCGCCACCGTTGCCGACGCCCTGCACCGCACCTACCACGACCCTGACGTTAATTTGCACCCCGGCTTCGACGGGTGAACCCGCGTCGTCGGGCAGCCCGCCCCAGGCGATGCCGCAAGTCGCCAACCATGTCGGCACCAAGTCGCAATTTTCGAAAAGTGCCGACAACAGACAGGAATCAGCGACTCGATGGGGCTCGCGGAATGCAAAGACCGCAATAAGCTTTGGCAACAGATTCTGAATCCGCTGCTGGAAGCCAAGTCGATCGAGATAACGATCCCCGACAAACCCAGCAGCAGGAAGCAACAGTACAGACTCCCTCCGGCCGCGTCATTCTGAAAACCGAAAGCCGAAAACTCCGTCCCAAGGCCAAGACGAGGTTTGAACGCACTTGGATCGGCAAGGAGAACCGGGCCAAGCTGGAGCGCCAAATTCAGCCTCCATATTTTCAGAAGTTCTGAGACGACCGGGTGATCCGGTACGCCTTGACGAGATGTGGGCAACTGCCACACATATTCAGGCCCGGCTTGTGCTGGCGATGCAATCGCCCGCCAACAGCCATCGAACGCACTTCCCGCTTGAGCTGCGGGTGCGCGACGGGCTGGGGGGCGTGATTGACCGGCGCAACCCGCGGTTTCACTGTGGGCTGGCGAACGTGGCCCCGTGGGGGCCGCGGCCGGTTGGCGATCGAACGCGCTGCGGCAGCGCTTGCCCCGCCCCGGCCGAAACCCCGTTGGAGTAAAATGCGGCGTCATTGCGGCGATTCGCGGGGCGCGCTCCGCGACCCTGGGCTCGAGATTTGAACCCCGGCGAGGTCGAGATGCCGCGGGGGGAGTGGGACATTCGCCGATCAGCCAATCCTGGCCGCGTGCGGTCGAAGCGAGTTCATCATACGGCGTTTTTTGCCCGTCGTTTGGCGGGCGGTTCGCGGGTTTTGCGTCGAGGTGGCGGAATGATAAACGCGGCGGATTCAAAATCCGCTGCCGCAACCCGCTTGAAAGCGGGCGGCAGGCGGGCTATAAACGGATGCATCTGACGGCGCTCTCTGCCCGGCGTTTGGCGGGCGGTCCGCGGGGTCAGGGCCGAAGTGGCGGAATGGCAGACGCAGCGGATTCAAAATCCGCCGCCCGTAAAGGGCATGAGGGTTCGACTCCCTCCTTCGGCAGTGCGGTTTTTTGGGGAGTTGCATGTCCCACGCCTTGAACATGGCGTGCTCGTTGCGTTTTCTGCGCCGGGCCGGGCAGATGATTGCGGGTCAGTTCGACCGTGGTCTGCGTGGTCTGAATCGTCGGGTGGGCCGGTTCGGCCATTGCACCGCTCTTGTCGTTTTCGGCCACGTTCTGCATTCACAGAGCCCAAGCCATGGGACTGATTCAGTATCTGGTGCTGCTTGTCCGGCTGGTTGTGTGCGTTTTTCTCTTTCTCGTGTGGATTGTTTTATTAATATTATTCGCGATCACTTTATTGCGTGCGCTAATCATTCAGGCTGCGATTGCAGGTGTGCTTGCCTACGTCGTGATTCACTTGCGGCGTTTGATCCGGCAGGATGCGACCTGGTCTGACCTGATTCCCAGCCCGGTGCCCCCCAAGCCCAAGAAGCAGATACGCCGATCGGCGTACCTGCCCCCGCCCCGTGCCGACGATTAGCTGTGAGCGACGGCCGACCGGCCCGACGCCGCAGGCCGACGATCTTTGGTCGTTCAGCATGTTTTGCGGGGCGCCCCGAGTTTTCATTTTGTTCCGTCGCGGACGCGACGGGCGGTGAACCTCTGATGAACCATCTTCTGCGAATATTGAGGCTTGTTGTCGGGTTTCTGTGCTTCTATCTGGCAATCGTGCTGCTGGCGGTTTGCGCCCTTTCGGCGATCTGGATGGTCGTGATTCTGTGCGACGGCGACCTGTTTCATGCGGTCATCTTTGGCGCGGTATCCGCCGCCGCAGCCGGCATGAGCCCGGCGTTGTTCAGGCTGGCCCAGGCAATTCCCGGTCAACGGGCGTCAGCAAAACCGGCGAACAGTCTGTTGAAAAGCGAGTCCCGAACGTAAGGGCGTGGTACGGCTTGCCAAGGATTCGCTCGAAAACAGCCCCTGACGATCGCGGCGTAGAGGTGCGTTTTTCAGCGGGCTGCCAGGGAGCGCTGCGGATGACGTGCCCCCGAGCCGCCCGGGGCTGGTTCGCTGCCAAATCGTGGGGACGAGTGCGGCGTGATCAGGCCAGAATCGGTTCCAGCACGTGGCCGTGCACGTCGGTCAGGCGGCGTTCGATGCCGTTGTGGTAAAAACTGAGCCGCGTATGATCGAGGCCCATCAGGTGCAGCATCGTTGCGTGCAGGTCGTAAATCGTGGCGATCTGGTCTACGGCCTGGTAGCCGAAGTCATCTGTGGCGCCGTGGCTGTAGGGCGCCTTGACGCCCGCATCGACGGCGCGCAACTGCATGCGGGCAGCCAGTTCGTCGCTGGCGCCGGTGTTGAATCCCAGGTGTCCAATTGAGACTTGGGTAATTACAAGTATCTTATAAAACATAACTTGCGTCAAAAAACGTTTCGTGATTGACTCCGGCTGTTCCGTCGTGTAGAAGGTTGGGCTTGTGACGCACTGGTTGCCGTTGCATCGGCCAGCTTGTGCAGTACAATTCATTGTCGGCATCGCGCCTGCTGAAACTGCTGGATTGTACGTTTGTGGATGACGAGATGGGGTAAGGTTGCCTTGAGAGGCGGGAATTATGGCACCTGAAGGCACGGTAAATGTATCGACCACCGCGGTTGAAAATGCGGTGGAACTGGATTGGTTCGCGGCATCGGAGTTCGTTGAGGTTAACCCTCGCGACCAGCAGCGGTTCCAAATCCAGAAGGACCGCGCCATCAAGATTTTGCAGCTTGCGAACGACTCAGAAGCCCAATTGGCCTTGTTGTTCAACAAGTTAGGGGCATGGTTTCGAGAGCATTCCGCATCGGTTAAGGAAGCATATCTTACGCTCCGGGATGCCCGATTTGCGTTCGTTGTCATATCGGTCACGCCGGAATGCAATGACGAACTGGAAGATGCCGTTTCAAATCTTGACATCCAGATCGCTAATGACGCCGATTTGGATGTTGTGCGCATGAACGCTATCGTCCTTCCTCCGGTATCTCCAGAAGCGATTAGCTCTTTTCTCGACAAAAGGTTTATACTGACATTCCGTGGCCGCTGAGATCGACCATATTGAACTTGCTAATCGGAACCACGAGACTCTTGTGTTTCTCGTGAGCGACGTTTGTTCGCATTCGGAATGGGTGGCGACGGTCGCGTTCTATAAGGCCGTACAAATCGTCGAGGCCGTGTTCGCAGCGCATCTCAAGAGACATTCTCACGGCCACGATGGGCGCATCGAGGATCTCAAACGGCCGGTCTTCGTCGAGTTATATCGCGAATTCAGGCCGCTATATGCGGCATCTCTTGTCGCCAGGTATCTCGTGGACTTTTCGTCTTCGAAGTTTGACTCGCAAATATCCCGTCCAAAGGCGTATCAGAATTTTTCCTCTTACCTGCCGCCAGAACAAGTCGTAAATCGACTCCTCAAAAGACGCCTCAACGTCCTGGAGCAACACGCTGTCAAATTCTTGACTGACGATGGGCAAGAGAAACTGAAGAGAATTCAAAACGCGAATCTCTGAAAACAACCGCTAACGCGACGCGGCAGATTTTCAGGGTCGTTCAGGTGGCAGACGGCCCGCGTCCTGGCAGCAATCCGCGGGCCGCCCACTGCCGAGGATTATCTGTGAGCGACTTCTGACCGGCCCGCCGCCGCAGGCAGCCGATCATCAGGCAAAACGCGGCCCGCACTGTGCCGTCAGGCCAGAATCGGTTCCAGCACGTGGCCGTGCACGTCGGTCAGGCGGCGTTCGATGCCGTTGTGGTAAAAACTGAGCCGCGTATGATCGAGGCCCAGCAGGTGCAGCATCGTCGCGTGCAGGTCGTAAATCGTGGCGATCTGGTCGACGGCCTGGTAGCCGAAGTCATCTGTGGCGCCGTGGCTGTAGGGCGCCTTGACGCCCGCGCCGGCCAGCCACACGGTAAACCCCTTGGGGTTGTGGTCGCGACCGTTGGCGCCTTTCTGAAACGTCGGCATCCGCCCGAATTCGGTGACAAACGCCACCAGCGTGTCGGCCAACAGGCCCCGCGATTTCAGGTCGCGAATGAGCGCGGCCGCGGGCTGGTCGAGAATCGGTGCGTGAATCGAATACTGGTTGAAGATCGTCTTGTGCCCATCCCAGTTGCCCACCCCTTCGCCCATGGCATAGGAACCGTTAAATAGCTGCACAAACCGCACACCCCGTTCGAGCAGCCGCCGGGCCAGCAGGCAATTGCGGGCGAAACCGGCCTTGAATTTGTTGGCGTCGGTCGTGCCATAGGCCGCGTGCGTCACTGCGCTTTCCTGCGCCAGGTCGCCCGCTTCGACGGCCCGCAACTGCATCCGGGCGGCGAGTTCGTAGCTGGCAATGCGGGCCGCCAGTTCGGCGTCGCCGGGGTGGCGGGCCAGGTGCGCGTCATTGAGCACCTTGAGGAAATCTCGCATCGAGCCTTCGGCGTCGGCGCTGATCGCGGCGGGCCGGGCCAGATTCGGAATCGGCTTGTCGGCGTTCATGGGCGTGCCCTGAAACACCGCTGGCAAAAAGGCGTTCGACCAGTGCCGCGAGCCGATTTGCGGCACGCCGCGTGGGTCGGGTATGGCCACAAACGCGGGCAAGTTCTGGTTTTCGGTGCCCAAGGCGTACGAGACCCAGGCCCCCGCGCCGGGAAAGCCATCGAGCGTGTAGCCGGTGCTCATCTGGTTTTCGGCAGGGCCGTGCGTGTTGCTCTTGGCCGTCATCGAGTGAATGAAGCACATCTCGTCG
>JAJXXL010000017.1 GCA_021781115.1 Planctomycetota bacterium
TCGCCCGATGGTGTGGCGACCAGGATTTCACTGACCGCTTGCGGGCTGGAGCGATATTTTTCGGGAAGTCGCGCGACGAGCGCGAATCGCTGTTGCCCTTCGACGACGTCGCCCAAGGGCTTGCTCCCCAGGGCCTCGACCAGGTCGAGCACCGCTTGTGCCGAGATTCCGTGCCGGGCGATCTCGCCCTGGTCAATTTGAATCTGCAACATCGGCTGCCCGGTGATCTGTTCGGTCATCACGTCGGCGGCGCCGGGAATCGACCGCAACACCGCTTCGATTTCGCGGCCCGATTTGACGAGCACGTTGAAATCGTCGCCAAACAGTTTAACGCCCAGGTCAGCGCGCACCCCCGACACCATTTCATTGATCCGCATTTCGATTGGTTGTGAGTAGGCCAGACGCTGGCCGGGCATGTCGCGCAGCGACCGGTCAAGCAACTCCGT
The DNA here is from genome assembly GCA_021781115.1 of Planctomycetota bacterium. Classification (GTDB taxonomy): domain Bacteria; phylum Planctomycetota; class Planctomycetia; order Planctomycetales; family Planctomycetaceae; genus JAJXXL01. The sequence continues at coordinate 447 of JAJXXL010000017.1, forward strand.
GAGTTCGGCCTGGGTGCGGGCCTTCTTCCACCGTGAGCGGGGCGTGAGCGTCACAAACGTGTCGGTGAGTTCGACGCCCATGGGGTCGGTGGCAACCTCGGCCGTGCCCACGCGACTCCAGACATGTTCGACTTCATCCGGAAAACCCGCGAGAATAATGGTTTCCATTTCCGTGTTGTAACGTATGGACTCTTTAAGGTCGGTGCCAGCGAGCCGCACCACGCCAATGGCAATGGCGCCCTCGGAAAGACGCGGCATGAATTCTGCCCCCAGGTGGGGCGCGATCATGCCAAAGGCCACGGCGACGACGCACGCGGCGAAGCCCATCACCGCCGCCTTGTGCTGCATCGAGAACTTCAGGACGGGGCCATGAACGGCGTGCGCGACGCGCATCAGCCACGGTTCACGCTCGGAAATCTGCCGGGGGAGGAATAAACTTGCCAGAACCGGCATCAAGGTCAGCGACAGAATCATCGACCCGATCAGGGCAAAGATGACCGTCAGGGCCATGGGGCGGAACATTTTTCCCTCGATCCCTTCGAGTGTCAGGATCGGAAGATAAACGATCATAATGATCAATTCGCCGAACATTGTCGGCTTGCGCACCTCAACGGCGGCGTCGCGAATCGTTTGCAGCCGGCTCTTTGCCGAATTGGATTCCTGCGCCAGGTGGCGCACGCAATTCTCAATCATGACGACTGAGCTGTCGACGATCATGCCGAAGTCGATCGCCCCCAGGCTGAGCAGGCTGGCTGCGATTCCAAACCGCAGCATTCCGAAAAAGGCGAACAGCATCGACAGGGGAATGGCGACGGCCACGATGAGTGCGGCGCGCAGGTTGCCGAGAAATGCAAACAGCACGGCGATGACGAGCAGGCCACCTTCAAACAGGTTGCTGCGCACGGTGTCGATTACAAAATCGACCAGTTCCGTCCGGTCATAGACGGGGGTGACCTGGACGTCGGGTGGCAGGTTCTTCTGAATCGACCGCAGCTTGTCCTTCAGGGCCCAGGTTACCGTGTGACTGTTTTCGCCCATCAACATAAAGCCCAGGCCCAGCACGACCTCGCCCTTGCCATCGGCCGTGACCGCGCCACGCCGAATCTCGTGACCAATCACGACTTCGGCCACATCTTCGACGCGCACGGGCACGCCCTGCCTGGCCGCAACGACAATTTGCCGCAATTGGGAAATGCCCGACGTGCGCCCGATTCCCTGGACGAGCAGCATGCCGCTTTCCTGGCTGATGTTGCCGCCGCCCACGTTCAAATTGTTGTTTCGAACCGCTTCGATCACGGCTTCAAACGTCAGCCCGTGCTTGATCAAACGCTGGGGGTCGACCCGCAACTGGTACTGCTTTTCGTAGCCGCCCCAGCTATTAATTTCTGCCGTTCCGCGCACGGTTCTCAGCGGCGGCTTGATGACCCAGTCGTGAATTGTTCGGAGTTGCGTGGGGTCGGTGCCCTGGCCAGTCACCACGTAATGAAACACTTCGCCCAACCCGGTAGCAACGGGGCCCATTTTCGGCCGCGAGATCCCGCGGGCCGTTTCAACCGTTGCCAGCCGCTCGTTGATCAATTGCCGCGCAAAGTAAATGTCGGTGCCGTCTTCAAACAGCACGACCACCTGCGAAAGGCCAAATTTTGAAATGGAACGCAGGTTTTCCAGACGCGGCAGCCCGCTGATCGCCTGCTCGATCGGAAATGTGATTTGCCGTTCGACTTCTTCAGGCGACAATGCCGGCGCGGTGGTATTGATTTGTACCTGCACGGGGGTCGTATCGGGAAACGCGTCAATATCCAGTTGCCGCAGTGAAACGATTCCGGCGACACCGGCCGCGATCGCCCCCAGAATCACGGCAAGGCGATTTCGCAGAGAAAAGTCGATGATCCGATTCAGAACGTCCACGTCGTCGGTCTTTCCGTGACAGTTAATGCTCGTGGCAACCGCAACCCGCGCCGAGATTGCCGCGGAGCAGTTGCGCCAGGAGGACGGCGCTGCCTTTGCTGACCACGACTTCCCCTGGCAGGACGCCGGCCAAGAGTTCCACGGAGTTGTCGTCCTGTGCCCCCAGCCGAACCTGCCGCACGTGAAAAATCTTCGGTGCGCCCTCGGTGAAGTAGTTCTTGTCTCGAACAAAGACGAATGTGGCATCGGGGGTCGTCTGCACGGCGGCATGCGGTACAACCACGGCCCGGGGTTCTGAGCGCAGGACGATTCGCGCCGTGCCAAATGACTTGTCCAGCAGCCGGATGTCGGAATTGTCGACTTCAACGCGCACCGGCAGCGTGCGCGTTTTTTCGTCGATTGTGGCGCCGATCCAGGAAATCTGCCCGGCGACTTCGCGTGATTCGCCTTCGGCGCGAAATACGACGGGCAGGCCCGGGTGCACGAACTGCCGGTCTTCCTGCCGCACGCTCAGCATCAGCCACAGTCGCTGTGGATCGGCGGTGGTGAACAACGCCCGGGTGGGATCGACAACTTCGCCGGCCACGATGTCAGAAGCGACGATCATGCCGGAATGGGGTGCGACAATCGGCAACAGGTTCGACGTTCTGGCGCCCGTGGGCAGCCGCTCCCAAGCCCAAGAGGGAATTCCCAGCGTACGCAACTGTTCTGCCAATTTGTTCAGATCATGTTCTTCCAGCTTCGCGGGAAGATCGAAGCCCAGGTTAAGCAGTGCCTGCCGAGCCGAGACGGCGGCAATTTCCGTTTCCTTGAGTGCGGTTTCGGCGTCGATCAATGTTCTGCCCGCAATAGCGCTGCCCGCTTTCTGAATTCGTTCGGCGTGGGCTCGGCGCACCTGGAGCTGCACGAACGAAGTGAGACACTGCGATTTGGCCTGGCCGACCTGGGCCGAGTCGATCAGTGCCAGAATATCGCCCTGTTGCACCAGGCTGCCCAATGATTTGAAAACAATGGCCACCGTACCCGAAACCCGTGACGCCAGATGCGCAACCTGGGTCGGGTCGAAGGTTAACTCGCCATTGGTCACGAGTGCATCGCGCATGGGGCGCTCGACGACGACCTCGACGTCAACGCCTGATTTGGTGACCGCGGCGGCGGATGCAAATTGAACGACGTGTTTGTGCAGCGTGTTGCGGCTGTTGTTTTCGGTACGCGGCAAAACGCCGAGTGCCAGTGTTGTATCGTAAGCCGGCAAAGCCGGCGCACCTTGAACCTGGGCCAGTTCCGGGTGATCGATCACGCACTCGGCCACGCCGTGTTTGCGGCAAAAGCCAAACGACTTGGGCTTCAAACGCAACGTTTCGTTGCATTCGACGCACTGCGATTCCGGCACGAGGTGCTCGGCGCACCAGTCATCGGCCTGTTTTGTCGAAGCCCCGGTGAGGTCAGATATTTTCGACAGCTTCCAACCGGTATGGTGCCCAAGATGCATCACGCCGGCGATCAGACCAAAAACCGCGAGCGTGGGCATTGCACCGGTCGTTCTGCGCCACCAGCCGCGGGCAGAACCTTGTCTGGCAGGCGATTGCGTCGTGCCGCCTGGGCCATCAAGTGAGCCGGCTTGAATGTGTGACATGACTTCGCTCCCGTACACTCAAGGACGAGCCGTGAGTTCCATGCGCTGCACAGAACAGGCGATACGTGAGAATTCCGCCGGAGGAAATCGGCAAGCCGACCTGCAACTCACTGCGGTCCATCAGAAATCGATGGAAGCGCTCAGCAGCTCATCATGACGCTGCTCAGAGCGTCGAGCACCGATGCGCGAGCTTCCAACCGGCAGCCCCCGGAAACGCACGCCGATTGCCCCGGCGCGATGCATGAAACGCCAACGGCCGCGGGTATCGCGGCGATGACGTCTGAAAGGCGAATGCTGCTGACTGGCCGAATCGCCGGCCCGCTTTGGATCGTGATCGGCAA
>JAJXXL010000565.1 GCA_021781115.1 Planctomycetota bacterium
CCGCAAGAAGACGTAAAGGACTCAAAAGAAGTGGCGCCGGCGGTTGCCGCCAGCCCGGCGACTGCGGCCCCGGCCATCACGGCGGCGAACCGCAACGATGCCGCCACGCCGAAAACTGCCGCGTCCACTCCCACGGCGGGCGGAGCGGCGTCAGGAGCATCGTCAGGCACAACGAACAGTGGCACAACCAGTTGCGTTGCGGCTGACGCTGCGCGTTCCGACATGAGTGTGGTGACTGACACGGCCACGCCCGCCGCACGCGTGGGCGAGACGCGAAGCTGAAATCCGATTCAGATCGTTCGCGCCGTGTGAATAAGTATGGGTGTCTTATTAAGCCCGCTACCGCGATTGACTGATCGCGAGGGGAGTTCAATCGGCGTGGGCGATGGGTAAAAGTTCGGCATAGATCTGGCGAGCTTTGTCGTACGCGGCCAGAGCTGCGGCACGTTCAGGTTCGCGAATACTTTTTTGTTTTGAATTCCAACAGGTGTCAACGGCTTTCAGGCACCAATCGGCGCTATTGCGGCTGGCGTGAATCGGCTCGCCCGCAACGTCAATGAAGATCGGGTTCGTATGCACCGACGGAAAAATTCGAACAGCAACCCAACTGGAAAACGGAACGTCGATGTCGAACTCGAATGCCTGCGGCGTTCCGTCGGCAGTCAGGTTGACCGTTTGCACCGGGCGGCCATTGACGATCAGTTCCACGGGAACCTGACGGCTGTCGCCCAACCGCGCGCGTTCAATGTGCCAGTAGGGCTTTTCGTCAAGCCGGCGGTTGCGAATGCGTTCGGTTTCGGGTGTGCACTGCCCAGCAAGCCAGGCCGCAGTCGTAAACGAAACCCGAGCCTTGCCGGGCCGGCCCAGGTTCAGTTGACTGATTTGCCCGGCGGCGCCCGGTTCACCGACCGCCACGTCGTTGACGCGAAAATCAAAAACGTGGCTCAGTCCGTCGCCGCAGTAACTGCGGCCGGCCTTGAGGCCGTCGACCCAGGCGTCGAAATCGAGCGCCTTGCCTTTGGGAAGTTTGACGTAGATCCGGCCGAGGCCGACCTTGTCGCCATAGATGCAGGGAAAATCGGTTTCGCCACTGATCCGGGTGCGAATGCCACAGTTGAGCGTGTGGTACCAGATGTTCAATTCCCAAACGGCGGGCGTATCGACGGCCGAAATGAAATCGCAGGCGCCCAAGGCGCCCGTGACGATGTACTCATTGGCGCCGATGCCATTGAACGGGGGCATGGCCTGATCGGGCAACCGCTGGGCGGCCCGGCCCCGCCCGTTGGGCACGCGGTTGCCCGCGGCATCGAAATCGGGCAATTCCAGGCCCCAGCCGCTATGGCTATAGCCGACGACAGCCCCTTGCTTTTGCCCCCATTCGAGCACGGGAAGAGTCCAACTGGGCCATTGCTCGATGAGTTCGGTGCCGGGGTAATCGTCTTCCGTCAGCCGCAACAGGCAGAGGTGCCCGCAGGGCGACGAGGGAAACCCGCTGACTTCGACATCGTAGCGCATAAGCGAATCGGGGCGGGACAGCGCCGAGGTTTTGCCTTCGAAGTACCGTTTCTGTGCGTACCAGCATGGCCCCCAGCTCAGGACACAACCGACATTCAGATCTTCGCCGAGAATATGACGCAGCATATCGGCGGGGGTCACGCCTTCGGTGGGGTTTTCGTAATGGGCGCAGCCGGCGGCGTGTACATGATGGTCGCCCGAAAACCAGCCGCGGGCGGCGGGGTGGATCCAGCGCTCGAGCTGGAAATCATGGCGATGGCTCACGACTCCAGGGGGGACGCTGAGGTTGTGCGTCTGGACGCGGTATTCCGGCCCGCGCGACAGTTCCACCGTGTACTCGCCCGGTGGCAGGTGCACCGATTCGCCATCGGCGCGATAGATCTGATTGTGAAAAAAGAAATCGGGCGCCAATCGCCGCGCCGGGTTGGGATACACGCGACCGAAACGATCGCGAACCACGAATGCCGCCGTCGTGGGTTTTCCGTCGAAATCGCGAACGCCGAGCACGATTTCGACCGCGGGCACAGACTGGAACAGAATCGGCGTTGCGTTGCGGAAGCCCAGGTCTTGCGTCCCCTGGCCGATGTTAAAACCAAGCCGTGCCTCACGGCGCCCGACATCGCGGCTGTACAACTGCAAGATGCGGTACTCGAGTGCCAGGCCCGACAGCGCGGGCTTTTGAGGCGGGCTCTTCACTAACGCTGCGTCGAGAAACCGTGCAGGCACATCGGTGGGCAGAATGTTTTCTCTGGGCCGCGGCGAGCCGCTGCTGCGCTGATATAACGGGGCAAAGTTCGGGCTTTCGAGGCGAAGTTCGGGCGTAATGCGGGCCTGGTTGTGCACCTTGACGAGAAACGTCCGCCAACCCTGCTGCACCAGTTCCTTTTGGACGGGGCCTTCGACCACCGACACGCGGCTTTCGGCATTGATCGTCACCCCCGCCACGCATTGGCGGTCGAGCACGCCCTGAATCGCCGCAATGCATTGGGCATCGTCGCTGTTTGTGAACGCTGCGGCAAGCGTTGCTGCCGCTTCGCGGTCAAGCGGCGCACCGACCAGCTCAAGTGCCTCGACCAGCCGTTCTGTCGCCGAGACGAATGGTTGGCGCTCGACATCATTCACGGGCAGAAACTGATCGGCCGCGCCAAGAGCGCCCCGGTGGCCGACAACGACCAGGGCGAAGACGAGTCCATGCCGCACGCTCGCACGCAAGACCGATGGCGTCATCAGGGTGACTCCCCATATTCCAAAGCAGGGTTGTTCGCAATTGCGGGGTGGAAACCGGCATTCACGCCGATTCCGATGGCTTGGGCACCCAGCCAGAGGCCGCGGCGGCACGTACACGTTGGGCGGGGCCAGGATCGGGGCCGATTGCAGGCGGCAGCGCTCGAACAGCACGAGTGTATGCCGACCACGCCGGCTCGGCAATGCACGCGGCCGCGCATGGGGGGTCGATGGTTTCGTCCCGGGCCGCCCCGCGTACGGAAAATTGGAAAAAACCCCTGCCGAAACTGAGGTCGCCGCTTGACGCGGTTCCCGGAGGGATTTAGTATCGTATCGAAGATCGTGATACTGAGCAGAACGTAGTATTTAATTTTTTAATAATATCGACCGGTCCCGAAGTCCGGCGAATGTTTGCAATCGCCGTCGCTGAGGCCGTGCGTGACATGCCGGGTGGCAGCGGGCCAGGTCAGGAAACAGCATGCATTTGAGGGTGGTTGAAATCTTTTGCGACGTGGCGCAATTGCGCAGCTTCTCGAAAGGGGCGGCGGTACACGGAGTGTCGCAGTCGTCGGCCAGCCAGGCGGTACATTTGCTGGAACAGCGGTTGGGAACCGAACTGATCGATCGCTCGAAGCGCCCGTTCGAGCTGACGCCGGCCGGCCAGGTCTATTACGACGGCTGCCGCGACCTGCTGGAGCGATACCGGGCGATCGAAGATCAGGTTCAGCAGATTCACAACCGCGTGGTCGGTACAGTGCGCGTCGCGGCGATTTATTCAGTCGGGTTGATGCAGATGGAATTGTACGTCAAGGAATTCGAAGAAAGGTATCCGCATGCGCACGTGCGGCTCGAGTACCTGCACCCCGATGAAGTGTACGCGCAACTGCTCGCCGATGAAGCCGACTTGGGGTTGGTGTCTTTTCCCCGACGTGGGGGCGATTTTGCCAGCATGGAGTGGCAGGAACAGCCGATCGTGCTCGTTGTTCCACCAGGGCACCGTCTGGCGAGGCGGCATTCGATTATGATTCGGGAACTGGCGGGCGAAGACTACGTCGGCTTTACGCGCGACCTGACGATCCGCCGTGAAGTCGACCGCTGGCTCAAGCGACACCGGGTTTCGGTAAACGTTGTACACGAATTCGACAACATCGAAAACATCAAGCGGGCGATCGAAGTCGGGTCGGGTGTAGCCCTGTTGCCGGGGCCAACCGTGCGCCAGGAAGCGGCGGTCGGTTCGCTGGCCGCCGTGCCACTCGATGACGCCCGCCTTTTCCGGCCGCTGGGCATCGTGCACAAGCGGCACAAGCAGTTGACGAACGCGATGCAGAAGCTGGTGGAATTGTTGCGGCACAACCCGGCAACGCACGATCGCGCCGACCACGTCGCCGCCGCGGCCCCGCCCGCGGAACCATCGCCCGCGCCGGCGGTCGAACGAAATGCGGGGGGCGCCGCGCCCGCTGCGGGGGGCGGCGAACGGCCGAGCCGTGCAACGCCGCGCGTCAAATCGCCGCGCGGCAAAGTCGCCGTCGCGGGCGCCCGGCACGCACCGAAGCGGGTTTGTCTTCCACCCGAACAGG
>JAJXXL010000022.1 GCA_021781115.1 Planctomycetota bacterium
CTGAATGAACTCCGACCCGTTGATCGAAAAGAACGGCACGCCCGCCTCGCCGGCGGTCGCCCGCGCCAGCAGGGTTTTGCCCGTGCCCGGCGGGCCCATCAGCAACACGCCTTTGGGAATCTGGGCCCCGACAGCGTGAAATTTTTCAGGGTTCTTGAGAAACTCGACCACCTCCTGCAACTCTTTTTTGGCCTGTTCCATGCCCGCCACTTCTTCAAACGTGGTTTGCTGTTCAGACGGCTTGAACAGCTTGGCCTGACTGCGGATGAAATTGCCCACCATTCCACCCGGCCCCATCGGGTCGGCATTGCGGCGGAGCACGATCCAGAACAGACCAAACATCAGCGCCAGGCCGATGAGGGTCGAGATCAGGTTCAGTTCGAGCGCCCAGCCGCTGCGTTCGGAGGTCACCTTGACATCCCGCTGCCTCAGCAGGGCGAGCAGTTCGCGGTCTTCGACCGGCGGCAGCACCGTATGAAATTTTTCAGGCAGTTTCTGGGCCTTGTCTTCAGGCGATGCGGGCGGGGTCTTCCATTTCCCGATGATCGTGTCGCCGCTGAACAACACCTCAGAGACGTTGCTGGGCGACAGCCAGACCTGCTCGCGAAAAAAGCTGTAGGGCACGAGCGCCCCCGAGCCCGTGCCGGAGAATTGCCAGCCCAGCATGATGATCAGGCCGATCAGGATCAGAAAAAACATCCACGGAATTGTGCCACCCGATGGCGAAGGTTCGCCGGGGGAAAGTCGAGGCGGGTTTCGCGGCGAACCCGATTCTTTGGGCAGCGATGGGGGTGGCGGCATTCTGAAAAATTCTAGGTTCTGATGGCGGACACGATCGACGAGCCGAACCGGCATCAGCAGGGTACACAAGCGCAGCACAACTGACAATAAACGCCAAGAATTCACGGACTAATCACGCGCGAGGGCCGATGGCATTGACCCCGCGCTTGATTGAGGTACGATACGCTTCGGCTTGGCCAGCCGGTCGCACAAGATGACGTTCCGCGGCCCTGACCGGTTGTCGGAACGACTGCGGGGCTACCCCGCGGGAGATTCATTGTACGCACTTCGACGTGAGGATTTCGCACAGTGCGTGATGCACTGCTGCGAAATTCGCGACAGGAACAGTTGTGCGGCCCGCTGGCCTGCCTTGAGCGACACGCGGCACAATAACCGAGAAGATGACAATTCACATAAATTGCGGTCTCTGGATGCAACGGGCGCAGAGAACCACCCCAGTCGATTGGCGAGGGCTTGAATTCGATGGGGTTGCTTGACCGTCTGAAATACTGGTTTTGGTCTGCGGTCGTGCGATTTCTGAGGCCCATCGCGAATAACGCGCTCGCCGGCATGGAGCACGACGCGCCCGCCCGCGGCGAAAATGAATTCGACGCCCATGATCGTCGCCAGATCCGGCTTGCGGCCCGGCGGTACGTGCGAAGCAGCGAAAGGCCTGACGGCGATGCAAAACGCCGGCTGTCCCTCGTCAAACCGCGGCCCTATCTCTTTGCTTGGGCGGCACAAACGCCGGGCAGGTATCTTGACCTCAGCCGCGACGTGCAGGAGGCCTCGCTGGCCCGGTTCAGCCTGCCCCGGCTGGCCACGCCCGAAGAATTAGCGCTGTGGCTGAAAATCAAGCCGGGTCAGTTGGCATGGCTGCTGCATCGATTCGAGCCGCGTCTGGGGCCGACGTCGCGCCAGCAATCGCATTACCATTACCGGTGGATCGACAAGCGCCGCGGTGGGCAGCGATTGCTGGAAATTCCCAAGCCGATGCTCCGCGCCGCACAAGACCAGATCCTGCGCGAAATCCTCGACCGCGTTCCGCCGCACTCAGCGGCGCATGGCTTTGTCAGGCGGCGGTCGATTTGCAGCAATGCGGCACCGCATGTCGGGCAGCGCGTCGTTGTCAAATTCGACCTCGAAAACTTTTACCCCAGCGTGAGCCTGGCCAAGGTGGTGGCCATTTTTCGCAGCCTGGGGTATTCGCGCGAGGCGGCGATCTGGCTGGGCCGGTTGACAACCTCGATCGTGCCTGCCGACGTTGCTTCGCCCGCCGTGCTGCGCGAGGCCCGCCAGCCGTCGCGCACGGTCTATGGGACCGAAGAATTCCCACGGGATCAGGCCGAACGGGCGCTGTACGGACGGCGGCACCTGCCCCAGGGCGCGCCAACCTCGCCCGCGCTGGCCAACCTCGCTGCGTTTGCACTGGACCTGCGGCTGTCGGGCTTGGCCCGGCGGTTCGGTGCGCGCTATACACGGTATGCCGACGACTTGACCTTTTCGGGCAACGAGCGGTTTCTGCGGAACCTGATCCTGTTCCTGCCCCTGGTGCGACGGGTCGTGGCCGACGAACGTTTTCGTGTCAACGTTCGCAAGCTGCGGATCCTGCGCAACAACCAGCGACAGAACGTGGCCGGCGTGGTGGTCAATCGCCACCTGAACGTTGCACGCCGCGATTACGACCGCCTCAAGGCGATTCTGGTAAATTGCATTCGCCGCGGCCCCTCGACGCAAAACCACGACCGGCACCCTGACTTCGCCGCATCGCTGCGGGGGCGCGTGGCCCACGTCAGCCAGTTAAACCCGGCCCGCGGCAAAAAACTGCTCGCCCTGTACCGCCAGGTCGACTGGAACAGTTGACCGGGCGGCGACAGCGCGCCGCCTCTTCTACTTGACGGTAAAATTCAGCGCGTAGGTGGCAACCTTGCGGCTGAGCTGGTCTTCGACGATCACTTTCAGCACGTGGGGGCCGGGGGCCAACCGCGCAGGAATGCTGAATTCCTGGCTCAGGAAGAAATCGCGGCGGTGGTTGCGGCACAGGTCTTCGCTTGAACTGCTTTTGATTTCGTCTTCCATTTCACCCTGCGGCCCGGGCTTGTGGAACTCCAGTTTCGAATGCAGGATCGTGCGGTACTGGCCGTCGGCGGTTGGCTCGCTGTGGAAATTGTCGACCTCCAGGTACAAATCGACGAGCTGGCCGGGGCTGAATTCGTCGCGCGGAAAGCGTTCGAAATTGCCGAAGCTCGAAATCTTCTGGCAGAAACTGCCGTTTCGCAACTCGAGATTGGCCTTCTGTTGCAGGCGATTGACGGCGGTTTTGAGCTGGGCCGCTGTTTGCGTCGCCCGGTCGGCCGGGTCAGGAATGGCGTTGTTGTCGAAATAATTCGCCAGCCCCCAAAACGTTTGTTGCCAGAATTCCTGATCTGCCGGGTCGAGGCCGGCAATCGCCTGCAACGCCCGTTCGTGTTGCCCGGCAATCAGGTACAACATTCGCAGGTAGACCTGCTTTTCAATGTATGCCTGCCGCTCGGCGTCGGTTGTACCAGGTTTGGCCTGCGCCGCCTCGGCAGCAGACAGGTCGATCAGTTGCTGCAAGGCAATCGTGCGAAAATCGCTGCCACCGGCTGCCGAGCCGCCGTGCCCGGCCAAAGGTCCGGCAGCACCTGCCGCCGTGGTGCTGGCGCCCGTCGAACCGCCGCCCGGCAGTAGCCGCGATGCGGCCCGCTGTACGCTGGCGACCAGCCCCGGCGAGGGCGCGGAAGTTGGCGACCCGTTGAACTGGCCGGGCACGAGGTTGCCCAGCGTGCCGGGCGCGGGTGTTTCGGCGCCCGCCAGTTGCACGGGCGCATCGCCCGCGGCGCGATTGCCAGAATTGCCGCCTGGCGCCAGCGGTAAGCTTTCCAGGGCCGATACATCCTTCGACAGGCCGACTGACGCCATTTCCCCCCCCGCCAACTCGCTACGATCGGAGTTGCCATACCCCGCCGCGAGCGGGCCGGCCGGCGGCCCCTGGCCGGTTCCATCGGTCGCTTTAACCCCCGGGTTTTTGGCAATCGGCTGGCCGGGGGCCGCGTCTGCGCGGCCCGCGCCCGCGGGGTTTGAACCGGCTTCGGCGGGCCCGCTCCACGGGGTGGTTGTCCCCAAACCTGAAGTCGATTCGACAGGCGCCGACCACGACGCCTGCTCGATTGTGCGCTGCGCTCGCCCGGCCGCGGCATTATCACCCGATGTGCCTTCCGATTTCGTCTGGCCCGTCGTCTGGCGCTGGTAGTTCATTCTCATGCGACGGACACGCAGAACCTGCCGGACCATGTCGGGGTGCACCCCCTGCAGGTCCTTGACCAGCGCTTCTCGTTCTTCGGGCGATGCGTCGCGTAGTTCCCGGTCGATGTACGCGTTTGTTGCGGGGTCGTGGCCGGTCGTGCTGCCACCCGCCTGAACGACCTGACCATTTTCCTGATCGCCACCGGCCGCCTCATTGCCAGACCGGTTGCTGCGGCCGCTGTTCGACTTCGACGTCCGCGACGCAACCGCCTTACTGTTTTTAGAGTTGCGCGTGGTTCGGCTGTCAGATTTCGCGGCAAAGGGGTTGCGCGAGCGCGCGGTCGTGCACCCGCCGCAAAGCATTGCGGCGCAGTACAAACCGATCATCCACCGGGCGCTTCGCCGCACCGACGTCATCCTGACGAGCCTCCGCATTTTGACTGCCACCAAAAGCGCGGGAACGTACCCCAATCCTCGATCTGACGCAAGATCAGGAAATCGGCAACTCGGCGTGCGGCTTCGAAGAATTGACGGCTGCGTAACACCGCGCTGACGCGGGCCATGCTGTATTTGACCGCGTGCAATCGAGTGTTCGACGATCAGCCGTGTCGATTGAGAGGACGATCATTACACGACCGCCGACCGCACAGTGCCCTCCGAGTGCGATGGAGTACGGTAAAGACTCTGGCAACTGCCGTGAATCACGTCGTGACTCAGGCGTTTGAGGCCTGAAATTGCGTGTTCCGATCGCCCGCGGGACGAATGCAATTGAAAAACTCCGCGCAATTCGGGATTCTCAGGGGCAGATCCCCGAACCGGTTTCGGGAGCCTGCCAGATTTTGAAACCCCGGCCGCCGCCTTCGACATGCATCATTTCGCTGCCCGGTTGCACGCCGCAATCCAGAACAAAAAAAACCCGGCGCTCGTCGGGTTGGATCCCCGGTTCGCCCAGTTACCGGCCGAGTTTCGGGTGCCGGGCAGGTACTCGGCCGGCGATCCGGCGGCCCGGACCGCCAGCGCCTATGAAGAGTTTTCCTGCCGCGTGATTGACGTCGTCGCGCCGCTGGTGCCCGCGGTCAAACCCCAAGCCGCGTTCTTTGAGGAATGCGGGCCGGCCGGTTGCCTGGCGCTGCAACGGGTCATGCAGTATGCCCGCCGCGCCGGGCTGATTGTGATCTGTGATGCAAAACGGGGCGACATTGGCACGACCGCCGAAGCCTACGCCCGTGGCTATTTGGCCGGCGCCGAAGCCGCTGCCGCCCCTTGGGCCGCCGACGCGCTGACCGTCAACCCCTACTTGGGCCGCGATACGCTCGAGCCGTTTGTGCGGACTGCGGTCGAGCGCGGCGCGGGCCTGTACGTTCTTGTGCGAACCAGCAACCCCGGCGCCGCCTCGTTTCAGGGCGCGGCGGATGATAGCCGGCCGCTGTACCGCAACGTCGCCGCCGTCGTCGAGGAGCTGGCGCTGGCAACCTGCGAAAATCACCCGTTTGGAATCGTGGGCGCCGTCGTGGGCGCAACGTATCCCCAGGAACTGGCCGAACTGCGGGCGGCCCTGCCGCACGCTCCGCTGCTCGTTCCCGGCTACGGCAGCCAGGGCGCCGCCGCGGCCGATGTGGCCCCTGCATTCACGAGCGACGGTTACGGCGCGCTCGTCAACAGTTCACGGGGAGTGATTTTCGCCTGGGAGCGGCCCGAATACGCCGCCCGGTTTGCCGCCAGCCAATGGGAACAGGCTGTCGAAGCCGCGGCCCGCGACATGATCGCCGACCTGGCCCGCCTGACACCCGCGGGAAAACTGGTCGAGTCGCCGCCTGGCGCGGCGTTGCGACCTTGATCACGATCGGCAGCGTGGCGGCGAGTGCCCCCTAGCCGGGCGCGCCCCAACCAAGGGCAAATGGGGTTACGTCGCGTCGCTGGCGTCGCTGGCGTCGCCGATGGCCATGCGGGGCGGGAATAGAAGGTGAAACCCCTTGCGAATGACAAGGGTCGTCAGCGCGTCGCAACCCTTGACGTAAAAGTACAAGGGCACAGGGTAGCACCCGAGCTTGCGTTGCTTGAAGGTGTCGGCGCTTTGCCCGACATAGATGTCAGCCACATTCTGGCGGAAGCCATAATCGACCGCATGAAAGAACAGGTTGAAGTACAAATCGTAGTCGGAATTCAGGCTGTAATCGACCCCCACAAACATCTGGTGGTACACGGCCTTTGTGAACAGCGATGCGGCGAACGCCACCACCCGTTCGCCCTGGTAAATGAACGTAAATGCTGATTCATCGGGCAGTTGCCGGGCGAGTTCGCGAAAGAACTCGGCGGGAATTTTTTCGAGTTTGACCTTTGCCCGGTCGAGCACGTTTTCGTATAGGCGGTGCACTTCGTCGGTGTAAATCGCGTCGGCCCCGCCGCGGCCGGTCAGTTGCACAACCCGCAACCCCGACTTGTCGAATTTTTTTTGCGACGTGCGAATGGGGTGCCGCTTGCGCGACTTCTGACTCGAACAGAAATGCTCGAAATCGCGATACCCTGGTTGGGCATGGTTCATGGGCAGGCTGTCAGCCCGCAGGTAGCCCAGGTCGGCCAGGGCCGGCAGCCGCGCGCATTCTTCGGCGGTATATTCCTTGAGCACGATGCACTTGGCGCGGTTGGCGCGGGCCAACTGGTTGAGCTGCGCGTCGAGCGCCTGGGCCAGGGCGTTGGCATCGCAATCGGGCGCCAGCCGCAACGAGCTTTGCCCCGCGGAAATCGGCAACCCGCAAAACAGCACGTTGAAATGCAACAACCACGGCACCACGCGCTTGAAGGCGTTTGCCACGGTTTTGGCGAAACCGTCGGCAAGCAGCGAGGCATCGACGCGGTAAAGACAAATACAGGCGCAGCCCATCGGCCGCCCATCAGGGTCGTGAAATACAGCGTGCCAGAAGCGGCCGCTGTCAGCCATCGACACTTCGACCGCGCGAATGAAATGGGGATCCATGAAGGGGTCGGCGTCGCCCCGGCGAAACTGGTTCCAGAGCGCTTGGTCTACTTCCAGGATGGAATTATACAGCGTGCAGGTATATGCCATGTGCAATTATTTGGGGGCGTGAAACGAGGATGTGGCGGCCGTGGCCGGGCGTGGGCCGAACCCCGTCGAAGTGCGCTAAGCAGTGTGCGGAATTTGTGGCGCCGGTTCGGATTCAGCCAGATGCCGCTCGCTTGCCCCATGCGCGCCGATGCTGGTCTTGGCGATCATGCCGTCGATCAGCCCGGTGGAATAGTCGATTTCGTCGCAGGTCTGATCGAGGGCCGCCAGAAACTCGCGGATGTGGGCTTCGCCAATCGTCAGCGGCGGCTGGATCCGCAGGACAAGCGGGTTCGACCGCGCCACCTGCGTGTACACGCCGTGCGCGTTGAGCAGGGTTTGCATGGCGTGTACCACGTGAAACCCGTTGACCATTTGTTCGAGGCCCGGAACCATGTACGCGGCGACACCCGTCGGGTCTGCCGCCCTCCAGTGAGCCGCCACGTTGGCCGGCAGTGGGTTGAATTCGAGCCCCAGCAACAACCCGCGGCCGCGCACCTCGCGCAGGCAGCGGCAACGGCGGCACAACTCCTCAAGGCCCCGCAGCAACTGGTCGCCACGCGCCTGAACCTGTGCCAGCAACCGGTCGTCGCTCAGTTCCTGCAATGCGGCCAGGCCCGCGGCACAGGCCAGGCTGCCACCGCCAAATGTGCTCGTGTGCAGCGCAAACGTCTGCACCGTGCCATATCCCTTCGACCAAATGTCGCGTGAGGCCAGCATGGCGCCGATCGGCATCAGCCCGCCGCCAAGCGATTTTGCCAGCGTGAGCATGTCGGGGTTTACTCCCTCGCGCTCGCAGGCGAACAGCGTTCCGGTCCGGCCCATTCCGGTTTGCACTTCGTCGACGATCAGCAGCGTGCCTGCCCGGTCGCACAGCCGCCGCGCTTCGCGCAAATACCCCGCAGGCGGCACCTGCATGCCGCCTTCGGCCTGGATGGGTTCGACGATGAACGCGGCGAACTTCCGGCAGGCCAGGGCCCGTTCGAGCCCCACCACGTCGCCGAACGGCACCGACTCGCAGCCAGGCACAAGCGGCCCGAACGGGCGGCGATAGCTGGCATTTCCGGCCAGCGACAGAGCCCCCATGCTTTTGCCATGGTACGACCCTTCGCAATGCAACAGCCCTTCGCGGCCCGTGGCAATGCGAGCCAGCTTGAGCGCCGCCTCGATCGTTTCGGAACCGCTGTTCGCAAAAAACACCATTTCGAGGTTTGGCGGGGCAAGTGCAACGAGCTTTTCGGCGAGCGCTGCCGAGTAGGGGTTCACTGCCGATTGGGCAAACCCGGGCGCCTGCTGGCCCAAAGCCGCCGCAACCGCCCCAACGATCGCGGGGTGGTTGTGCCCCAGGTTCACCGAACCAAACCCGGCGACGAAATCCAGAAAACGGTTCCCCTGGTCGTCGAACAGGTGCACGTCTTCGCCGCGGACAAACGTCTTGATCATGCCCCGCGACCCACCGATCGCCATCATGACGGGGTTGATGTGGCGGGCATGCAGTTGTGCCGCACGCACCGCGAGATCTTGCGTGTCGGGCGGAGGGGGGGCCGGGTGTATGCTGCGCCGGGCGTGGCGGCTGCGCGCCTTGCGGTACCGCACGAGGCCCGATTCATCCAGCGGGTGGCCAAAAGTGTACATCTCTGAAAAGTCGAACCCGTGCGAGCGGGCCAGCCCGCCGATTTCCTGAACCGCGTCGAGATCCAAGCTGCGCCCCAGCGAAAAACTTTCGGCACGGTCTTCGAGTGCCAGCACGAGCGTTTCGCCCAGGCAACTCGGCACCATGCCGTGCTGGAACCACAACAGTTTTGAATCGAGCGGCATTGACCGCGGCACGCGCACCAGCCCCCCGGTCAGCACGAGCACGTCGGCCCGCTTGGCCGCCGTGCCCCGCACGTCGGTCGGCACGCCCACGTCAATCACCAGGCTGCCCGGCAGCAGCCATTCCTGGTCGATGCAATTGCCTGTCGATGTCGCAGAGATGATGACGCCAGCCCGCTCAGCCGCTTCGGCCACATCGAGCACGAGATCGGCCCCCAGGTCGTCGGCCAGTTTGCGGGCCGGCCCCGACGCCTGCCGCCCAACCAGCAGCAGTTCGCCGCATTGCGGCGCAATCAGCGCAGCGACCGCCGTGGCGATGCTGCCCGGAATGCCGACGACCGCCACGGTCTCGAGCTTCAGATCGATGTCAAACTCCTGCACCGCGTGATACAGGTTTTGAAGCGCGGTGTACACGGTCAGGCTATTTCCGGTCGTCACGGCAATCGGGCAACGCTCAGCCAGATGCGTGCCACGCCCGCCAACAATGCCCGTCATCGAGCCCAAGCCGACCACGCCGGCCCCCCATTCCACCGCCATTTCCACCGCTTGCTCCATGAAGCCCAGGGCGCGGTCGGGGTCTTCGAGAATCGCGGCGGCATCCATCGGAATTTCAATCAGTCGGCCTTCGGCCGTACCGCCCAAAGGCGAAACCAGATTTCGCAATTCGTCGACAACACGGGGGCCTTGCAACTCGCCATCAGCCTGACGCAGCCGGCTTTCCGCCACCGATTGATGCAGGGCCGCACAAACGCCCAACGCATCGACGCCCCAGTGCGCCCGCAACGTACCGTACGGGTCGAGGTCCATGAGAGCGGCGGTTTTGGCGCTGATTGGATGAACGAGAAACGCAAATTTCATAAACTGACCTTGGCATGGCAGGCTGGGCAAGTTCGCGTCGTCGCGACTTGAACGTTCCGCGAAGCATCGCGCCGGCTCGATCCCCGCATTTCTGTTTCGCCGCACCCGGCGCGCAGAGTGCAGGCCCGCCAGGTTTCAACCTGCGATGGAATCTGAGTCTATCAGTTTGGCGTTCTGAACGGTCAATTACAAGGCAAACGGCTGACCGGGCGGCCGGAAGCCCTGTCCAGCGCCCCGCGTGTTCGGCACAACCCGTTCCGTCGGTTCGTTCGTCCGATTGCGCATGGCATCAGGAGTTGGCACTGTGCCGGTTAAGGACGATTTGCAGCCCCAGCTTCAGGCCGCGGGCTTCGACCCCAGCATTTCGAGCACGTCATCGACTTCCAGAGATTCAAACGATTCGGGGCGGAAGGGGCTGTTCGCAATAAGCCCCGAAAGCGATGCGCGCACGTCGAATAGCACTTCGAACAGTGCTTCGCGGCGTGCAAACTCAATGGGTGCGGCATCTTTATCAGGATCCGCCGCGCGCATCGCCGCGGCGTAATCTTCGGCGAGTCGCCGTTCGGTGAACAGCAGGAAATAACTTTCGTCGTCGTGCACAGCGACGACAATGCTGCAATCGTCGCCACGGGGGCCAATCGTGAACAGCGGCAGTCGCCAACAAACCGAAGACCTGTCGGAATTCGCCACGCCTCGTCCTCCGTGCGAGCCACGCCATGAAAGTTGAAACCTCTCCGGCGCGCCGAACGGCGCACCGGCCGAAGCCCACGCTGACTTGCGTTCGGCCGCTGCATGACCGACCCCACCCGCCCCGTGGGCTCGACGCGCAACGGCAGGGCAGTATACAAATCTCTCCCGCCCGCCACAAATGACCCGCGAAAAACGTTTCGGACACAACGCTCGCGGCAATTTTCGCAAAGGCGCGAGGTCAAATGCGTCTTGGCCATTGCGAGAACGAGCCGTGCAAAAAGTCCCGCGAACCCGGCGCTGCTCGCCCGTGCCGCCCGTCGAAATCGCGCCCCGACACGGGTTATGCCCACCGAGTTCAGCGACGGGTGTCTTGCGCTGGCTTGCTCTTGCCCGCGACAATGGCGATTTCTTCGGCCGTCAGGCCGTACAGGCCGTAAACCTGCCGATCAATTTCAGCGGCAGTCGCTGCAATTTGGCGCTGAATCAGGTTCTCCTGCGCGGCCGAATTAGCGTTTTGCCGATGCTTGTGCAAGGCAAGGATCGAGTCGACCAATTTCACGACGAGGTCATGCGTGGCCTTTTCGGCGGCCTTCGTGAAGTCGATTCGGCGAATCGGAAGCTGCGTTACAAATTGCGTAAAGTAGCGGAAGAAGCCGCCGCGCATCGTCGTGCTGATGCGCTTCAAGTAAAAATCGAGCAGCGAACTGTTAAGCAGAGCCAGCACGTACTTCGGCGACTCGGTCACGTCGGGGCGCAACGTAATTCCGTAACCACTCGTGAACGCAAATTCGCCGCCCTCGTCGAATGCGAACGAGGCCCGGTCGGCGATATCGGGCACGAGAATCTTGGGTTGGTGCATTAACTCAATGTTCTGAGGCCGACCATATTGAAACCAATCACCGCTCCGAAACCTGCCTTTTTCCCGTGCACATAAATGTGCTTTGTTTTCCATCAGGTACGCGTGTAGATGCGGGAACCTGCTGCGAATCGCGGTCTCGGACATCAATGTCGCACGCCCGTTTTGAATCGTGTAGGGAACAATGACCACCTTACCGGAGGAAAGGATTTGATACGCTTTGATCTCGCGACCCCGTAAGAACGGAGACAGTGGTTTCCGCTCAATTTGTACCTCTCGGTTGAGAATCTCTGAGCGTGCCGTAACCATTGCGCCTGAAACGCGGACTGTCTCAAGAACAAAAACCTCGTTTGAGCTTGTGCGAATGCCTTGTCCGATCCGGGCGGCGATGTCGCCGAGTTTTACGGGCCATTGCACCAGAACGTCTACAATTCTCCGCTCGCTGCCAACCGCGAAATTCCAATCCGAAGCCGTCACGTGTTCAGCGCGTATCCGCCGGCTGGCCCCCGCGCCGCTCGTGCGCCACGCAGCCAGATCATCGACCTTGTGCAACTGGCATTCTCCAGTCGGCGACTTGTTGAGGAACAGCAGGCACGTATAGGTTGTCGCCCCGTCGAACACCTGCTGATCGCCGAAGTGGACGACGGCGGCCAGGTGCCTGCCTTCGGCGACGACGGCCCGAATCGGTTCGCCATACTTCGCATTGAAAAACTTGTGCGGGCAAATGAAACCCAGTCGTCCCGCAGCATTCAACAATTGCAGGCCCCGTTCCAGAAAAACCACGTAAATGTCGTAGTTTCCCCGGCTGGCTGCGTGAAACAACTCCTTGTAGATTTCTACTTCGCGCGCCGCCCATTCCTGCATCGTTTGAATGCGAATGTAGGGCGGGTTGCCGATGATGCAGTCGAACCCCCCGCTCTGCATGGCCTCGGGAAACCGGGCGCTCCAGTCAAACGGATTGGCGCGTTTCGTATCTTCCGGCTCGGCAATCAGTTTGCCGACGAAGTACCGCGGGCCGATCAGCGAATTGCCGCACTGAATGTTGTTGGCCAAGTTGGGCAAGGCCCGGTCACGAAACAGCTTGAGCTGCATGGAAAGCGTGGCGTCGTTTTCGCCCTCAAGGGCTTTAAGCAACAGCGACAATTTGGAAACCTCGACCGCCTGCGGGTCGATATCGACGCCGAACAGGTGCGTCGTCAGCAGCCGTTTCTTTTCTTCAATCGTAAGTCGCCAGCCACCGCTGCGCGGGTCTTTGATGATCGCCTTCGGTTGCATTTCAGGCTTGTGCCCGACGTACCACTTCAGTGCATGGTCCAGCAGGCACTGGTACGCGCCCAGCAAAAACGACCCGCTGCCGCAAGCCATGTCGAGCACCCGGAAAGGCGAGGCGCTCTTTCCCCCGGCAAGCTTCGCGGGGCTTTTGCCATCGACCAGCGCGCCAACCGTGTGCTGAACGATGTATTCGACAATGTACGACGGCGTGTAGTAGACCCCGCCCGCCTTGCGGACTTCTGGTTTCTCCTCGACCTTGGCCTGGTGCCCTGACGTCAACCGGATGACTTTGCCCAAGAAACGTTCGTAAACCGTCCCCAGTATTTCGACGGGCAGGACGCCAAAGTGATAGGGCGAGCCGTGCGCGAAGTACAGGCTTTGCAAGATCGCCTTGAAAACCTTGTCATCGACCGACAGCTTCGGCGTGATGCGGTCGGGCGCGTCAGACACGCCTGGCTCGTTCTGAAAGTGAAACAGGCCCGAGTTGTATTTCTCGTCGGTTTTGCGGCAAAGGTCGCGCATGAATCGGGCATAGATGTCGGACCGTTCGCACAGCTTCAACAATTGCTCGTAAGGCTCCAGCCCACGGTCTTCGGCCATTCTTAAAAAGACGACGCGGTCAATTGTACGCTGGACCGCCGCATTAAGGTCGTCCGACGAGAGCTGCTCGTTGCGCAGGGCCATGTTTCGGGCGAGTTTTTCCCGCCAGCTCTCGATTTCCTTCAAGAACTCTACGTCGACCTCGGTCGTTCCGCGCTTCCGCCGCGACGCCGCGAACTGGTCGAACGCCCCAGACCAGATCGCCTCGCGCGAGAATAGGTTCCAAAGCTCGCGCCAGCGGTCAGGGTATTCCCGGAAACTGAAAAAGAGGATCCGCGCGTGACTGGCCTTGTCGGTCGGTTTGGGCCGGGTCGTGCAGTCGTAGACGCCTAGGTCTTCAAAGTTGGTGAGAATCGACGCGGCAACCTTGCCACTCCAGCCGTATCGGCGCAGCTGAAACGCGGGCGCAGAATCGGTATGGATGTTCACGCCACATTTCTTGGCTTCGACGTAAAACTTGGGAAGCGTTCCGACGCGGAACGCGTAATCCGGCGCTTTTTGCTGGCCTTCGACGTCAAGACTGTCCTCGGCAATGACCTCGCGGTATTGTGGCGCGACCATGCCCGCGTTGCGCACATCCCAACCCAGGGCCTCAAAAAACGGATCAATCAGGTTTTGCCGAACCTGCGCCTCTTTGACGCCCGGCGCCAGAAAGGAGGCTTGATTAGTTGCAAAATACTGGCACAGCCGGGCGACTTCGTCCTTGCCTGCGTCGAACGTCTTGTTCATGTGACGGTTGTTTCTGTGGGATTCCACGTCGTGCGTTGCGACTTACGGGCATTCGGAACGGTTGGCGTGCGAGATTTCACGAGGATTGGCAACTGCCACGGGCCGATGAAAACCTACTTGCCATCGAACCCGTTTGATTTTACAAGGTCAGGGTTCGCGGAACAATCAGCCGGATGGTACGGGAAAACCTGCCGGAAAAGCGTTATCCGTATCAAGCAGTTCAATGTCATTTACTTTCACGAATTTCATTCTGCGGAACCGTTTGATCGCCTCGACGTGTCACAGAATGAAGCCGGGCATCGATTCTTCACGCCGAACCCGAGGGAAACAGCAGAGGGCCAAAAGAGCCTTCCTGAATGCGATAGCCGCTGCGGCCCCCGGGCTCAGCGGCTGGGGTGGTCGATCAGGTTTTTCAATTCGCGAACGCGGTTCAGATCGACTTCGGGGGGGGCATGTTCCAGCAGCCAATCGGCGTCAGTGGCCGCCTCTTCGCGTCGGCCGGCCAGAAACCGCAGTTCGGTGCGCATCCACCGTTCGGCCGGGCTGTCTGGTGCAATGACCAGAATGGCGTCGAGATACCGCAACATGCCGTCGGCATCGCGGTCGCGGCGCGACAACCCGAGCAGGTTTGACAGGATCCGCACGACGACTGCCCGTTTCGTGCTCGCGGCCAAATGCTCGTCCTTGAGCGGCGCGCCCGTTGCGGCAACGACGATTTTCTCGGCCGCGGCCCGTGGCAGCGTTTGCCCCCGGTCGAAAACGTCGATCAGCCGGGGTTCGCCCTGCAGCGGAACGTACTTGACCACGAAATGGCCCGGCAGCCCCACGCCGACGACGTTTACTTTCATCCGCCGGGCGATTTCCATATAAACGACGGCAAGTGTGATCGGCAGCCCCTCGCGATCGTCGAGCACCTCGTTGACATAACTGTTCGAACGGTGGTAGTAGTCGCCACGGCTGCCATGAAAGCCATTTTCTTCAAACAGATATTTGTCGAGGGCCGCGAGTTTCGTGGCATCATCGGCGTTTTCGGGCAGGTGCTCGGCCGCTTCGCGGGCCATGCGGTCGAGTTCGCGGCGGTAGCCAGCCACGTCGAGGTCTTCATTGTCGAGCCGGGCCACGAGCAGGGCCGCGTGAAACAGGTCGATTGTTTCCTCGGCCCCGGTCATGACGGCGGTCAAATCATGCAGCACCTGCTGCTGGTGCACCGCTTTCGCCAGTTTTTTGAGCCGCGTCGCCTCGTCTTCGAGCCGGCGGGCCCGGTCGCGCAACACCGCGGCGCCCGCGGCGCCGCGCCCGGCCAGTTGGACAGCCACCTCAGCATCGGGCGCATGCGCGGCCCCCAGTTCGGCAACCAGGGTTTCGACCTGGGCCGCGACATCGGCAGTCGGTCGGTCGGCGGGAATTTCACGGGCGATCTGAAAGTTTTTGAACTCGGCTGCGGTGTTCCGGAATTTGCAAAAACCGGCCAGGCCTTTGCGCCACGCGGCGTCGGTCGATTCGAGCACGAGTTGGTCGTTCACGAACGCCGAAATCTTACCTTGTTCGAGGCGTACTTTGAGCCGGTTCCAGTCGCCGGGACGGTAGTGCGGGCTGGCCTGGTCGTGCAGAATCTTCCACGAGTACACATCAGGACCATCGAACCGCGTTAGCCGCAGTTTGCCATTGGTGGGGTAAAAACCGTAATGCTGGTCGCCGCCATCGGCAAAAAAGGCCAGCCCCGCGGCGCCTTCTTCCTGATCGAGTTTTACGGTCGCCGCCAATTCGTAGGGCAACTCGGGGGGCGGTTCTACCGCCAGGCACAAAGCGCGGCCACCGAACCCCTCGCCCAAGCCTTCGACCAGAACCCGCCCGGCGCGCTGCCGCCACCGCGCACCGAACACGGTTTTGAATTCGCGGGGGTCGATGGCGCCAATCGTGAGCCAGCGGGTCATGAGCGTGGGGTTGGGCTGATTGAGCAGCGGCTTGAGCGAATTGACTGCCACGGCAAAACCCAGGTTGTCGGTGACGATGGACTTCATCGTCAGGATGCCATGCACGCGGCCCTGCATGTCAAGCAACGGCCCGCCGCTGTTGCCCGGCTCAATCGGAATCGCCAACTGGATCATCGTTCGGCCATCGATCTCGCGGGTACCCGAAACAATGCCCGTCACCACGCTGTGCTTCAGCCCATGCGGGTTGCCCAGCGCCAAAATCGGTTGACCCTGCTTGAGCGTGGCCGAATCGCCCAGCGGCAGCGCGGGCAAACCGTGGGCATCGATTTGCAATAGGGCCAGGTCGAGGTTGCGATCATGGGCATGAATCGCAACCACGTCAAACTTGCGCCCATCGGCCAATTGCACCTGAATCGGACGCGCTTCGCCAATGACGTGCAGATTTGTGGCGATCAGGCCGTCGGCGCCCACCACGAACCCGCTGCCCAAACCCTGCTGCTTGCCGTCGCGGCCAACGAATGTGATGATCACCACCGACTTGCGGGCCGATTCAGTCAGTTGTTCGACCGTCGAGGTCGGCGGTTCGACCGTCGGGGCCGCGGGCTGCGCTTGGGCGGCCTTGTCGGCCGGGTCGGCCCGCACCGGCTCGACCGGACCAGCCATTTGTGCGAGGGCGACCAAGGCCGCCAACCCTGCCGAGAATTTCCATGGGTTCCAGCCCGGCAAACGCATTTCAAACATTCGGCAACTCCCGCATGCCCCTGAGAATGGCCCGACCCGGCCCGCAGGGACCCGTGCAATTTGGCCGTGAGCATCGTCGTTTAATCAGTCAAACGCTAACGGGCAGTTCGAACCGGTGACGGGCCGTCAGTGTCATTCCACTTATCGTATCGTGCAGGACCGCCTGCGAAAAGAGCCTTGCGCCGGGAATGGACCGGCCGACCGGTTTGATGCAAGGGGGCGAAAAATTACCTTCGCCCCGGCCCGAATTGCAAACCGGAACGGAATGGATTGAAATGAAATCGGTGCGATCTGGCCGATGGCCGGGCCGCCATTCCGGTTTGTGGATTGCAGAACGCCTGCGGTCGCGACGATTGCATGACTCGCCGCTGGCTGCTGAACGCAATGGGCGACAACGCACTTGCGACTCGGCGGTCGATGCGCCGCCAATTTGGAGAAATCGAACTTGGTCCGTTATCGACGCGACCATTGTCGCCGCACCGTCGTCGTTGCCCCTGACGGGGCGGCACATGTCGCATGGCCACGACTTGTGCTCGCGTTGCTTATCGGAATCGGGGCGGCCGCGCCGGCCTGGCCCGAAGATGCACCCCCAGCGCCCGAGACCCTGCCGATGACGGGTCTGGCCGTTGCCGAACTCGCGGCGTTTGACCGCACCATGACCGACCTGATGCAGCAACAGAAGCTGTTTGGCGGCGCGCTGGCCGTTGCACGCAATGGGCGACTGATGCTTTCACGCGGTTATGGATGGGCCGATGTGGCAGCGCGGCAGGCGGTGCAGCCGGTTTCGCTGTTTCGCATTGCCAGCATTTCCAAACCGATTA
>JAJXXL010000248.1 GCA_021781115.1 Planctomycetota bacterium
ACTGCGGGCAACCGCCCGGCTTCGATCGCGAGCCGCTCTTGCACGAGTTGCCGCGCTCGAATCAGGTCGGTGCCCGATTGAAAAATCATAACCACCGACGACAACCCCAGCACCGACTTGGAACGCAGCGTTTTCAGCCAGGGCGTGGCCGTAAGTGCGTTTTCCAGTGGCATCGTGATCAGGCTTTCGACCTCTTCAGTCGACAACCCCGGGGCTTCAGTTTGAACTTCGACAAGTGGCGGAGCGAATTCAGGAAATACATCGAGCGCAGTCGTTCGCAGCGTTCGCATGCCGACGATAATCAGCACGATCGACAGCGCCAGCACCAGCACCCGCAGGCGAATCGAAGTTGAAACAAGCCAAGTCATATCAGGTTGCTGCTTCCGGTGTTCTGCCGCACCTGGCCCGGTGGCCTGGCGCGGCATCTGTAATTTCAGTTTCACATCACCACGACACCGACGGCCGATTCTTGCCAAACCGGCCGCACACGACGGGTTACTTTCCCGCACCAAACTCGGTGCCGAACAGCTCTGCCGCCCCCTCGACGACGATCATCGCGCCTGTGGCCGGCCCTTCGGCGAGGACGGCGAGGTCGCCCAGAACAAACCGCACCTGTACGCGGCGGCGCACGTAGGTTTGCGGAGCGGTGCGCTCGTAGACCCAGGTGCCGCCGTTGATGTCTTGCACGACCGCCGACCATGGAATCGTCCGCCCTTCGTCGTCGCCATTGAGGGCCAAGCTGACCCCCACTCGTTGGCCGGGGCGATATTTGCCGCCAGGGTTCGCCAGTTCGTAGTACAGGTCGGCCGTCGCTGAGAGGGGCGTCGCCGTGGGTGGCGCCGCGACGGGCCGGGCCAGGACCGCGCCGGCTTCGGTCGTGTCGTTCAGATCGCTGATGCGCGCCGGCTGGTCGAGCGCCACGTCGGCGAGTTCGCCGACATACACCGGGGTTTTGACCCAGACCGCATCGAGATTGAGCACCTCAAACAGCGGGGCCCCTGGGGCCACGACTTCGCCGGCGGCGGCATGCACCGCCCGCAAAATTCCATCCTGGGGGGCTTCAATGGGCAGCGGGTCGAGCGTGCCCGCTTCTTCATCGAGTGTCGTGCCCGCCAGCAGCTTGAGCCGCTTTTCTGCCGAATCGAGGCTCTTTTGCGCCAGCCCGACCTGCGCCTTGGCATCGTCGACCGCCTGGGCGCTGCCGGCGTTTTCACGCAACAACCGCTCGGCCCGCGCCAGCGTGATCTTTGTCGCTTCGAGCTGAACCTGGGCCCGCAACACCTGTTCTTCAGCGTCGATTTGCGAACGCGCCAGCGCCGCCCGCGATTCGGCAAAACGGATCCGCTCGGCCGGCGTCAGCACCGAACGTTCGGGCGAAAGCAGCGGCAGCAGCATGAACACAACCTGCCTGCGACGCACCGGCACGCCGACCTGCGGGTCAGCATTGTCTGTGGGGGCCCGCAACGTCCCCCCCAGGGGGGCCGAAACAATCACCGCTGCTCCCGTGGGCAGCGCGATTTCTCCACCCACCGTGCGCCGCCGCCCCACCTTGCGCAGCTCGATCGCCGCCGTTTCCACGCCCAGCCGCTGCTCGGCTTCGGATGTCAGCGTGATCGTGTTCAGCAGGTCTTCTTTGGGCGTGGTTGCCACTTTGGCCGCCGGCGTGGCCTTTGCCGGGGCCGTCGCCGCGCTGGGCGTGCACCCCGCCGCCAAGGCCCCGCAACACGCCCCCGCCAGCAAATACCAGGAAAAACGCATGGAGAGTCGTCACAGTGTGTTCAATGGAATCGGTTTGCCCTCGCCTCATATTATCCCGCAGGTGCGCCTGCGCAGAATGAATATTCAACGTCAATTAACCATTTTTAATCAAACATGCCACGAATTTGAATGCCCAGTGGTTACACTCCCGTCATTCGCCGATTTCCGGAAACCGCCGTCGCCCCCTCACAGCGGTCTGATTCCGTTGCTTGGGCGAAGAGACGTCGATTCCCGCACGCGTGGCGAACGGTTATCATGCAAGGCGAGCGTACATTTCGCCAATCCAGAGAGAACCGCCACGCTTTGCCACCACACACGATTGCTGCGGGTACAAACCTGGTCGAGGTTGCAACGCGGCATGGCCCCCGTAGCTCAGATGGATAGAGCAACGGATTTCTAATCCGTCGGCCAATCAGAAAGACAGCACGACAAGAACTGCAAAAACACCGTATTTTTACGGTGGTTTTTGTTGTATCCCCAAAATCAGTTGCCTCGTTCGTTGTATCTCCTTGAAATGTTTGTTGTGCAGAAAGGGATACAGAAGCGGGGATGCAACCAGGGGGATACGATGCCTCAACTTTGGTCAGAACGGCAGAAGGCAAGAGGGGTCAAACTTGCTTTGACGTGGTGGCGAGATCGGTGGAAAAAGAAGGCGGGCGGCAAGGTGACGTATTTCCGCCAACCGAACAGCGCAGAGGGGTACGAGGCGGCGTTGAAAGAATGGGCGGCAGCTCAAGAAACCGCCGAACAACGGGAACAGCGGGAGTTGGACGAGGGGTTCGATTTTGCCCCGATCCGTATGGCATACGGATCGACCGAGATTGCTATTTCCGCAGCAGGTCAGACTGCAACCCGGAAACGGGCAGCCCCCAACGCATCCCATCCCCTCGGCGAACAGATTGACCGTTTCCTGTTGTTCAAACAGAGGCAAGCGGAAGCCGGTAGCCGGGCGAATGCAACATGGTCAGAGTTGCAACGGGGACTGAAACCGGCAGAAGAGTTTTTCCGTCCAACCTTTCCCCTGAAGAACCTGAACGGCGAAAAGGTGAAAGCGTTTTATTTTCATCTTTCGGAACGCAAGGGACGGTTTGACAAGCCGTTGTCAGAGATCAGGAAACACAACCTTTTCCGTTCGTTCAAGCAATTCGTTCGCTGGTACTGGCGACAAGAGGAAAGCCAACTTGACGCCTTGCCCCGGTGCTTCGCCGATCCTGATTACACGTTCGCCGTGCAGGCTGCCCCGAAAACGTCAAATCGGTCATGCGCCCAAGACGACGGGCGAACGGTCATACGATTTGATCGACGGCGAACCCCTTGACCCGCTTGACAAGGCAACCGATTTCTTGCGGGATAAACTCAAGATCGGCAAGTAAGCCCGATCCCTTAATCGCCGGTGGCTGCTTCTTAAAGCTGCCGATGCCAAGGTGATCGCCGACCCGTTCCCAGATGGGGATTTTTCATTCTACAGCGTTAGAATGCGCCCATCACCACGGGCGTCTTCGCCTTGATCGAATGCTTCAATCCCGCTGGCATGTGAACCCAGGTTCCGCCGTGAGCTTCCTGCATTTCATCGCCCAGGCCCACCTCGCCCTTCACGAAGAACAGCATCGCGGGTTTCGCCGCCGTGTGTTCGGAAAGCTCCTGGCCTTGGGCGAATCCGAAGACGACCGCCTTGATGATCCGACGACGACCTGGGGCTGGTGCTTGTCGAACTCAGCCTGAGCAATGCAGACGGCTTCAGCGAAGTCTTCGTCGGGGAGTTTCGGGTTGATGACCGTGTGGCCGTGTTGTGCCAGGAAGGTCGGTTTGACGCCGCCTGGGACTGATTGCCAGCCGTGGAGGAAGACGATGGTGGGCATGTCTCAGCCCGTTCGCTGCTTCTCGTATTCGCCGCTCGGCTCGTTGGCAA
Organism: Planctomycetota bacterium; assembly: GCA_021781115.1. Taxonomy (GTDB): domain Bacteria; phylum Planctomycetota; class Planctomycetia; order Planctomycetales; family Planctomycetaceae; genus JAJXXL01. The sequence goes on from JAJXXL010000248.1 coordinate 3,668, forward strand.
GTATAACGAACTTTGGTAAGGTTTGTGGTTCCGGGCCGAGTTGAAATTGGTGTCGCACCACCCTTGGAGTGCCGACGTGGAAAAGCTATCGGATTACATGCGAATATCCGAGGCGGCTGAATATTTGGGCGTTTCGCCAAACACGCTTCGCAATTGGGTCAACGCCGGCAAGATCGCCGCCGTTCGCCATCCGGTGAACGACTATCGCCTCTTCAAGCGGGAAGACCTTGATGCCTTGCTGAAGAAGGTGGCAGTGGCGAGCAGGAAAAGAACGGCGAAATGACGAAGCGGTTTCGGTGCCATCGGAGACTTGTCGGGGGAATTCATGGAATCGCCACGCTGGAAAATCATCACGCCGTCTCAGTACGAGTGGGAACGGCGTGGTCTTGATTTCATCCGAACGGGCTTGCCCGACCACGATCCCTATCGGGCATGGGCCAACTTCGAGTTCCAGACTGCTGACGGGGCAATTTACGAAATTGATTTACTCGTTCTGACGAAGCAAGGGTTCTGGCTTGTCGAGTGCAAGGCGTGGTCCGGTCGCATCTGGGGCGACACCGGCACATGGACTCGCTCGCAGGATGACAGGCTGCATTCCGAAGACAACCCGGTGCTGCTCGCCAACCGCAAAGCG
>JAJXXL010000254.1 GCA_021781115.1 Planctomycetota bacterium
TCCCGGAACAGGGTCCAAACTCGGCACCGGCCCTGGGGCGCTTCCGGGAACGCAGCCAAACAATCGACCGGCCGTCGGATTGGGGCCCGGTGCTGCCGGGCAGGGTAATGCAAATCGGTCGACTGCGGCAGGACGCCTGGCCACGAACGGAAACCTCTCAGGAGTCGCGCGGCCGGCCCAGTTGCCGGGGTTAGGCACGGGCGCGGCCGGCGCACGATTGCCGAATCAAGGAGCGAACCTGCCCCAGACGCGCGAGGCGCGGCAAGCCGATCTGGGCAACCGCATGACGACGGGGCGTGAAGACTGGCAGAGTCATCGGCAGGACATGCAGGGCAATCGTCAGGACTGGCGCACGGGCAACCGCGAAGATTGGCAGAATTGGGCTGATGGAAATATTAACAATCATGGCGATTGGTATCACGATTCCTGGCACGGTGGTTGGTATCCGGGGGCCGGTTGGAATAATATGTGGAATAACTACCCGGTCGCGACTGCATTGGGCGTAACGGCCTGGGGCGTGAACCGGTTGGCGTATGGATTCGGTTATTGGGGCTATGCCAACCCGTATGCGGGCGGCGGTGGCTATGACTATTCGCAACCACTGGTGAGCTATTCCGATTCGGGAACCAATGCGACCACGGCAGGGCAGGCCCCATCGCCGGCAACACCGACAGCGCCCCCCGCGCCCGACGCTGGAATGCAAGGCTTTAACGAAGCCCGCACGGCGTTTTATGACGGTGATTCTGCCAAATCCCTGACGTTGCTCGACCTCGCGCTCAAGACGATGCCCCGCGATACTGTCGCGCATGAGTTTCGCGGCCTGGTGCTGTTCTCGCTGCACCGGTATTCCGAGTCGGCGGCGGCAATTTACGCGGTGCTTTCTGCTGGGCCCGGCTGGGATTGGACCACGCTGACCGCCCTCTACCCTCGCGTTGACGTCTACACGCAACAACTTCGCGCCCTGGAAGAATTCGTGAAGTCGAACCCCCAAGCGGCCGACGCGCATTTCCTGCTCGGGTATCACTACCTGACGATGGGTTACGTCGAGGCGGCCGCGGCGCAATTCACACTGGCACTGGCCCAATCGCCAAACGACAAGCTGCTCGCGCAATTGGTCAAAATGACGACGCCGCCCGATCAGGCGACTCTGGCTCCGGCAGCGCAACGCCCAGAGCCCCCGGCCGTGCCGAAGGATAAGGTTTTATCGGCGCAGATGCTGGTCGGCCGCTGGAAGGCGTCAAGCCCGGAATCGGAATTCCAACTGGAACTGGCGAAGGACGGCGGTTTTGTCTGGACTTATGTGCACGGCAAGGCGAGGGACACGGTCAAGGGTGTATTTGCCGTCGACCAGAACAATCTGGCTCTCGAACCCGATGCCGGGGGAACAATGCTCGCCGAGATCGACTTCGCCAACCCGTCGCAATTCACATTCAAGATGATTGGCGACGGAGACAAAAGCCCTGGATTGCAGTTCAAAAAGGGCCCGTAGGCCGGCGGCGAAATGCGGGCGCAGGAATGCGGGCCCGGCGGCGCTTCGCACGTCGCATCAGCCGAACAGTTCGGCGATGGGTTCGCCGCTATGGCCGAAATAGACGGGCCGGCGGGCGGCCGTGTACAGCGGCTGATCGCGATTGATGCCGAGCTTTTCGTAAATCGTCGCGGCGTAATCTTCGGGGGTGTGGCCCTGCGTCACGACGTAGCCCCCCTCGCCGTCGCTGGCCCCCAGCACCTGCCCACCAGGAACGCCCGCGCCGGCAAACACCATCGAATAGGCATGGGTCCAATGGTCGCGGCCCTGGTGCTTGTTGATCCGCGGGGTGCGCCCGAATTCGGTGACGAAGCAGACCAGCGTTTCGGCCAGCAGGCCGTGGTCGTGCAGGTCTTCAATGAGCGCTGCGTATGCCTGGTCGACCGAGCCCATCATCACCCAGTGGCCGATGCCGTACCGCCCCGCCCCGGCCCCGCTGGCGCCGGGCAGTTCGCAGGTTTGGCTGGCATAGATGAAATCGTGATGATCCCAATTGAGGTTGCCGCCACGTGGCACCTCGTTTGACAGCGGCCAGCGGACATCGACGGTAACGAACCGCACTCCCGCTTCCATCAATTTGCGGCCCACAAGGTAGCACGCCCCGCGGTGACCGCGGCCGTACCGCGCGCGAACTTCAGGCGGCTCGGCTTGTAAATCAAACGCCCTGGTCACCCCGGCGCTCGTCAGCGTGTCAAATGCCTGTTCATAAAAACGGCCCATGCCGTCGAAGGCGTCGGCCGACGATGGCCCGGCAAACCGCGCATCGAACTGCCGCAGCAACTGGTGTCGTCCGGCCAGCCGGTCGGGTGAATTCTCCTGCCGGGGCAGCAGGTCGCTGACTTTCCAGCCGGGGGTCGACAGGTCGCGGCCGCCGGTCTTGAACACCCTGAAGGCCGCTGGCAAAAAACCGGTGCGGGTCTCTGCCGCCTGCTCATCATTGCCGGGCACCATGATGTAGGGGGGCAGGTCGGTGCAGGGCGAGCCTTGAAGCCGGGCGACGATCGAACCGATGTCGGGCATTTCGAGTGGACTGGTCGGGTGAACGCCCGACAAGACATATTGCGTGCCGTTGGGGTGAGCGTCAGCGCCTGCCCGGGTATGGTGAAAGGAGCGCACCACGCTCAAATGGTGGGCAATGCGGGCGGTATTGGGCAACAGCTCCGTGAACTGCATGCCGGGGGCACTCGTGCTGATCGGGGCGTGGGGGCTGCGATGTTCCGCCACCATGTCGGGCTTAGGGTCCCAGGTGTCAATGTGCGACATGCCCCCCTGTTCCAGCAGCACAAGCACTCGCTTGGCCCTGGCCCGCGCATTGCCCGCAGCGGCAGCGACCTGGGCCAGCCACGCGGGCAACGTCGCACCCAGCACGCCAAACGCCCCGGCTTTGAGCCATTGCCGGCGCGACCAGTCGGCGGCCTCCCACGATGGTTTGTTCGGCATGTCACTGGCCAGGTCTGGAAAAATGGCAACCAGCACCATCGGTGCCGGATTAACCAGGCTCGATCGTGCTCAGCGCCGGGGTGGGTGATGTCGGGGCGCGAACCGCGGCAGGGATATTAATCTTTATTGATGTGATCAAGGTTGTCAAGCGCGTCGTGCGAATGTGGCATGGCCGCGTTGCCCGCCGGGCTGCTGGCCCACGGTGCGCCATTGCGAGCGGCGATCATGCAACCCGGCGGGTTATCCCGAATTTTACGGCAGGATTTGTCGCCCCGCCGACCTTTGCGCACCTGCGGGGCTTGCAACGGCTGGCGGGGTGCTTTAGATTGAAATGTCTCGAATTTCATGCGGGGTTGCGATTTCGTGCGGAGGCAATCTGCTGCAAAGCGGCCGCCGTGCGGCGCCGCCCTTTGGCCTGTGGCCTCGTGCCGCCCCCCCTTGGCGTTCGGCTGCCTGGATCTGGCGAATATTGCCAACGCCAAAGGCTGAACTGGCGTATTGGATGATTGTTGCGGCTGGCCGTTGGCGGTGTGAACGCAGCGAAGAAACTGCCGTTCGACACGTTGGCCGCGTGCTTGGCTGCCGATGCATTGGCGACGGCATTCGTGGCGATGGTTTGGCTGGCCCGGCCTTGCCGGTCTGGTTTCGTAGATGAAGTTATTTCCGGGAAATTTCCCGGTTCAGTGGTTTTGTTGCTGACTTATGCCGCTCGCCTGAGGACAGAAAAGGAAACATCGATGGACGCGCACGAGGTTATTCGAACGCGAAATCTGACGAAGATTTATCGCGACTTCTGGGGTCGCAAAAAGGTGCGGGCCTTGAATTCGCTCAGCCTGAGCGTGCATCGCGGCGAAGTATTTGGGCTGTTGGGGCCGAACGGTTCGGGCAAGACGACCACGCTCAAGCTGCTCTTGGGGTTGCTGTTTCCCACCGAGGGCGAGGTGATGATTCTCGATCGCCCCGCGTCAGACGTGACCAAAAATGAAAAAATCGGCTATCTGCCGGAAGAATCTTATCTGTACCGGTTTTTGAACGCCGAAGAGACGCTCGATTTTTACGGGCGTCTGTTCAATATTCCGGCGGCCGAACGGAAGGACCGGGCACGCCGGCTGATCGAACGGGTGGGGCTGACGCAGGCCCGTCGCCGGCAGTTGAAGGAGTATTCCAAGGGCATGACCCGCCGAATCGGCCTGGCGCAGGCGCTGATCAACGACCCCGAGCTGATTCTGCTCGACGAACCGACCAGCGGTCTCGACCCGATCGGCTCGCGCGATATGAAGGACATGATTGAAAAGCTCAGGGAAGAAGGCAAAACGGTGGTTA
>JAJXXL010000132.1 GCA_021781115.1 Planctomycetota bacterium
CCGACGCGGCGGCGGGCAATGGTCGGCAGTGGTTTCAGGGCCTGGCGCACGCGCAGTCGGCGTTTACCTGACGCGGGGGTGTCGCGGGGCGTTGGGAAAAATCAACGAAGACTGCCTGGAGCGGGATGCCGACATATTGAGCGGAAGCGCGCCGGATCCCGTCGTAAATCGACCGATCAGGCGATTTAATTGGGTTCCACCGACTCAATACCCGCGTTGAGTCGCGTCGCTCAAGAGTTCATAATTATGGATGTCTTTATACTGTCGGACAACTGGCACTCACCGTTCGGGCTTGGGCACACGGCCACCGCCGCGGTTGCGGCGTCCACGTTTTGTCGGCGGCGGGCTCTGAGCGGCGAAGCCTTGTTCGGCTGCATCCAGCGGCTGGCCGACCTGCTTTTTCAATTGCAGGATCCGATCGCGCAACGAAGCTGCGCGTTCGAATTCGAGCTGTTCGGCGGCGGCAAGCATTTCGGCTTCGAGTTCGTGCAAAAACTCCTGTGTGACGTATTGCTGCTCGCTGGCCACGCCCGCCGCCGTCTGGACGACACGCCGGGCTTCGATTTCCTCTTCAATACCCCGGCGGATCGCCTTGCGAATCGTGGTCGGAGTGATGCCGTGTTGGCGATTGTATGCGAGTTGCAATTCGCGCCGACGCGCGGTTTCATCGATCGCCCGCTGCATGCTCGCAGTGACCATGTCGGCATACAGCACGACTTCGGCGTTGATGTGCCGGGCGGTGCGGCCGATCGTTTGAATCAGGCTGGTTTCGCTGCGGAGGAAACCTTCCTTGTCGGCGTCGAGGATGGCGACAAGCGAAACTTCGGGCAGGTCAAGCCCCTCGCGCAGCAGATTGACGCCGACCACCACGTCAAAAGTGCTTTCGCGCAGCTTGCGCAGAATTTCGACGCGTTCGATCGCGTCGAGTTCCGAATGCAGCCACGCGCAGCGCACCCCTTCTTCCTGCAAATAGCCGGTCAGTTCCTCGGCAAGCCGTTTCGTCAAGGTCGTGACGAGCACGCGCTCTTTGACCGCCGACCGCTTGCGAATTTCCTCCAGCAGGTGCTGTATCTGGCCCCGCGCTGGAACAACGCGAATAACCGGGTCGACGAGGCCGGTGGGGCGAATCAACTGCTCGACCACTTCGCCCCCGGTTTGTTCGAGTTCCCAATCGCCGGGCGTTGCCGAAACGAAAACGGTCGTCAGGCCCCGCGCCCGCCATTCGTCAAATTTGAGCGGGCGGTTGTCGAGCGCACAAGGCAGGCGAAAGCCATGTTCGACCAGGGTCGTCTTGCGGGCATGGTCTCCAGCGAACATCGCCCGCACCTGGGGTACGGTGACGTGCGATTCATCGACGAACATCAGGGCGTCGGGCGGAAAAAAATCGAAGAGCGTGAACGGCGGCTCGCCCGGCTTCCTTCCCGAAAGTGGGCGGCTGTAGTTTTCGATGCCGGGGCAGTACCCCGCCTCTTGCAGCATTTCCATGTCAAACCGCGTGCGGGCCGCCAGCCGCTGAGCCTCCAGCAGTTTGCCTTCTTTGCGAAAAGTCGCCAGGCGTTCTTCGAGTTCCAGGCGAATTTCTTCGACCGCGCCCACGATGCGTTCTTCGGGCAGCACGAAATGCTTGGCGGGGTAAATGTAGATCTCGTCCAGCCGTTTCAGTTCGCCGCCGGTCACGGGGTCGATCATTGACAGGCTTTCGATTTCATCGCCCCACAGTTCAATGCGATACGCAAACTCTTCGTAGGCCGGCCAGATTTCGACGACGTCGCCGCGCACCCGAAACTTGCCCCGGGCCAAGTCGTAGTCATTGCGGTCATACTGAATGTCGATAAGCCTGGCCAGCATTTCATCGCGCTCATGCTCTTCGCCCCGGCGCAGTGGAAGCATCATTTCGAGGTAGTCTTTGGGCGAACCCAGGCCGTAAATGCAACTGACGCTCGCGACGACAATCACGTCGCGGCGGCTGACGAGGGCGCTGGTCGCCGCCAGCCGCAACCGGTCGATCTCCTCGTTAATCGAGGCGTCCTTCTCAATGTAAATGTCTCGCTGGGGAATGTACGCCTCGGGCTGGTAATAGTCGTAGTAGCTCACAAAGTAGGCTACGGCATTGTGCGGGAAGAAGTCGCGAAACTCGGCGTACAACTGCGCGGCCAGCGTCTTGTTATGCGACAACACCAGCGTGGGGCGCTGCAGCGCCGCGATGACATTGGCCATGGTGAACGTCTTGCCCGAACCGGTCACGCCCAGCAAAACCTGATCGCGGCGGCCCTGTTGCAGCCCCGCAATCAGGGCGGCAATGGCCGTCGGCTGGTCTCCAGCCGGCTGAAACTCGCTGACAAGCTCGAAATCAGGCATGACTCGAACCGGGGGAAAAATGCAACAATTGACGCCAGCGGCCGTTACGACGACGAAAGCCCCGCCGCGGGGTAGTATTATACCGCATTTGCCGCAAGTTTCACGGGCGATTCCTTTCCTCGCCCCGGGGGGCTGCCTACAATGACACGTGAGGTTATCTGTCGGACCTGACAAAAGCTGGCGGCGTCGCGAGCCGCTCCCTGAATTGCATCACGGTCGGCGGGTTCATGTTCTGCCGGCGCTTCACAGCCCAATTGAGCCAGATATCCATGCGATTTTTGACCGCCTTGCCCGTTTACAACGAAGCGGCGCATATTGCCACGGTGCTCGACCGGGTGCGCCAATTCAGCCCCGAAATTCTCGTCGTTGACGACGGTTCGCACGATGGCACGCCCGCCGAGTTGGCGAAGTTTGCCGACGTGACTGTCATTCGACATCAGCAGAACCGCGGTTATGGCGCAGCATTGGCCACGGCGTTTCAATACGCTCTGGACCATCACTACGACATCCTGGTAACGATCGACTGCGACGGCCAGCACGAACCGCGGCTGATTCCCGATCTGGTCGCCGCCATGACCGCGGGCGTCGACATTGTTTCGGGCAGCCGCTATTTGCAGCAGCATTCGGGCGACAGCACGCCCCCGGCAGACCGCCGGCGGATCAACGCCACGATTACTGAACTGCTGAATGCCCGGCTGGGTCTGAACCTGACCGATTCTTTTTGCGGTTTCAAGGCATACAGCGCCCGCGCGCTGGCCAGGTTTCAAATCACTGAACCGGGGTACGCACTACCGCTGCAATTGTGGGTTCAAACTGTCGCAGCCGGGTTGACGGTCGTCGAGTTTCCGATTCCGCTGGTCTATCTCGAAGAAGAACGTTCCTTTGGCGGGTCGCTCGACGACGCGCAAATTCGCCTGGCGCATTATCTGGCGGTGTTTGAGCGCGAACTGGCGCGACGCCGCGAATTCGACGGGCGTGCCGTCGAGGCGCCCCGGTCGCCCTGCACCTCACACTGAACGCCCGATGTTTTCCCTCCGGTTGCGTGGTTCCGGCCGCGGTCGAATTTCAACATGACGCAAGTTGTTCCCCTGACGCTCGATGCCAGCCCGGCAGACGAACACCCTTGGCGGCGGCTGCAAATCCAGGCCCCGCGCGGCGATGAAACCGTGCTCGCGCAGCCCCCGCTCGATTCTGCAGCCGATTGGGCTGAGCGCAATCATGCGGCGCTCGAAACAGCCAACGTCAACATTCAAGGTCGCCCGTTGCACCTGCTGCGCGACTGGGCCCGCGAAGAAGCCTGCCGCGCAGCGCACGCCTACACATCGACTTGGTGCGCCGCGGCGGCACTGCCCGAACGGCCGAGCCGGGTATTCGTCGGCGGGCACCAACCACTGCTGTTTCACCCCGGCGTCTGGATCAAGAACTTTGCGGTGGGCGGCCTGGCCCGGCGCGAAGGTGCGATTGGCCTGAACCTCGTGGTCGACAACGACACGCTGACATCGGCGTCGATCAGGGTGCCCGCCGGAACGCCTGATGCACCGCACGTGTTGAACGTGGCCTTCGATGCCGCCCGCCCCGCCCAACCCTGGGAAGAAGCCCGCATCCTGGATCGCACCGTGTTCGACCAGTTTGGCGCCGCGATTGAACAGGCGATCCGCCCATGGGGGTACGAACCACTGGCGCGGCAATTCTGGTCGGCGGCGGTACAGCATGCTCAGGTCTCGAACACGTTGGCCGATTGCCTCACCGCGGCCCGCAATCAGTTTGAGCGGCGGGCGGGGGTCGAAAACCTCGAGCTGCCAATCAGCCGCATGTGCCAGCTCGATCCCTTTTTGTGGTTTGCCAGCCACCTGTTCGCGCAGATCCCCCGATTTCATCGGATCTACAACGAAGTTGTTCATGAGTACCGGAAAATCAACAAGGTCCGCAGCCGCACGCATCCGGTGTCCGATTTGCGCATCGATGGTGACTGGCTGGAAGCGCCGTTCTGGGTCTGGAACGCGGGCGACCACCGTCGCAAGCCGGTTTTCGCCTGCGTGGCCGAGCGTGAAATCCTGCTGGCCGACGACTTGCAGGCGGTGTTTGCCCGCCTGCCGCTGACGGCCCACGGCGATGCGTGTTGCGCCGTGAAGGTGTTGCGCACGCTGCACGCCGCTGGCATTCGCCTGCGGACCCGGGCGCTGACAACCACCCTGTTTGCCCGGTTGTGCCTGGCCGATCTGTTTGTGCATGGCATTGGCGGCGCCAAGTATGATGAAATGACCGACCGCATCATTGCCCGATTTTTTCGCATTCCTGCGCCCACATTCCTGGCGCTGTCGGCGACGGTCAGATTGCCGTTGCCCGCATTCAGCGTTGATTCGGTCGATGTTGTGCGGCTGGCCGGGCTGATGCGTGATCTTGAATTCAACCCCGAACGGCACCTCGGTTCGCCGCCGCCCGTTGCCGCCGCCAGTCTAATTGCCGAAAAACGGCGGCTGATCGCCGAGCAGGTCGAAAGCCGCAAGCCGGCGACGGACCGTCAGCGGGGCCGCCGCGACAAGCGCGGTGGATATGCTCGTTTTCAGCGGTTTCAGCAGTTGAATCAGGAGTTGGGCCAGTTTACGTCAAATGCGCGGCAACAACTTGAAACCGAGCTGACTGAGGCGCACGCTCAATTAGCCGCCGACGCAGTTTTGAGGAATCGCGAGTACGCATTCTGCCTGTATCCCGAGGACAAGCTGACCCGGTTTTTCGCGCGGCTCGAAACGGGCGGCGGGCCGGGCTGACGGGGTGACCGAAACTGCCGGCAGGGGCTGCGCTCTGCACCGCGGTCGGCTCGACGACGCATTGTGTTTCCAGAATAAGGTGAATTATGTCGGCGCTGCGCCGCGGGCGAAAAATCCGGTGGCCCGCGCTGTTGCAGGGAATGCTGGCGCTGGGCGTGGGCTGGGTGCTGATTGCCAAGTACCTGGAGCGCCCCGCCATCTTTCGAAAGGGGGCCTCGCTGGAATTCGCACTGTTCCTCGGCGTGGGAATCGTGTTGTTCCTGGGCGGGATCTGGGCGGTCGGCGGCGAACTGTTGTCTGTGTACCTGCGGGCCCGGTTTGGCAAGTGGAGCCGCTACCGCGTGGCGATGCCGCGCGAAGCCATGGGCTATGCCGTGATCCTGCTCACGCTGATCACCGGGGCCTTGATCGGGCGGTCGAACATGCTGATGCTCGTCTTCGGGCTGATGGCCGGCCCGTTCGTGCTCAATGGCTGGTTTACGTTTTCCATGCTGCGGCGCACGCGTGGTCGGCGTCAGCTTCCGGCGCGGGCCATGGTCGGCGAATCGTGCCCCGTGGTCGTGCGCGTCGACAACCGCAATCGCTGGTTTTCCTCATGGATGCTGGTCGTCAAAGACCGCATCCGCCACACGCGCGAGGAAATGCAGGGGCTGGTGCTGTTCACCCGCGTGCCGCCCCGCAGCGAACAGGCTGGCCAATACCGGCTGACCCCGGTGCATCGCGGGCGGCTTGAATTCGGCCCGCTGGAAGTGACGTCGCGGTTTCCGCTGGGCCTCATGGAGCGGGCCGTCGTGGCCGACGAGATCGAGGAGCTGATTGTCGTTCCCCGCGTGGGCCGGCTGACGGAACGTTGGCGGCGGCAGGGTGTGCTGCCCAGTGATGCCTCGCCCCGTCCCCGCGATCGCCAGGGAACGTTCGATGATGAGTTTCATAATTTGCGCGAATACCGCCGGGGCGACAACCCGCGGGCCATTCATTGGCGTACCTCAGCCCGCCGCAATGTGCTCATGGTTCGCGAGTTTCACGAACATCGCCGCCAGAACCTGTTCGTATTGCTTGACCTGTGGCAGCCGCCGCGACCGTCGCCGGCCGATAATGAACGCATCGAATGGGCGGTCAGCTTTGCCGCCTCGATTTGCGTCGATCATTGCCGACAGGCCGACGATTCGCGGCTGATCGTGGCGGCCTGCGGCGCTGCGAACGACCGGTGGGAAGGGCCCGCCGGGCCGGCAACGATGACGCATTTGCTCGACCGGCTTGCTCTGGTCGAGGCGGGCCCCGCGCGGCTGCCCGCCGACCTGCCCGGTCAAGTCGACATGCAGTGTCCCGCCCCCGCCCGCAAAGTGCTGATTACGACGCGGCCCGCGGGCAAGTTCTGGCTCGGCGGTGATGCGTTTGCCCATCGGGGCGATTTCGCGGCGGGCGGCGATTTTCTGGTCGTCGAAGCCGGCGACGATATGGCCGGGTACATCCAGTATGACGACTGCTGACCGCGCCGGCGGCGGCAAGGAACCCGATTTTGAACCCAGCTCTGGCCTTTCAATTCAGTTTGTACACGCTTACCGCGCTGGCCGGCGGAATGCTCGCATTTGGCGAAGGCGGGCTGTCGCGGGCCTGGCTGTCGCTGCCCCTGTGCTGTGCCGCTTGGTTCTTCAACGAGCGGTGGGCCGTCGTGCGCATTCCCAAGGCTGCGGCGAATTTTCTCGGCGTGGCGGCGCTCGTGGGCACCGGCGTCGAGTTTTTCGGGCCGGGGCTGGTATCGCGGCTGCTCGCCGGCGCGCACCTGCTCGTGTATCTGACGTGGATCCTGTTGTTCCAGAAAAAGGACGTCGTCCATTATTGGTGGCTCTGCGCGTTGGGGGTGCTGCAAGTCGCGGTCGGTTCGATTCTAACCGTGTCAGGCTGGTTCGGCTTATGCCTGATCGTTTACGTTCTGCTCGCGATCTGGACGCTGGCGGTGTTTTCGCTGTATCAGGGATACCTGAAGTTCGCGGTCACGCTGGCAGGCGAAACCCGGCACGCCGCCCGTCCTGCGGCGCCAATCGACCCGAATGCAGCCCGAACCGCCCGGTTGGCGCGCCTGTTTTCCAATGAACGCCGCAGTGAAGTCAGAAACACGGTCCGACACGACGCACGTGAACGCTGGATCAATGCGCGGTTCGTTGGGGGAATTCTGGGCCTGGCCTGCCTGGGCACCGGGCTGGGCCTGACCCTGTTTCTGCTGGTACCCCGGTTATGGTTCGGCGACGTGACCCTGCCCGAAGGCAGCTCGGCCGCGTTAGCCAACCGGGCGGTCACCGGAGCCAGCGATCGCATTCACCTTGGCGACCTGGGAGAGATTCTGGAAAGTAACGAGCGCGTGCTGCGATTTGAACTGTTCGACGATGCCACAGGAAGGCGGCTCGAACTCGATGAATTCCTGAGCCGATCGGACCGCACGGCCCCGCTGATGCGCGGCAAGGTGCTCGACTATTACAGCAACGGCGAATGGACGACCCAAATCGGCATCGACACGGGGCGGGAACTTCCTGAACCGGCAGCCCAGGGGTTTTTGCGCCAGGAAATTCGCCTCGAACCGACGCTGTCTGAAATCCTGTTTGCCATGCGGCCAATTTCCAGCGCTGTTCTGAACAATCGTTCGGAACGGGTCATGTTCGAACCGATTTCCAACACGCTGTACTGGTTGCGCCGCGGTCGGTTCGAGAGTGTGAACTACACCGTGCTCACCCCCCCGGCCCCGCGCAAACCTGCGGGCGAATCGGTCGCGCCACGGCGATTTCTGCTGCCGCGGCAGCTCCGGCCGTTTTACTTGCAACTGCCGCGGATGCAGGGCCGCCGCCCGCGCCCGAATGCACCGCGGGCCGCCCCGCCGGCGCTCGTCCGCCTGCGCAGACTGGCTGCCGAACTGACCAGCCCCGATCGCCTGCCGGAGATTCCTGATCTGCCACGCGATGTGCAAATCGCCCGCGCCTTGACGGCGCACCTCCGCGATTCGGGCCAGTTCAAGTACACGCTGAACACCGCGCTGATCGACCCGGCGCTGGATCCCGTCGAAGACTTTCTATTCAACCGCAAGGAGGGGCACTGCGAATACTACGCCACCGCGCTGACCCTGCTGCTGCGAGCTGCCGGCGTGCCGGCACGGGTTGTGAACGGCTTCAAAGGGGCCCAGCGGGCCGGTTCGTCGGGCGAATACGAGGTTCAGCAGCGGCACGCCCATAGCTGGACCGAAGCCTACCTCGGCGACCACTGGGTCGAACTCGACGCCACTCCGTCGGCACGTGATGAAAGCGTCAGCCAACCGGTGGCCTCGCCCGGCAAATGGGCCACGGTTCACAACAGCCTGTGGACCCTGTGGATGAGCTACGTCGTCAGCCTGAATATCCGCCAGCAGGAAGAAACGTTTTACGACCCGCTCAAGCGACTCACGCGATCGGCGTCGAATTCGATTGGCGAGATCGGAACAGGAACCGCATCGGTGGCAGCCTGGCTCAAGAGCCTGTGGAATTCTCCGCGCCGCTGGTTCAGTTGGGAAGGCGGCCTGGTTGCCTTTTTCCTCACCGGAGTCGTGTGGTGCCTCATTCGGGCAATGCAGGCGCTGCCGCGGGTGTGGCAATCGCTGCGCCGGCAATGGAGCGGGGGCGTCTTGCCTCGACACCGGTTATCGGTCGAATTCTATGAGCGGTATCTGAAACTGCTTCAAGGCCAGGGGCTGCAACGTACGGCCAGCCAAACCCCGCGCGAGTTCGCGCTCGTGGTGCGAGGCGCATTGGTAGCCCAATTGACGCCCGCCGGCCTCGACCGGCTTCCCCAGGAAATCACCGAACGGTTTTACCAGGTTCGGTTTGGTGCCGCCCGCCTTTCGGACGAAGAACACCGCGGCCTGGCCTGCACCCTTGCCGAGCTCGAATCGTGTCTGAAACGCCCTCCGACCGGTACGCCGCCTCCCAATCAGCGGCCGACCCGCTTTGCCGCACTGAAAACGCCGCCGAATTCCGGTTGAGGGCCAAAACGCGTTGCGAGCGCGGCGAAAGGTCGATAATATATAAACGTCGGTTATTGCAACCTCGGAGGCGTCAATGATGCTGCGGATCCTCGGGTCTCACAAGAAGTTATGCGATGGCGTCTCGCGTCGCGAGCTTTTACACGCTGGTGGTCTGAGTGCCTGCGGGCTGGGGCTGAGCAGCCTGCTGGGGCTGCAAACCGCGAAGGCTCACCCCGAAAGTGCGAATCTGGCCGGTTTCGGCCGGGCGAAGAATTGCATCCTGCTGTATTTGTACGGCGCGCCAAGCCAGCTCGAAACAGTCGATATGAAGCCCCTGGCGCCGCTGCAAATTCGCGGCACGATGCAACCGATTCCATCGGTACTGGGTGGCCTCGACGTCTGCGAACACCTGCCGTCCATGGCCAAAATGATGGACCGCGTCTCCGTGGTCCGATCAGTCACCCATCCTTACCCCGTGCATGGCGTGGCGTACGCCACCACGGGAATTCCCACAATCGACGCGGCGATGGAACTCAGCCCGCACGATCTGCGACACCACCCCTACTTTGGCTCGGTTGTCCAATACCTCGACCAGGCCCGCGCGGGCGGAAAAGTCTCGGCGCGCACGCCACAAAACGTCGCGTTGCCGTTTCAGTTCAGCAGCCAGCGGGTGGGCGAGGTATTTCGCGCGGGGCCGTATGCGGCGTTTCTCGGGGCGTCATTCAACCCCACCTGGACGGAATTCAACGGTCAGGCCACGCGCTCGGCCGAGAAAACGCTGAACGACAAAAAAATCGACTGTCACGACCCCTACCTCGGTTGTTCGGGCGACAGCCATTTTCAACTTTCGGCCACGCGCCCGCTGCCCGAAATTACGCTCGACCGGTTAAACCGGCGGCGGTCATTGCTCGAGCAGTTTGACCGACAACTGTCGGCTTCCGCAGGAACAGCTCGGTTGGCGACCCTGTCGAGCTACCAGGACCTGGCGTTTTCACTGATCACGTCGCCGCAGGTCGCCCAGGCGCTTGATGTGCGTCGCGAGCAACAATCGACCCGCGACCTGTACGGCATGACCCTGTTCGGGCAGGCGTGCCTGGCGGGGCGGCGGATGCTGGAAGCGGGCACGCGGCTGGTGAGCGTATTTTGGGATGAATACGGCTTGGCCGGCGATGCCTGGGACACACATTGGAACCATTACCCGCGCATGGTCGATCAGCTTCTGCCCGGGTTCGACCGCGCGTATTCGGGGCTGATTCTTGACCTTGAACAACGCGGCATGCTCGATGACACGCTGGTCGTATGCCTCAGCGATCATGGCCGCACGCCGAAACTGAACAACGCCAAGGGGGGCGGCCGCGACCATTGGTCGCAAGTGTATTCGCTGCTGTTTGCCGGCGGAGGCGTCGCCCGCGGCAAGGTCATTGGTTCGTCTGACAAACATGCGGCCGAACCCGTCGACCGCCCGGTTTCGCCCAAGGATCTGCTGGCCACGATGTATCACCTGCTGGGCATTTCGCCCAGCACGCGCATTCCCGACCGCAGCGGTCAATTGATTCCGATCGTGCCCGAAAGCGCCAACGTCGTGCCCGAGCTGCTCGCCTGAATCGCAATGTTCGCATCGCGACTCGCAGCGCTAACGGGCTGGCCCATGGTCAATTGCTCTCCATCACGGCGGCCCGGTGATAGATTGAAGGCATGCCACCCGGGGGGGTATTTGGCGTCAATTCGCATTATAATCTACGACAACCGCCAGCAATTGGTTTTGAATCCGGGCGCACCTGACGCTCTTTTTTTCATGGGGGAGATTCGGAAATGACGCCGCTGCAGCCAATTGACCGCCCGTCGGAAGACGGCGTTTCACGCCGTGATTTTCTGCGGGTTGGCGGCCTGAGCGTGTTGGGGCTGTCGTCGGCCGAACGTTGCGCCGAACAGCGGGCCTTGGCCGAAGCCAGGGGCAAAGGTCAGCGACGCTGCATCTTTCTGCTGCTGTCGGGCGGCCCGAGCCACTTCGAAACCTTCGACCCCAAACCAAACGCGCCGGCGGAAATTCGCGGCCCCTTTCGCGCAATTTCGACCGCCACGCCCAGCCTGCATTTCAGCGAAACGTTGCCCCTGCTGGCGCAGCGCACGCAGCACCTGGCCGTGCTCCGTTCGCTTTGGCACGACGCCACCCCGATTCATGAAACCGGCCAGCAACTGATTCAAACCGGGCGACTGCTCCGCGGGAATTTCACTCCCCCCAGCCTGGGCTCGATGGTGTCGTGGCTGCTGGGCCGCCGCGGCAACCTGCCCCCGTACGCCGTGCTGCCCGCGCCCCTTGGCAATTTCGGCGTCAAAATGTGGCAAGGCCAGCGGGCGGGCGACCTGGGCGACGACTGCAACCCCTGGGACGCCCCTCTCGCCGAGTCAGCCAGCCTGGCCGCACTGGCGGCGGCTCCTTTTGGCGATGAGCTGCGGCAGGCCCTGAACTGGCGGCTCGAATCAGAAAGCACTCGGCGGCAATATGGTGACTTTGAATTTGGCCGGGGTTGCCTGTTGGCCCGGCGGCTTGTCGAGCGCGGCGTGCGGTTCGTCACCGTGAACATGTATGACTGCCTTGCCGAGCGCATCACGTGGGACTGTCACGCGCACCACCCCGCGGCGCCCGCGACACTGCACGATTACCGTAACCGCATCTGCCCGGAATTTGACCAGGCGTTTTCAGCCTTGCTCGACGATTTGCAGCAGCGCGGCCTGTTGCGGGAAACGCTCGTCGTGGCGGTGGGTGAGTTCGGGCGCACGCCGCGCTTAAATGAACACGGTGGCCGCGACCACTGGTCGGGTGTCTGGTCGGGCGTGCTGGCGGGCGGTGGCATTTCCGGCGGGCAATGCCTGGGTGCCAGTGATGCGCACGGCACAGCGCCCGCCGACCGCCCGATCGAGCCGGCCGAACTCGCCGCGACAATTCTGCACTCACTGGGAGTCGATCCGGCCACCCCCTTGACCTTGCCCAACACAGCAGAGCCGGTCTCGCCCGCTCCCCCCCTGGTCGAACGCGAGCCCATCGCCGAACTCATCTGAACAGTGTTCTGGCACAATGCCGCAATACGGCAGCGCCTGGAGCGCAATCAACAAATGCCGGTTTCCGGTCGAGGCGCAGTGCAACGGGGGCGGGTGAATTCTTCGGCCCGATTCTCAGTGCGATTCTCCGGTAGATGGTTCCTGGAAAGAAAGGTCTCTGAATGAAGCGTCGGTCGACGGGTGCGGCGGTGTTGATCGTTATGGCAGCGGCCGGCTGGACCTGGGGCGATGATGCGCCGCTGCGGTTCACCGCCGATCGTCCGGTCGATTTGCAGCACCTCAAGCTCGAATTGGACGTATTTCCTGCCGACAAGCGCATCGCCGGAACGGCCACACTCGATTTCAAGCCGCTGCGGCCGATCAGATCGCTGGTCCTGAACGCCGTAGGCCACGAAATCCTGGCGGTGCGCAGCGAAAACGCAGCCGGCAAAGATCGGGCTGCGTTGAAGTATGAGTACAGCGGCGAAGAACTGACGATTCAATTTCCCGCGACGATTCCTCGCGGCGAGTTGCACCGCGTCGCCATTGAATATCGCGTTCGCGAGCCAAAGGCGGGCCTGCATTTTTTTCAGCCGACCGACGCCGACCCGAAAATACCACTGATGGTCTGGTCGCAGGGCGAACCGATTACGAATCGGTACTGGTTTCCATGCTGCGACCACCCGAACGAACGGCAATCGACCGAGTTGATCGCCACGGTCGAAACGGGCCTGGAAGTGCTTTCCAACGGCAGCCTGGTATCGCGTGAAGCTTTGCCCGATGGAAAAAAGATGCGGTTCCACTGGAAACAGGAACAATCGCACGCGGCATACCTCGTTACGCTGGTCGTCGGCAAATTCACAATTGCCAAGGAAGACTGGCGTGGCCGGCCGGTGCTGTTTTACGTACCGCCCGACCGCGCGGCCGACACCCAGGCCACGTTCGGCCGCACGCGTGAGATGCTCGATTATTTCAGCGATCGGTTTGGCATTGAATACCCCTGGGCCAAGTACGCCCAGATTGTCGTCGAACAGTTCGTCGCCGGCGGAATGGAAAACACCAGCGCCACGACGCTGTACGATCAGGTGTTGCATGACAAGCGGGCCCTGCTCGATGACAGCCCCGACTGGATCATCGCCCATGAATTGGGCCATCAGTGGTGGGGCGACCTCGTCACCTGCAAGGATTGGGCTCACCTGTGGCTCAATGAAGGTTTCGCCACCTATTGCGAAATCTTGTGGGCCGAACACAAATTGGGGCGAGAAGAACGCGATCTGCGGCTGTATGAAAAGGCGCGGCTCGCGCGGGGCGGCACCACGCGCACCCGCCCGGTCGTCGATCGCCATTACGACGACCCCGGATCGCTATTCGATGAACGGGCCTATCCCAAGGGGGCCTGGGTCCTGCACATGCTCCGCAGCCGGCTGGGCGACGATGACTTCTTCGAGTTGCTCAAGCGGTACGGCGTCGGGTTTGCATTCAATACGGTCGAAACGTCAGACCTGCGGCAGGTGGCCGAGCACCTGACCGGGCGCTCGCTCGAACGTTTCTTTTACGATTGGACCGACCGCCCCGGCCACCCCGTGCTGCATGTGGCAACATCGCACGTGCCCGATGATAAGCTCGTCAAAATTGTGCTCCGGCAAGACCACAAGGGCGGCCCGTTCGAATTGCCCGTCAAGCTCGAACTCGTTTGCCCTGATCACCCCCCGGTGCCCGTCAGCACCCTGTTGAATGAAACCGAACGCACATTGTTCGTGCCGGTTCCCGTACGGCCTGAGTTGATTCGCGTTGACCCCGATTTCACCCTGCTCGCCGAAATTCACGAAGACAAGGCCGACGACTGGTGGAAGAAACAGGCCCAGGCCGCTCCAACCGTCGCTGAACGCTTGAGGGCCATCGAACATTTCGCCGACAGCCAGCAACCGGCCGATCGCGAATTGCTGATTCAGGTACTGACCACCGACCGGTTTCACGGAGTCCGCAGCGAAGCGGCCAAGGCACTGGGGCAAACCGGCGGGCCTGCGGCCCGCGACGCGCTCGTGGCCGGTCTGGGGCAAACCGAACCGAAAGTTCGCCGGGCCTGCGCCGACGCCCTGGCCAAGTTTCCCGACGACAAGTCGGTCGAACAGGCGCTGACGGCCGCGATTGCCCGCGGCGATGCCAGTTATTTCGTCGAAGCTGCCGTGCTGGGCGCGCTGGCCAAGGTCCAGCACCCCGTGGCTGCCGCGCCGTTTCTGGCCGCGCTCAAACAAGACTCGCACGCCGACGTGATTCGCCAGGCGGCGCTGCGTGGCCTGGCCCTGTGCGATGGCGCCGAACCATTCGAAGTGCTGATGCAAAGGACGAAACGCGGCCATTCGCGCAACGCGCGGCGCGAAGCCATACGCGGGCTGGCGACGCACCTGCTCCGCAGCGACGCCCCCCCGGCCCGCACGGTGCAGGCCGTCGAACTCTGCACCACGTTCCTGCAGGGCGAAGTCTCGGCCATACGCTCGGCAGCGATTGAGTCGTTGCGCGACCTGGGCAAATCGGCGCGCCCGTCGCTCGAACTGTTGACCGCACTGGCGGCCCATGACCCCGATCGCCGCGTCCGCACGGCGGCCAGGGCCGCCGTCGAACGGATGCAAACCGAAACCCCGCCAGCCGAAGAACTGCTGCGACTGCGCACCCAGGTCGACGAGTTGCGCAAGAAGAACGAATCGCTGGAGACCCGCTTGTTGAAAATCGAAGCCCGCTGAACACGTACCATTTCATGGGGGAACTGCCGTGGATCAATTGAACCCGATCGCCGTGTACGTCCTGTCGCTGGGGCTGCTGACGCTGTTCATGCTGATTTTTCTGATGCAGCAACACCGCAGTAAAAAAACGGTCGTGGTCTGGCTGACCTCTGGCATCGTCGGCATGCTGCTTGGCGCCCTGATTCCTTATGCCGCCGTGCACTTCACGGGACGCAGCGTGCTGATCACCAAGCCCTCGCTCGAAGAACCACCCACGGGGCCAGGGGCGCCCCCTGGCGGCCCCGGCGGCATGGGCGGCATGATGGGCGGGGGCGGCATGATGGGTGGAGGCGGGCCGTCGCCCAAGGCCGAGCTCTCGACACTCGTGCGCAAAATTGAGATTTTGACGAGCGACCTCGCGCTGGGGCTTTCGCCCGATCAAATGGCGGCGCTCAACAAGAACCTCGCCACCGTCGATCAAAGCGACAAGATGACCGACGACGACGCCGGCGGTTTGCAAACGAATGTGCTGGCCGTTCTCGATGATGCGCAAAAGGAAAAGCTGAACGCAATCGGCCTGCCCCGCCGCCAGGGCGGGGGCGGCGGCCGAGGCGGCGGTGGGCGCGGCGGCCGAGGCGGCGGCCCCGCCCCCGACCCCGACGCCAACCCGTTCAAAGCGGAAGACACGCAAAAATCGCTGCAAAGCCTGCGTACCCGGCTGGGCGGCGCCGTCGAACCCGCCAGCGAAACGCCGACCAAGACCCCTGCAGAAAAAGACGCGTCTTGATCGGTATAAATCGCGGCCCGTTGGGCCAGAACGTATTGATTGGCCGATCCACCCCACGGTAAATCCGTGGGGTGGTAAATCTAACCCCGCGGGCGCCGTGGGCGCTGGTGACAACGATCTGCGCTGGCCCGTCACGTGAGAATTTCGTGAATCACGTGCCCGTGCACGTCGGTCAGCCGCCGGTCGATGCCGTTATGCCGAAACGTCAACCGCTGGTGGTCGATGCCCATCAGGTGCAGGATCGTGGCGTGTAAATCGTAGCACTCTGTTTTGCCTGCCGCGGCTTGGTAGCCAAACTCGTCGGTTTCGCCGTGGGCCACACCGCCCCGAATGCCGGCCCCCGTCAGCCAGGTCACAAACGCCCCGCCGTTGTGATCGCGGCCCGTGGCCCCCTGCGTGAACGGCATCCGCCCGAATTCCGTCGTCCAGACAACCAGCGTGTCTTGCAGCAGGCCTGAATTCTTGAGGTCGTCAAGTAAAGCTGCGATCGGCTGATCGACCGTGCGGGCAATGTACGGCAGTTCGGTGATAATGTCTGTATGATTGTCCCAATTCTTGCTCGGGCCGCCCATGCCGCTCCACACCTGAACAAATCGTACCCCCCGTTCGAGCAGCCGCCGCGCGGTCAGACAATTCCGCCCGAACGGCGCGGTGGTTTCATCGGCCAGCCCGTAGGCTTCTTGAATCGCCTGCGACTCACGCGACAGATCGAACGCTTCGGGGGCGCTGAGCTGCATTTTTGCGGCCAGCTCGAACGACTCGACGCGGGCTTCGAGCCGCGAATCGCCGCGATGATCGGCCAGGTGCCGCTCATTGAGCGCCCGCAACAGCGCCAACCCGTCGACTTCGCCATCGGGCGTCACCGGAAACGCCCCCGGCGGCGCGTGCAAGTGCGCAATCGGCGCCGGAGAATTCGGCTTGATGATCGTGCCCGTGCAGCCGGCCGGCAGAAAACCAGCAGAAAAATTGCCTGTGCCGTTATACGGCAGCCCGCGCGGGTCGGGCAGCACGACGAATGCGGGCAGGTTGTCGGTCATCCGCCCCAGTGCATAGGAAACCCAGGCCCCCATGCAGGGCAACCCCGGCGCCACGAACCCGGTGTTTTGCATGTAACTGGCTGGGCCATGCACGTTCGTCTTCGACGCCATGGCCATCAGAAACGCCAGGTCATCGACGTGCCGGGCCATGTTTTGAAACACGCGGCTCACCCACCGCCCGCTTTCGCCGTACTGTTCGAATTCAAAGGGCGGCTTCATGACCGCCCCGGGCGTGCTCGTCGCCGCGGCTTTGATTCCGAAATCGACCCGTTCACCGTGCCGCCGGAACAGTTCCGGCTTGTAGTCGAAGGTGTCCATCTGGCTGACGCCACCGTTCATGAACAACTGCAACACCCGCCGGACCTTGGCCGGGTGATGCACGCCGCCGTTCAATTCGGGCCGCGGCTCGAGGGCCGCCCCCAGCGCGCCGGATTCGTGCAGGAGGTGCGCCAGCGCCAGGCCGCCCAACCCGCCGCCCGCCTGCGTCAAAAACTGTCGCCGCCCCACACGACTCGTCGGGCATTCAT
>JAJXXL010000526.1 GCA_021781115.1 Planctomycetota bacterium
TCAAGCGCCAGCGCGATCAACTCTTCGGGGTTCGCGTCGGGCTGGCTGAGGATTTTCGCATGCGGAACGTAATCGAAGGCAATGGCAATGACCTGCTTGGCCGCCTCGGCATACCTTAGGCGCACCGCCTTCAGCCCCGCCTGGCCAATTTCAATGCCCCACACTCCCCGAACGTCAGCCATGATGATGCCGCTCCTCGAATTCCCGACAATCTTCGCCGCGGCGCCAGGCCATACCGGCGGCCGCATCCCTTGGCATTCCAACCATTCGCCACGACTGTACCGACAGCCAGCGCTGCGCGGGCCAACGCGGCCAGCACGAACCGACGCTGAGATTACAACACCGGCGGAACGGGTTTGAGAATCGAAACCCCGCCGAAACAGGAACCGGCGAATTGCAACCCGCCGCAGACTGGCATGACCGCCATTGACTCAAGGACGATCCTCCATAAATCTAAGCTATCGCGATGGTTCTATTCAAGTCAACGGTAAAGGTCGAACTTGCCCAAAAAACCGGTACAATCGGGCGCGCGGTGTGCCGCATCGAACGGGCGGGGCACCGCGCACGGCGACCCCGAATCGACGCCGCCTGCATGAGGTTTCGACGCGAGTCGCCCAAGAAAAGTTCCTGAGTATGCGGCCGATTTTTGCGGCGTCGCTTCGGAAAAGCGTGCCTCCCGGCTAAGATTGATGTCATGCCCTACGAAGATCTGATCGTTCTCATTCCCAGCCACAGCCTCGAAGACTTCCCGGCCGAACTCGGCGAGGACGACGGAGCGTCGCTGTTGAATGCATTCGCCGTACCCTGGCACCCGGCCCTGCTGGCTTCTGCCCGCGTGTTGCCCCGCTGGAATCGGGCCGACGAACCGCCCGAAGGCGGCCAACGGCTGATCGTCGTCCCCACGTCCTGCGAAAGCTGGATCCCCGCCGGGTGGGCAGATCGCGTCGCCCAGGAAGGTTCGACCGTGGTTCGCGGCCAGTCGCGGCGCAGCGACCTTTTGCAAACCGCGCTCGCCCCTCTGGGGCTGACAACGCCTGTTGATGACGATCTGGCCGCTGATTTTCTCGCGCTCGGGTTCTGCTACCTGCAAGTCGAGTTGCTCACCCGCAAAATGCGGCATTTCACCAACCTCGACGAAGTGCATCTGCAACGCGAAGCCGTGGCGGCCGCCGAGGCCGCAATGGCCCATGACGTCGAAACCGCCCGCACCCGGCTCCGTGCCTGCTTCGAAGTCCTGCGCGAGGCTCGCGAACGGTTTTATCCTGTCGAATGCTACCTCATTGACCTGTGCCTGCTGGTCCCGCAAACCGCCGACCACCATCTGATCACGGCCCTGCAATCCCTCAAACCGATGAGCCTGCTCGCCACGGGCGCTGATCTCCAGAAAATTGCCGCCGAAAACCCGGCCGCAGTCAGCCTGATCCGCGAGGCGTGGGACCGCGGCGCAGCGGAAATCGTCGGCGGCGAATGGGACGAAGCCCCGCTGCCGCTGTGGCCTTTGCCGTCGATCCTGTGGCAGTTCCGCCACGGCGTCGCCGCCGTGCATGACCTGTTCCACCATCGTCCCGCGACGTGGGGCCGCCGCCGGTTTGGCCTGTTCCCTCAGTTGGCCCAGATTCTAAAAAAATCGGGCTTTGCCGCCGGCCTGCACGTGGCGCTCGACGACGGCATTTACCCCGACGCCGAGCATAGCAAGCTGCGCTGGGAATCGGCCGACGGCACGGTCCTGGATGCGCTCTCGCGAATTCCCGTCGCCGCCGACAGCGCCGCCAGCTTTTTGCGATTTCCCGGTCGAATGGCCGAGTCGATGGATAACGACCATGTCGCCGCTGTCATCTTCGCCCGCTGGCCTGAGGTGAAATCGCCCTGGTTCGACGACCTGCGGCGGATGCATAATTACGCGCCCGTCCTCGGCCGGTTCGTTACCCTCGAAGAGTTCTTTCGAACGACGGAAACATCCACCCGGCATTTCGCCTTCCGCTCGGCCGAGTATCTGTCGCCCTACCTCTTTCAATCTGTGGCCCGTGACGAACCGAACCCCATCAGCCGCTACGCGGCGCATGCGGCCTTGCGGCGGCAATTCGATTCAGGGGTGTGGTTTTCCGCCGCAGCCGACCTGCTGGCGGGGCGGTCGCCCGATACGATTTCGGGTCAAGCCGTCGAACAGGCACTCGAAACGCTGGGCGAGCAACCGGCCAATGCCGACCGCGAGCGTGTCGAGTCGGCAACGTCCGAGTTCCTGGCGCACGCAGCATCCCGATTGGCCGAGCGGATCCTCGCGGGTTCGACCGGCAACCAGCCGGGCTACCTCGTGTTGAACCCGCTCGGCTTCCGCCGCAGGGTTCATGTTGAAATTCCTCCCGGCATGGCACAACCGCAAACACCGGGCGAAAACGCCTGGCTGCAGTGGACCGACCGGCATCGTATGCTGACGCTCGACGTACCCGGCGCCGGGTTCGCCTGGGTGCCCGCGGCACTGGCGACGCCCGCCGCCCCCGCGCTGGAATCGCAAACGCCGCTGGCCGAACCGAACTTGCTTCGCAACGAATTCTTCGAGGTGCGATTAAGTGAAGAAACCGGCGGGATCCGGCAGATCAAAGGGTATGGCCGTTCGCCCAACCGGTTAAGCCAGCAGATCAATTTCCGCTTTGCGCGCGAACGAACATTCACGGTCGGCACGGGCGACGAAGCCCAGGAACTGCATTCGCATTACGCCGAAATGCGCGTGCAGTCGAGTGAGGTTCTGGCGTCGGGGCCGGCCCTCGGCGAAATCCTGACAACCGGCGAAATCATCGACCAGAAAACCGGCCAGCGGCTGGCCGGTTTCCGACAGACATGCCGCGTGCGTCGCGGGCGGCCGCTTGTCGAACTCGAAATTGAACTCGATGTCGCGCGGTTGCCCGACCCTGAACCGTGGCATAGCTACTACGCCGCCCGATTCGCCTGGAACGACGACAGCGCCGCGCTGACCCGATCGGTGCTGCTGGGCGCGCAGGAGGTTCCCGAAGAGCGCATCGAAAGCCTGCATTACCTGGAAATCGCTGCGGGCGACCAGCGCACGACGATCCTCCCGCAGGGATTGCCGTTTCATCGCAAATCGGGCCCGCGCATGATTGACACGCTGCTGATCGCCGCTGGCGAAACTCGCCGCAAATTCCAACTGGCGATTGCCGTCGATCAGCATTACCCGATGCAGGCCGCGCTCGACGAGCAAACCCCGCCCGTCATCCTGCCGACCGCCAACGGACCGCCGCGATCGGGGCGGGTCGGCTGGTTCTTTCACCTCGACGCCCGCAGCGTGCAATTGCTGGAACTCCTGCCGCCGCTGAGTGAGCCCGTCGAAGCGGTCGAGCCGTGGGCCGAGCCAGAACCACCGGCCACCGGCGCCGGCTGGGGCTGCGGAGTGCGACTGATCGAAACCGAGGGCCGCCCGGTGCAGGCCCGCTTGCGCTGCTTTCGCGCTCCGATGCGGGCCCGCCAGCGCAACCTGCTGGGCAAAACCATCAACAATCTGGCAATCGACGGCGACGCGGTCATTGTCGATCTGTCGCCCCAGGAACTGGCGGACGTCGAATTGTGGTTTGACGATTCAGGAAAGGCGACATGATCGTAACGATCGACGGCCCGGCGGGGGCAGGCAAGAGCACGGCGGCCCGCGATTTGGCGCGGCGACTCGGGTTTCATTTCCTCGACACGGGGGCCATGTACCGCGCGGTGACACTGCATTGCCTGCGGCTCGGCGTCGACCTGCGCGACGAACCGGCTGTCGCCGCCGCGGCCCGGGGCATGCCGCTTGAATTTCGGGGGGCGCTGGTGCTCGTCGCCGGCAGCGACGTGACACAGGAGTTGCGTTCAAATCACGTCACCCAGGAATCGCGATTCGTAGCGGCACACCCCGCGGTCCGCGCGTACCTCGTCGATTTGCAACGCCAGCTCGCTGCCGGGCGAAACGTCGTCACCGAGGGCCGCGACCAGGGCACCGTCGCCTTTCCCGCCGCCGAGTGCAAATTTTACCTCACCGCCAGCCCTCGCCAGCGCGCCCTGCGCCGCCAGCGCGAATTCGCAGCCCGCGGCGAACAGGTGCCGCTCGATCAGATTCTCGACCAGATCACCAGCCGCGACGAACGCGATTCGCTGCGTGACGTCGGCCCCCTGAAAGCGGCCGACGACGCGCTCGTCATCGATACATCCGAACTGAGCACAGCCGCCGTCCTCGACCTGCTCGAAGGCAAAGTTCGCGAACGCATGCCGCTGCAAACCGAGGC
>JAJXXL010000121.1 GCA_021781115.1 Planctomycetota bacterium
TCTCGCTCAATCGTGCCTCGTACCGCCGTTCCATGGCATTCTCCTTCCGGGAAACATCCGTGACGGAAGGCAATATCACCACAAAACTTAAATCACGTCGATTGAGGAAACAGTAGAATTAGCCACACCAATTGACGAAGGGGGTGATGACGATGTTCAATCGACCGAACCCGGAAGTGCGTCCGGTGCAGGTGCGCCAAGCGGAGAATGAAGTTGTAATCTCCATGACGAGATATGGAATAGAGAAACTCATTGCCCTGCTGACGGAGCTACAAGGTACGCAAATCGACAGGGGTTCGGAGCACATACATGTCGAGGACTACGAGGTCCTCACGATGGATTCGCCGCGGCTTACGCTCGTTTTGGTTGATGGCTAGCGACGGCGCCGGTGCGACTGCTCATCGCGGCAGGCGGGGCTATTCGAGCGTCGTGTCGAGCGGTATCGAATCGGCGACGCTTTCGACGGGGGCGACGCCCAGGTGCAGCAGGGCTTCTCTGAGGATTCGCCCCGCGGTGGGGGCGGCGACTGAGCCGCCGAAATGCTCGCCCGAACCCGATGGTTCATCGACCGAAACGAGCACCAGCACGCGGGGGGCCGACGCCGGGGCACCGCAAATGAATGAACTGACATGCAAAGCATTCGAGTATTGCCCGGTCACCGGGTCGGGCTTTTGAGCGGTGCCCGTCTTGCCGAACACCTGAAAGCCGGGCAGGTCGGCTTTTTTGCCCGTGCCGCGGCGAATGACGGCCGTCAGCGCTTCGCAGCGGATCCAGTCGGCCAGTTCGGGGTCGAGCACGCGCGACACGATCGTCGAGCTGACCGATTCGCCGAGTTCCGTGCGATTCAAAACCAGCCGGGGCGTCGCCAGCCGGCCGCCATTCGACAAGGCGGCGTAGGCAGTCAGCATTTGCAGCGGGGTGACGGCGATTTCCTGGCCCATCGGCACCGAACCCAGCGAATACGAGTTCCATTGCCGCAGCGGCCTGACAATGCCGGGCAATTCGCCGGGCAGTTCAATTCCGGTGGGGGCGCCGAAGCCGAACGCCACGGCGGCGTCGTACAACCGGGGGTTGGTCATCAGCATCCCGATTTTGGCCATGCCGATGTTGCTCGATTTGACAAGAATATCGACGACGGACAGCGTTCCGTAGGGGTGGTGGTCGTGCAACACGCGATGGCCGATGCGGTACTCGCCATGCTCGCAGTCGAACATCTGGTTGCGCTCGATCACGCCATGTTTCAGGGCCCAGGCGACCACGAACGGTTTGAAGGTCGAACCGGGCTCGTAAATGTCGGAAATCGTGCGGTTCTTCCAAGCTTCGGGAGAGGATGTTTCGGGGGCGCTGGGGTTGAAGGCGGGCCGCGACGCCATCGCCAGCAGGTCGCCCGATTTCGGGTCGAGCACGAGTGCGCAGCAGGAGCGGGGCTTCCATTTTTCTATCAGGTCGTCGAGGGCCCGCTCGACGTACACCTGCACGACGGCGTCGAGCGTCAGCACCACGGTCTGGCCATGCCGGGGCGGGCGGGTGGGATCCTCGCACATGTCAATCACGCGGCCCGTCGCGTCGCGCGTCAGTTCGCGGTAGCCGTCTTCGCCCCGGAGCACGCCGTTCAGGCTCTGCTCGACTCCGCCCTGCCCGCGGCCGTCGATTCCCCGCAACCCGACGACATGTGCCGCGAGTTCGCCCTGCGGGTAATGCCGGCGGTACTCTTCGCGAAACCCCCATGTGCCGGCGGGCAGCTTCAGTTCGCGAATCCGGCGGGCTTCGACGTCGCTGATGCGGCGCTTGACCCACAGGAACTGCTGGCCCGGCTGGGCCGCGATGCGTTCGAACAGGTGATCGGCGTCGAGCGCCAGGGCCGCCGCGATCTTTTGCGAGACATGCCAATCCTCGGCAATTTTGCAGGGCACAATGTACAGGCTGCGCATCGCCACCGACGTGGCAAACAGCCGCCCATTGCGGTCGACGATGTCGCCCGGGCGGGCCGGGGCCGCTTCGCGAAATGAGCGTTGCCTGAGCGCCAGCCGGGCAAACTCGGGCCCACAAAACAGGTGCAACTGCAACAACCGCACCGCCAGCAGCAGCCACAGGCCGAGCAGTGCCAGCGCCACCACCTTGTCTCGGCGACACAGACTGCGGCAGGCGGGAAACGTCGGGGGCGGCATGGCACATCCGGCGGCGGGGGTCGGAAAATGAACGCCGTGCGCTCCCGCCGGTGTTGCGGTGCACAGACGGTCTCTGCCCATTATCGGCACACCCGCCCGGCTGCGGCTACCGGTTGGGGGCGGTTGGCGCTTTGCGCCGAACTTTTGGGTTATTCCGCGCCGGGGGCGGCGGTTTCGGCTCGGCATCGGCGGGCAGCGTGCCCTGGTCGAGCGTGTCAATCAGCCGCAGCGGCGCGCCGAGTTGCTGGGCGGCTGTTCGCTGTGTTGCGTGCTGATTGAGCAGCACCTCCAGCCGATACCGCTGCCGGCTGATCGCGCCCCGCAGCTCGAGGTTACGCTTTTCGAGCGCCACGCCCACCAGCGAGGTCAACAGCACCAGCACCAGCGCAAACACAAACCGAAAATACATGCCATCACCCGTCGCCGCAACCCATCGGGCCCGCGACGATAGGCGTCGCGGGTTCGGCTGTATCAGGTGTTATCGGCGTTCGCGGGTGTCGGGCACAACGCTCAGGCGGCTGGCATCGGTGGGAAGCCTGATGACGGTGCCGATTTTGAGTGCGTCGGGCGATTTCAGCAGTTCCTTGTTCTTTTCGTAGATTTCATTCCACCGCGACGAACGCCCCAAATGCCGCTTCGAGATGCTCGTCAGCGTGTCATCGTGCCCGACGCGATACATCGGTTCGCCGCTGTCGCTCAGGAAATACCCGTCGGCATTCGATTCGGCCTCATCGCCCGCGACTTCGACTGCGGCGGGTTCGCCCAGCGGCCGCAGCCGATTCGCCGCTGCGCCGGGCTTGCCGCCGCTCGCGGCGGTTTCGTGCTCGATCAGGTCGGGGTATTTCTGCTCCAGCACTTCGCGCGGCGGAACAGCCACCACCATGCCGGGGCGGAGTTGCGTGGGGTCGGCAATGCGTTGTTGGTTAAATCGCGACAGCGCCTGAAACAGCCGCGCCGTGCCATATTCTTTCTTCGAGATTTTCCAAAAATTGTCGTTGGGCTCGACCGTGTACGATTCGCCGCCGTCGAGTTCTTTGGGCAGGGGCAGGGCGCTCGTTGAACTGCGAAAACTCTGGGCTTCGCCTCGGGGAACGGCCGGCGACGATCGCGGAAGATCCGGCGCCGAATCCAAATCGGGCACCGCCGTGGGCAATGCCGTCGGCGTCGCCCGACGCTGAATGGGGGTCGGTTCAGACCGGTGCGCCGGGCGAATCGACACGGGTTCACCCAAGCCCTTGGCGCCGGAGTCGACCGCCGCGGGATTGGCCGTCATTTCAATGCCGCGCTGCAACTGCACCGGCTGGTGGCTGATCGTCGGTGGGGGGGTGATTTTAACCGTTGTCGGCGCAGGGCGGCTGACTTTCGTGCGTGCTACGGCCCGTTCGTGCCCCAGTTCTTCAGGCACGTAGCCACCCAGTCGGTCTTCCATGTCGCCGGGCGCTGCCAGCGCCGTCGCGGGCGCTTCTGCTGCGCCGGCTGCCGGGTCGCGAACAGGTTGATAGTCACCCAGGCGCTCGGCCACGACCGCGCCGCCACCCGAGATCCCTGCCGGGTCAGCCGACCTGTTCAAAGAAGGCCCGCCTGCCGCCGGCTTGTCGTCGAGAGCGGGAATATCATCGTCGCGTTCCGATTGCGTTTGAGCGCGTGCGGCAACATCGGATTCCTGGGCCGAGGCGGCCGGCGGCTCAGATTTCGGGGCCGTCGCGAGTTGGTCAAACAGATCTTCGGCGGCCGGTTCAGCCGGCGACTGCTGGCGCGCGGCATTGGTCGCGGGCGGGGCATCGTCGGCGGGGCCGGTGTCGGCCGCAGTCGGGTTGGGCAGCCGTTGGGCCGGCCCTTCTGCCGGTGCGCGGCGGCGAATGATCTGCACGCCTGAATCGTCTTCGGCTGCGGGCACGGCGCTGCGTGGCGCTTTCGAGTCGGTCGCAAACGGATCGGTTTCAGGAACTCGCCGCGGCGCCGGTTCGGTCTGGTTGGCCAGCACGAGCTGGTCGTCTTCAGGATCAGCACCGGCAGGCGTCGCGGGTGGGGTTCGCGTAGGGACGGCAAACGGGTCGGGCTTTGCAGCACTTGTCGCATTATCGGGGGCGGCCGCCGTGTCGGGGTTGGTTTCGCCGTCTGCCGACTGGCCCGCCGCAGCCGCAGCCTGTTCGCCGGGGGTCGCCGCATGACCCAACTTGCGATAAACGAGGTAGCCACCTGCCGCGAGCAGGCACACCACGGCCGCGAGGCCGATTTTCGCCTCGCGGCCAAAGCGTGGTTTGCCGGCCGACAGGCCCCAGTCGCGCTCGGTCTGTTCTGAGGCCCTGGGTGTGGCGGGGCCTTGGGCCGCCGAGGCGGGTTCGTCCTTCACAGCCGCGTCGCCGCCCTCAGTTTGGCCGTTCGCGACCGGGGGTTTAGGCGCTGCTCGGCGTTCGTTGCCGTGACCGGTTTGGGGGTAAGGATTTGCCATGATTTCGAGTCGCGAAAGGACTGTTTGACTAAGCGGTCTTCCAACGAATGGAAGCTGATAATCACTGCGATTCCGCCCGGCTTAAGACATTTGTACAACTGGTCGGCGAGGGCCCGTTCCAATTGTTCGAGTTCCTGGTTGACGGCGATTCGCAACGCTTGAAACACGCGCGTGGCCGGGTGCCGCGCGCCGGCAGCAGCAGCCCGCGCCGCGCCTGCCGAGGCAACGGCTTCGGCCAGTTCACGAGCGGTGGTGATTGGTCGTTCGGACCGCACCGCCACCAGCTTCCGGGCGATCTTTCGGCTGTGTGGTTCTTCGCCATAGCGTTCGATGATGTCGGCCAGTTCGTCTTCAGAACTGCGTGCCACCAGGGCCCAGGCCGGTTCGCCCTGGCTGACGTCAAATCGCAGGTCGAGCGCGCCGGCCGAGTGAAAACCGAACCCCCGGCCTTCGTCGGCCAGTTGCACCGAGGAAAGCCCCAAGTCCAGCAATACACGGTCGGCAGCATGAATGTTCCGCCCGGCAAGAACCTGTTCAAGATCAGCATAACTCGACTGGATCAGGTGGCAGTTTTCGGCGGGCAGCGCCCGGGCCGCAATTTGCAGCATGTGCGGGTCACGGTCGAGGCCGATCAACACGCCGGTCGAACCGATCTGCGGCAGGATCGCGCGGCTGTGGCCGCCGGCGCCCACGGTGCCGTCGACCACGATCTGCCCGGCGTCGAGCGCCAGGTAATGCAGCACTTCCCTGAGCAGAACCGGTACATGCCCGGGCGGCGGCGAACCGCCCGAAGCCCGGGGCAAATCGGTCATCAACGCGCGGGGGTTTGAGTGAAAGTTGGAACTGGATGAGACTCGAATCGCCGGCCCGCCCGCAGGGGCAGACCCGGCGCGGGCCGCACCTGTAACAGAACGTGCCAATTCACTCAAGAGGATTCGGGCAAAAATCGAGCCGGGCAATTCACAACCGGGCAGGTAAAGTGTCGCGGGTTGCGATTGACACGTTTTCACTCTGCGCCTACGATCCCGCCGCGCCGAAGACCGTCGCGTACTCCCTGCGCGCGGCGGCACGCACATCCTGAAGAATTTGACCAGCCGACTCGGCGTGCGGATGCAGCGAAACAGTACGCCGCACGAGCGTGGCGCGGGACGTTTCGAATGCGGCCCGCTCGTGAATCGACTTGATTTAACGCCGGAATCGAAGCACTCCGACGCGAACGCCCCGCGAAGTTCACTTTCGCGGATGCCGGCAACGGCACTGTTCGCCGGTTTCTGGAG
Source organism: Planctomycetota bacterium (assembly GCA_021781115.1). Lineage (GTDB taxonomy): Bacteria > Planctomycetota > Planctomycetia > Planctomycetales > Planctomycetaceae > JAJXXL01. The sequence continues at coordinate 5,898 of JAJXXL010000121.1, forward strand.
CAAGAAGGCCTATCCATGCACAGCGAGACGCGGGCAGCGAGTCCCGAGCCATCTGCGGCAACAAGCAGCGCCGGGCTTGTCATTCCAATCGACTGCGACGTGCAGCAGATCGACTTCGATCAGTTGCTGCGGTATTCTGCGGCGACAGAGCACCTGGACTGCATGCTGGCGGGCGCCGGCAGCGGGCCGATTCGCATTCTGGAGGTCGGCCCGAATGTATTGAACCTGCTGCCGCGGTTTCTTGACCCCGGGCGGATCCAGGTCACGCGCTGCGATGTGATCGTGCCCGAAGGCAGCGATCCTGACTTTGTGCTGATTGAAAAGAATAAACCTCTGCCGTTTGCCAACGACGAATTCGACGCCGTGGTTTCGCTGGAAGTGCTCGAGCACATTCCCCGGCCCGAACGCAAGACGTTTATTTCCGAATGTGTACGCGTGGCCCGTCAAGGCGTGGTCATTACCTGCCCCAACGGCATACCCGAAGTGGCAGCGTGCGAGCGGGTGGCAAGCACCGCGTATTTCCGGCGGCATGGAACGGCCCACCCGTTTTTGTGCGAACATGTCGAATTCGGGCTGCCCCGCGAGGAAGAAGTGCGGGCAATTCTGGCAGAACTGGGGCACCCGCACGCCGTCATGAACAACGCGCCGCTGAGCGCCTGGCTCGTGATGCTGCTGCTGTGCGAAAACCTGGTCGAGCGGCAAACGCCTGCCGACCTGCAAATGCTCTTGCGCGAACTGCTTGTCAAACCCGCGCCGGCCGCATCGCCCGCCTATCGCAAAATCTACCTGTGCGCCAAATCGGCGGCGGCGGCCGCTGCTCTGCCCGCCATGACTTCCCGCGCCCTCGCCATGACAACCGCGCCGCAGGGCGCCGGTAACGACGAACGCCTCGGCGCCGCGGCGGTTGCCGTGGCCGCCGGACGCCTGAACTGGTGCGACCAGGTACGGTTTCGCGACACGTTGGGGCGGCTGGAAGTGGAATTTGCGCGAGCCTGCCTGGAATTGACGACCAGCGCCGAACGGCACGAGGCGGCGAAAGCCGGCGTGCTGCCGGGAATTCAACTGCGGCTGGCGGCCGCCAGCGAGCAGATTCGTGGCATCAGCGGCCAGTGCGAAGTTTCAGCCAGGGCGCAGGGCCGGTTGCCCAAGCGGGGCGATTGGTCGGCGTGGGGTATTAAATCGTGCCTGTTCGCCGTCCGGCACCTGCTGGGCGAGGCGTGGCGGATGGGCAGGCGGCAATGGACCCGCTGGATGACCGGCCAGGTTTACGACGCCCGCGCGCTGCTGCCCGTGCAGGACGTGGTCGTGCAGAGCCACCCCCGGCAGTGGTTCGCCACCGGCAAAAATGCCCGCATGGTCTTGCGCTGCCGATTGAACCCGGGCGCATTGCGGCTGCGGCTGCGGCTGCGAACCGATTCGCCGGGGCGCGTCGATGTCTGCCTTGACAGCGGCGCCGATTTCAATGCGGGCGAGCGGGTGGAATTGGCGCGCGTGCACAACCAGATCGAGTTGAACCGGGTGCTGTGCCTCGACAAGCCGGTTGCCGCCGTGCGGTTCGACTTCACCGGCTTTCAAGGGGTGTTGCAGCTTGAAACGTGTACGCTCGAGCAACCCGCCGAGTGGCGTGTGGCCACCGCGGCCGTGTGGGCCAAGCTCCAGGAAGTTCGCCGCGGCCGAGGACTGCTGTCATTGCTCAAGGGGGCGGCGCGGCTGGTGTTGCGGGGCAACCTGAGCGCGTATCGCGCGCGGTGCGTGGGGTCTTTAACACCGCCGCCAACAGCCCGCGACCCGCAAACCGATTACCAGTTGTGGCGAGCACAGCATCAACTGACCGCGGGCGATCGCGAACGCATGCGGGCCGAGGCCGCCGCGTTTGTCAACCCGCCCTGCATTTCGATCCTGTTGCCCGCCGCCGCCGCGACCGCCGACCAACTGGCGACGTCGGCCCGGTCGGTGCTGGCACAGCTCTCGCCGTATTGGGAACTGTGCATCGCCCAGCCCGATTCAGCGGGGGCAGACATCGTGCGGCTGGTCGCCGAATTGGCCGCAGCCGACGGCCGGGTCAAGCCGGTGGCGGCGCCGGGCGATGCGGCCGCAGCGTGCACCGCGGCGCTGGCGGCGGCGAGTGGCGATTTTGTATGTGTGCTGGCCGCAGGCGATGCCTTGGCCGAACAGGCAGTTCATGCCCTGACACTGGCAATCATCGAGCATCGCGAAGTCGACCTGGTTTACAGTGATGAAGACCGATTCGATTCAAAACAGGGGTGGGTCGAACCGTTCTTCAAGCCCGACTGGTCGCCCGAGTACCTTCTGGCTTGCATGTACATTCAAAACGCGGCCGCCTACCGCACGGCGCTGGTCCGCGAGCTGGGCGGGTACCGCAGCGAATTCGCGCCGGCGCATGAATACGATCTGGCGCTGCGCGTCGCCGCTCGCACAACGCAAATTCAACACGTCGCCGACGTGCTGTACCACCGGCAGAACCTGTTTGCGCCGCTGGCCGGGGGCCCGGCCGAACATGCCGCGGCGCGGCGCGCGGTGCAGGCGCATCTTCTGGCAGCGGGCCGGAAGGCGACTGTCGAACCGGGGCTGTTGCCGGGCGTGCACCGCGTACGATACGACCTGGTGGGGCAGCCGCTGGTCAGCATTGTGATTCCCACCGGTTGCGGGCGGGCGAATTTTAATGGGCGCGAAGACTGGTTCGTGGCCCAGTGCGTGGCGAGCATCCGCCAGAAGAGCACCTGGAAAAACTGCGAAATCATCGTGCTCGACAACAACGACATGCCCCCCGCGCTGGAGCGCGAACTGCGGCAGTACGACGTGCAGCGGGCAGCGTTCGTCGAGCCCTTTAACCTGGCGGCGAAAATGAACCTGGGGGCCCGCCTCGCGCAGGGCGAGCAACTGGTCTTTCTCAACGACGACATTGAGGTGATTTCGCCCGAGTGGATCGAGTCGATGCTCGAATTCTCGCAGCAACCGGAGATCGGGGCGGTGGGGGCCAAGCTGCTGTTTCCCGACGGGCGGCTGCAACATGTGGGGGTGACGATCCTGGCAGGCAACCCCGGGCATCATTACTACCGGTTCGCGCAGGAGCACCAGGGGTACTTTCTGGGCAACGTGGTGCACCGCAATTACAGCGCGGTGACCGGGGCGTGCATGATGACCCCCGCCGCCCTGTTCCGCGAGGTGGGGGGGTTCGATGTCGGCTTTCCGCTGAATTACAACGACGTCGACTATTGCCTCAAGGTGCGCGCGACCGGGCGGCGCATCGTTTACACGCCGTTCGCCGTGCTGTTTCACCACGAGTCGGTCACCAAGTCGGGCGTGTATGCCGAAGAACTCGCCCGTTTCAAGAACAAATGGTGCACCGACGACGCCGAAGACCCGTACTACAATCCCAACCTGTCGACGACGCACAACGACTATTCCATCGGGTTGTCGCATGCCGCCTGAATTTGTCAAACACCTGATCGCACGTGTGCCCGGTCTCGGGCCGGCGCTGCGCCGCGCGTATGGCGCGTACCGGCGGCGCGGTGCGATGCGGCGGTTCGGCCCGCATTATGGCCGCTGGATCGCCGAGCGCATGGCGGCGCGCGGTGGCGATTACCCGGCCCCGACCAGCAACCCGCCGCAGTTTGATATTGTCACCCTGACGTTTGACACTGATCCGGAACTGTTGCGGGCGACCGCCCGCTGCGTCCTCGAGCAAGACTACCCGCACTGGCGCTGGGTCATCTGGGACAACGCTTCGACGGCGGCTGGCACGCAGCAGGTGCTGGCCGAACTGGCCCGGCACCCGCAGGTGCTGGTGCAGTATAATGACGTCAACCTGGGCATTACCCGCGGCCATGCGGCGGCGCTCGCACTGTGCGAACGGGAATACGTGGCATTTCTCGACCACGATGACCTGCTTGACCGCGATGCGCTGCGCATCAACGCCTGCCTGATCGATCGCTGCCGCCGCCCCGACTTCCTCTACAGCGATGAAGACAAGTGCGAACGCGAGGGGCAGCGCGACAACCCGTTCTTCAAACCTGACCCCAGCCCCGCGTTGCTGCTGGACACCGGCTACACCTGCCATTTCGCCGTCGCGCGCCGCGACCGGCTGCGCGAATGCGGCGCGTTTGATGACCCGCAGGTCGAAGGCGCGCAGGATTGGGATCTGGCCCTGCGACTGACAGAACGCGGTTGCCGCGCGGTGCACGTGCCTGAAGTGCTGTACACCTGGCGAGCCGGGCCGCGTTCGACGGCGATCGCAGGGACGGCCGCCAAGCCGTATGTCATTGAGGCCCAACGCGCCTGCTTGCAGGCCGCCCTCGTACGCCGCAACCTGGCCGGGCAGTTTGTGGTTCAGGCCAACCCGTTGTTTCCCGAACTCGACGGGCACTGGCGTATCGGGCGTACCGCGGCCGCTGGCCCGGCCCCGTTGATCGATCTGGTGTTGCTGGCCCACCCGTTTGGCGCCCGGCAAACGCCCGGTGACTGGGCCGCCGACTGCACCGCCCTGCTGGCCGCCACGCGTTACCCCCATTGCCGGCTGCGGCTGATCGGCGCCGGCGACGACTCGGCGCTCGACGCCGCCTGCCAGGCGCTGCGCGACGCCGGGCAACCGGTGTACCGTGAAACGTCGGCGGGAAGTTCGCCGAACGTGGCCCGCGCATTGAACGCTGTGCTCAAGACTCCGCCGCCCGGCGAACCGGCGGCGACCTGCCTCGCGTTTGTTCCTGCCGAGGCGAAGATCGACACACGCGATTGGCTGTGGGAGGCCGTGACGCTGTTGGAATTGCACGCCGACGCGGCCCTGGTCGGCGGACGGCTGTTCGGCCCGCGGGGGCGGGTTCTGGGCGGGCCGGTGGTGTTTGGCGGCAATGGGCTGGTCGAGGCGGCGTACGCCGGAACCCGCGGCGATGAACCGGGCTATTACGGGCTGAACTGGTGCCGCCGCAACGTGGTGGCCGTGGCCAGGGCGCCCTGGGTCTTGCGGCGGGCGGCGGCGGCTGACGTGGGGGGGTTCGACCCCGGCTTTCCGGCGGTGTATTTCGACGTCGATCTGGCAGCCCGCTGCCACCGGGCGGGTTGGCAGGTCATCTATTCGCCCGATATTGCAGCGCGCGGCGCGCGCGCGGCGCCAGCACGCGACGCCGAAGCCGAAGCCGATGAAGCCGCGCGGCTGTTTCAAGCACACTACGACCTGATTCGCGACGACCCGTTTTATTCGCCATTTCTTTCGCTCGAAGCCCGCCGGGCGTTTCGCCTGGCCCAACCTGCCGAGCGCGCCGCCCCGATCAACCGGCAGCGAAGCCGCTTGCGGATTGACCCCGGCCAGGCGTGGCGGCAGCCACCGGCGCGGTCTGACGTTTACGAGTTTTTCCGATACGCGACCCGCCCGGCGGGAACATCAGCCTGTTCATGACGAGCAATGCCCCGGCGGCGTGCCGGCCCCATCGTTTAAGGATGAAAGCACCGATGCAAAAGCTGCTGGCGGATTTCAAGCGCGGTGTCAGAGACATTCCCCTCCTGGGGCCGGCCCTGTGCCACGGTTATCAATCGGTGCGGGGGCGCATCGAACGCCGCCGCGCGGCCGAGCGGTACCCCGACTGGATCGCGAGCCGCGTCGCAGCGCGGGCGAACCTGTACCCGTCGCCGGTGGCGAATGCCCCGCGGCTCGATCTGTTCACGCTGACGTATAACACGCCGCCCGATATTCTGCGGCGCACGGCCGCCAGCGTGTTTTCGCAGGATTATTTCGACTGGCAGTGGGTCATACTCGACAATGGTTCGTCGAAAGCGGCGACGCTGTCTTTTCTCGGGCAGCTCAACGTGCACCCGCGGGTGTCGTTTCACCGTTGCGAACAGAACCTGGGCATTACTGCCGGCCACGCCCATGGGCTGAACTTCTGCACGGGCGATTATGTCGTGTTTCTCGATCATGACGACCTGCTCGACCCCGACGCCCTGCGAATCGTCGCCTGGCACATCGTGGCCGAAAACCAGCCCGGCTTCGTGTACACCGACGAAGACAAATGTGAGTCAGACGAGCGGCGGTTTTACCCCTCGTTCAAGCCGGATGTCAGCCCGGCATTGCTGCTCGACACGCCGTACACGTGCCACCTGTCGGCGGCCCGGCGGGATTTGCTGCTGCGCTCTGGGGCGTTTTCTGATGCCAGCGTCGAAGGCACTCAGGACTGGGACATGACGCTGCGGATGCACGAAACGGGCGAACGCTTCGTGCATGCGCCCGAAATCGTGTACACTTGGCGGGGCACGCCCGACTCGGCGGCCGTTCGCGGGGTTTCGGCCAAGCCGTATGTCATTGAAGCCCAGCGGAACTGCCTGTCGAGCGCGCTGGCCCGCCGTGGCCTGGCTGAGAAATTTGAAGTTCGGTCGAATACTCTGTTTCCCGCCCCCGACGGGCATTGGCGGGCCGTGCGCACGCCCTCTGCGTCAGGGCCGGCGGTCGACCTGATCCTGCCAGCCCTCGAAACGCCCCAGGAACTGGCGCAAACCGTGGCCGACGTGGTGCGGCGAACGTCGTACCCGAACTATCGCCTGCGGGTGGTGGGCACGACGGGCGAAGCGTCGGGCCCCGTACTCCAGGACTGGTGCCGCGAGCACCTGTTCGACATTGCTCCGCACATCAGGTTTGAAACCGGGCCGGCCGGGGCGCTGAATTATTCAAACCTCATGAACCAGGCGCTGGCCGGCGATTCGGCGGCCGAGTATGCGGCGTTTTTGCCGCCGGGCGTGCGGTTCACCGATGCTGACTGGCTGTGGGAGGCGATCGGCTGCTTCGAGCTGAACCCGCGGGCCGCGGTCGTCGGAGGCCGGTTGTTCGACGCCAACCACTGGGTCATCGGAGGCCCGGCAGTGTTTGGCCTGGGAGGCGCGGCCTCGGTCGTGTACGCGGGCCGCAGCCGGGCTGAACCGGGTTCGGCCTGGCTCAACTTCTGCCATCGCAACGTGCTGGCGGTTGTCGGGGCGCCGTGGGTCATCGACCGGGCGGCGGCGCAGGAACTGGGCGGCTTCGACCCGCGGTTTGCGCGGGCCTGGTTCGAGGCCGATTTCGGGGCGCGGTGCCGGGGCGCCGGGCGCGAGGTGGTGTATTCGCCGTTTATCGCGGCCTACGGTACCGCCCCAGCCATGCCGCACGACTTGGCGGCTGCCGAACTCGCGGCCCTGTATGAAACGCACGTTGAACTGCTGCGCAACGACCCGTTTTACAGCCCCTATCTGTCGTTGAACCCGGCGACGCCTTATGAAATCGCTGCCCCGGGCGAGCGGGCGGCGTATTTGAACCCCCGCCTGCAGCATGTGCGGGCCTGCGCCGCCGATACGCTTCGATTTCGCGAAGTGCAAAGCGACGCTTACGAGAGCTGGCAGCATTCCCCAACCGGCGGAGAGAAAGCGGCATGAGACACGTCACGTCCAATATGATCCAGCGGTGGAGGCACCGGCTGCGCGGGCCGATCACGCGGCAGCGGGTGGCGCGTTACATGCGCAGCCGCCTGGCCCGCCTGTTCGGCGACCTGTCGGCGCACCCTGCCGAATCGGCGGGGGCGGCGCCCCCTGGGGCATACTCCACCGCTTACCCCACCTGGATCGCCAGCCGCATTCGCGCCCGACGCGCCGAATACCCCGCCCCGCCCGACCCCGGACTGTTTACGATCATCACCCCCGTGTACGACGCTCCGGCGGCGTTTCTTACCGAGCTGGCCCAGAGCGTCTTCGCGCAGGATTATCCGTTTCAATGGGCGATCAGCGACGACGGCAGCCGCAACCCGCAAACGCTCGAAGTGCTCGAAAAGATCTGCCAGGATCCGCGCGTGACCTTCGTGCGGCTGCCGAAAAACTCGGGCATCACGGCGGCGACGCGGGCCGCCTTTGAACTGGCGACGGGAAAATATATTGTGCCCGTCGACAATGACGACCTGCTGTACCCTGACGCGCTGCGGGTTATGGCAGCGTCGCTCGAACGCGCCGGGTGGCCGGCCCTGGCCTATTCCGACGAAGACAAGGTTCAGGCTGATTCGATTCCGATCAGCCCGTTTTTCAAGCCCGACTGGGATCCGGCCCTGTTTCTTAACTGCTGTTACATCGCGCACCTGTGCGCCATTTCGCGCGAGGCGGCGCTTGAAGCCGAGGTGTACACCGATCATCGGGCGCGGGGTTGCCCCGACCTCGATACGTTCAGCCGCCTGCTGGCTCGGGGTGAAACGCCGCTGCACGTTCCCGAAGTACTGTATAGCTGGCGGATCCATGCCGGCTCGACCGCCTCCATTTCGTCGCGGGCGAAACCGTACACGATCGAATGCCAGAAGCATGTGTGGAGCAACCACCTGGCCCGGCTGGCGCCGCCCGAGCGCGTCGAAATTCGCACGAACCCCCTGTTTGGTCATGTGGGCATGTGGTACCCGGCACGGCGGCACGTTTCGCCGCCCCCCGTGCACGCATTCGTGTGGGCCCAGAATTCGCCCCAGCAATTGCAGAACTGCCTGGCCGCCCTGACGGCCGACCCGCCTTACCCACGGCTCGACGTGACGGTTCTGGGGTTGTTGACGCCCGAACATCACCGCGTGGTCGAGGCGGCCGCCGATGCGGCGCCCACCGGGGCCGTGCGGGCCGCCGCCGCCCCGCAGGGTTGGCTGGCATACCTGCAACAGGCGCTGGCGGGCTTGGCCGAAGATGCGCTCATTGCGTCGCTGACCGACCAGTTGTACCCGACAAACGCCGGGTGGGCGTGGGAGGCGACCGGCGTGTTCGACGTGCACGCCGACGCCGTGGCATGCACCCCGCGGATCCTGCAATGCAACGGGCTGCTGGCCAGCGCGGGCGAGCATTTCGGGTTTGGCGGGCTCGTCGGGTCGCCCGACCGGGGGCGGGGGGTCGATGATTCGGGCTACCATGGCTGGGTGTATTGTCAACGCTCAGTGAGCGCGGTTGCTTCTGACTTTTCCATTTGCCGCCGCGAGTTCCTGGCGAACGCCCTCGACCACCTGCCTGCGGCGGCCTCGCGGCAGATGCTGGGGGCCTGGCTGGGGGCCCTCGCGGCCCGGTCGGGCCGGCGGATCGTGTACACTCCGTTCCTGACGGCGCAGTACGTGGCCGAACAGATTCCGGCCGTGCAGCCCAGCCACGAAGAGGTGTTTGAGTTTCTGTCGCGGTACCACGACCTGGTGCTGCAAGACCGCTACTATTCGCGGTTCCTGCAGCTCACGCGCGGGCGGGGGTTTGAACTCGCGCTGCCCCACGAGCGGGCCGCCGCTCTCAACCCGCTGCTGACGCGGCTCGAAGGCCGGGCTGATTTTGTCGGCACGCTCGAAGTCGACCCGAACGAGTACAGCCCGGCGGTCTTGCAACCGGCCGGCTCGGCCACGCCCGTTTTTCAGTTGCGCGTCGCCTGACGGGAGCGGCAGAATCGCAAACCAGAAGCCGCCAATGAACACACCGGTCTGCGGCAGGTTTGCCCCGAAACTTTGCCCGCCGCCGTTTTCTCAGGGAGTGGCCCGCGCGTGTTGGACCCGCCGTCGGATGCATTGCTCAAATTGCTCGATGAGCTGAACCTCTGCTCGGCGCACGACCTGCGCCGCTGCCGTCGCGGCGTGCGCCGGCTGGCGCGCGACCTGCCCGCGTTCGATTCAGTGTGGCTCGATGCGCTCGTGCAAATCGGCCGGCTGACCCCCTTTCAGCAAAAGCTGCTCGAATCAGACGCCCCGCGGCGGCTGGGGGCCGGGCCGTGCGTGCTGATCGACCGGCTGGGCGGAGGACCGTTGGGCGAAACCTTTCTGGCCCGCCCCCGCTCGTCGTCCGCGCTGTGCGTGCTCAAACTGCTTCGCGGCGCCGAAAATCTTCCTCAAGAGGGGCTGGGGCGCATCGAGCGATTGCTTGAAAGCCTGAAAGGCTGGAGCCACCCCGCCCTTGTCGCGCCGCATGCCTGCGACCGCCTCGGCACGCAAGTCGTGCTCATCAGCCGGTATGTTCCCGGCCCGCACCTGGGCGAACTGCTCGTCCGCCGCGGGCGGTTTCCCGCGCGGGTTGTCACCGAGATCGCCCGGCAACTGCTCGACGGCTTGAGCGGGCTCGAAGCCCGGGGCGCCTGCCACGGCGACATTCGCATTGCGAATGTGCGGCTGACGGCGGGGGGCGCGGCGGTGCTGGTCGATGCGGGGGTTCGCACTGCGCTCGAACCCGAACAAACGGTGCATGCACGACTGCCCCCCGAACGCTACGACGGAATCGCTCCCGAACTGATTGGCGGCGGCCGGCAACCGAACGCCGCCTCAGACCTGTATGCTCTGGGGTGCCTGCTCTGGCAACTGCTGGCCGGCAGGCCGCCCTACCCCGGCGGCGACCCGCTGGTGAAACTCGCGGCCCACCAGACGCGGCAGATCGACGACGTGCGCAAATGGGCGCCCGACACCCCCGCGGCGCTTGCCGAGCTGATTCGCCGGTTCACCGCGCGAGATCCCGCCGCGCGCCCCCCGCGAGTTCAGGAGGCGCAGGCCGCGCTCGGGCCGCCCCGGCGCGCGAGCCGCCGCGTGCTCAGTGGGTTCCGCAAGCGGTTTGATTCGGCGGCGGGTGTGGGCGACTTGCAGGGGGGCGGCGTTTTGCGGTGGCTGTTTCTCCTGGCGGCGCTGTTTGCCACATCGGGCGTTGCCGCCGGCCTGGCGGGCCGCGCCCCGCGCGAATTGCTGCTGTCAATCCAGGCCGGAGTCGCCACGCAATGGCGGCAATACGCCGCATTCCGTCAACCCGGGCGGCACGACAGCCCGAATGCGGCCGCGAATTCCTCCGAAACCGGCCCGACGCCCGCCGAAATGGCATTGCCCGTTCCCGATGCGGCGGGGTTGATTTTACTCAATGCACCGGGGCCGTATCTTGCCGAGGAAATCTCGACGGTTGGCCCGCTTGTCCTGCGCGGCCGAGCCGGTTTGAAGCCGACGATCGTCGTGCGTGATCGGGCCATGCGGGTCTGGGCGGCAACGATTCGGCTGGAAAACGTGCATTTCCTGACGCCGTCACGAACGCTGAATGTTCTCGTCCGGGCCGAATCGCACCACTTGATGGTTACCGGCTGCTCCTTTCAGACCCCCTCGGCCGCGACGACCGCAAACGCGCCGGGCGACCGTGGCAACGCCCCGGAAGGCCCACCCGCCCTCGCCTGGAAAACCCTCGAGCCGCGCGACCCGCGCGGCGAAGATTGCACGCTGGTGAACTCGGTTTTCCTGGGCGACGGCGCCGCGCTGTACCTCGCCAGCGCCGCTCGCCGGGTCGAGTGCACGAACTTGCTCA
>JAJXXL010000586.1 GCA_021781115.1 Planctomycetota bacterium
TTCGCGCTCCGCCACCAAGGATCTGCGTCGAGGATTTCTGCGCCCTCGACCGCCTCGCGCGGTTCGGCGCACTTTGCCGCGCCGGCAGCAAACACTCCCCACGCCACTGCCAGAAAAAGTCGCAACATGATCATTGTCCTGCTTTCGATTTCCGCGTGCGCACGCGCCACGCCGCCCACCCCGCGAGCACGCCCAGCAGCGCGACGTTGACCCCGATCAGCCACGCGTGGCGATTCGCCGCTGTCACTTCGGGTTGTACGGGCATTACCGGCGCGGGCGGGGGCGCGGGCGCCGGCGTCGCCCCAGGCGCAGCATTTTCTCTCGCCGGTGGCGAAGACGCCGGGGCCGTTCGCTGGGGCGGGGCGGGCATGTCCCGCGTTTGCTCGAGGTTCGCGGCCACGTTTTCCCCCCGCGCCCGGTCGGCCAGGTCGCGCAGGTCGGCGTCGGTCTTCGCTTCATCGCCGATTCGATAAAATCCGGAAAACCGGTGATCGGAAACGAACGTGCCCGGTTTCAATTCGACCTGGAACAGATCGTCTGAAAACGCCGGGTCGTTTATGCGGTAGTCGGTAATCTGCGTCCGCCTGACCGAACGCGGGATCTCGACGCGGCGCGCAGGCGCGGGACCTTGCGTCGGCAGTTCATCGCTTCGCGCCGTCGGGTTCCGCGAAACCACGCGCGTCAGCAGCCAGACCTGGGGCAAAACCTCCTCGAACGTGTTCTCTCGCGTGTCAAAAACTGTGCCGGCGCCATTCGTCGCCACCTCGGCGACGGCATTCCACCCTGCCGCCGGGTCGATCACGTATTGGCTCAAATCCTTGAGCATTTTTCCGTTCGGCGATCGTGCGTCGAACCGCACATCGTATCGGTCGGTACCGGCAACGCGCGAAATGCGAATTGGGGAGCCATTCTGAATGTGCGTTTCAAGTTCGGACATCAGCCAGAACGTTGGCGAGCCGGACCACGGCAGTTGGCCGATGGGCCAGGTTTTCACCCGACGCGGGTAGACGATCGCCTGCGTATACGGCTTCTGGTCGTAGGCGGGCGTTAACGTAATCGTGGCTGCGGCAGCCTGCGCCCGTCTTTCAATTTCACGCAGCTCGATTTCATTCGGAGCGTAGTCGTAATCGACGTCGACCTCGTAATCGCCGTTGAACACCGCCAGCGATTTTTCCCTGACGACGGGCGCGTGCTGGTCGTCAAATTCGCCCGCTTCTGCAAACAACCGGACGCGCTCGAATTCATCCTGATCAATTGTCTCCCGCGTCCAGCGAGGCGGGCGGCCTTCGTCCTGAATTTCAACGAACACCACTTTGTGCAGCGTGTGGATTTCCGGATGGTGACGTTGCACCTCCTGCAACAGCGCGGCCGGCGTGAGTTCATCGGCGCCGCGCACGTCGCCCGTCAGCAACGGCAGCCCGCACAGCCAAGGCGCCAGACGCCATGCACAATTCCGCAACGCATTGACCGGCGAATCAGACATGGCGATCAATTGCCACTGAACCTTGAAGCGATTGCGATTTATCGAGCCGGCGACGCGGCTACGGGCACGATTTACACACGCCGCAGGTATCGGTGATCGTGCTCGCCGTTTCGGGGGTTCCTGGATCACACATCGAGCAATCGCATTTGCCGCCCTGCGGGCAGCTCGTGCAGTTCTCGTAGAAAATGCGCTGCGTGCAAAACGCTTCACCCGATGCCTGGCACGTCGAGTAGCCGGTATTCATACCTTGGCAAATGGGCTGCTGCGTCTGATTCGAGCCGTCGGTATAGATCGCCCAAGTTTTGTTGCTGCCGAGCTGGTTGGCGCTCCAGGCGCACGCGACTTCTTTGCAATTGACCGCCTGGAACTGGCACTGCTGGCACTGGCCGGCGGCGCAGTGCTTCAATTCACTCGGCGAGACGGCCGACACGGCGCGGCCGGCGGCAAAACAGGACACCCAGCCGATGGCCACTACCGCCAGCGTCAGCGCCTTATGGACTCTGTTCATGTGCATCTCCCTTTCCGGGGGCCGCAGACTGGTCGTTCGCGCCCAGTGGACAAGACGCACCCGCATCGCGGCGCCAATGGTACCCGAACACCAGCAGAATCACGACATTCGCAACCAGTACCCCCACCCGCCAGCGCTGCGAAAACCGGTCGGGCGGCAATTCCTGGTTCAGTCCTTCGATTTTTTTTTTGAATCTTCGCCCCGGCCTTTGGTGGCCTTGATCGCCAGCTCGCGAAGCTTCGCATCGACCACGCGCTCCTCCCCGAGGCGGTAGTTGACTTTGAATCGCGTGTCCTGAACGTAGGTCTTCGGCTCCAGCACGACTTTGAACAGATCATCGGAAAAATCGGGCGTGTTGAGCGCCACTTCCAGCACACGGAACCGGACCACCTGATGCGGCGTGATCACTTCCCGCGGCTTGCCGTCGGCGGGAACAATTGTCTCGGTCTCGACGATGTGCGTCTCGATCACGCCTTCAGAGGGAACCCACACCCCCGCTTCGGTCGGCTGGTACTTGAATTGAGATTTTGTCGTCACCTGCCCATCCACATGGAAAATTTCATTTTCCGCGACAACCCAACCGCACGCAGGGTCAAATACCACGTGCCGATCCTTCTGCGGAAAGCCAGTGCCGCCAAAGTGCAAATCGACGAATGCGTGCCCCCTGCCGGTGCGTGTGAGGAACTCGAAGTTTGGATTGTCCTTCCCCAGATCCTGAATCTGGTTCAGCGTCACCCGATTCTGAACAAGCACCGGGTCGAGAAAGCTCCATCGGGGCGAATTGGCAAATTGCTTGGCCTTGCCCCAGACGATCGCGTGCACCTGCGTGCCGGTGTACTCCTTGACCCGCGGGCCACCATTGTCGCGGCGACCGGGGTTGGGGTCGAAGTTATAATCGAGATCGATCTCGAATTCGCCGTTGTAAACATTCGCCGACTTGATGATCAGAAATCGCCGCAGCTTTTCATCGAACACGACCTTTTGCATGACGTTGCGGTAGCGGCCCAAGTCGTCCCAGTCGTTGGTGGCAATCGTCCAGTCCTTCACTTTGCCGCGTTCGATCGTTTCCCACAGGGAAACCGAATGCGCGTTCTTGATCAGTTTGAACCGGCTTTCGAGGTGACTCAGCACTTCGGCGGGCGTCGGTTCGGCCGCCCCTGCCGCCGCGGCGCATGCCAGAAAGAAAGCCACCCCCAGTCCGGAAATGCGCCGCCACGCACCCCACGCCAGAAGCCCCGACTTGCCGTATTTCGCGATGACAGGCATATGACACACCTCTTGTGGCGAGGCCAGACGCCCCCGAACACTAAGCAGCGCTCACCAAATAATTATACAACTTTCACGCCACCGCCGAATGGAATGCACCGCGATCGCACCGGCCTGCTGGGACAACAGACGGGCCCACTAGTCGCCTCCACAAGGCGTGTCTGCCGTGCAGCAATTGGCAACAAGTGTGATGTATGAGTAGTAGCCGTTTTTGCACGCTTGATCTGTAAACCGGGTAGTGGTAGCGCAGATCTGAGTTGTTGATTCGACGGTACAGTTCTCGTACCCACCGCTCTGGACCTGTTTGCAAACCTGGCCCTGCGCTCCCGTCGACACCCTGTTCCAAGAAAAGAGAAGATTATCATTTCTATCAAAGACAGGCGTGCAATCCACCTTGGCACATGCATCATTCGCGACACTGGTGCAATTGAAACACTGTCCCGCACGGCTGGCCAGCCGATCTGGGCGAAGGGGTTCGATTCGCATGGCGCCGATCTCGCGCGACTCGGTCGCAGCCCATGCCGCGCAAGCCAGCAGCCCGCAAATGACCGCCGTAAAATTCAGACGCTCAAAGTTTGACATGTGCCACGCTCCTCGTCGCCTGAACGCGAAACCCGACGACACAACCGCGACTGACCCTTCTCGACGCCCTTGATCAAGGCCATTGGTGAATTTTCGTGAGTACGGCGGGATTTGAGAAACCATCCCGGATTTCGATTTCCCGTATTTTACACACACACACACACACAAGCAACTTGTCTGGAAAAAAGTAAAATCCCGAAAAATGTGGGCTGCGCAGCGCCGCGTCAAATGGAGCGTTTGATCGCACCCCCAAGCGCTTTCCCCCCGGCTCCAACGACCGCACAATCAAGACCTCTCCGTTCATGACGACGACGATCGACGCACGCGAGCCATGCCCGCTGCGCACCGCGCCACGACCACCGAACCCGGTAAATTCCAACTCGTGCGACACATTTCCTATGATTTCAAATTGCAGGCTC
>JAJXXL010000351.1 GCA_021781115.1 Planctomycetota bacterium
GATCTCCCGTAGGTCATGGCCCCGCGGCAACCGAAGAACCCGGGCAGAAAGTAACCCTGGTTCAGTGAGCAGAACGCAGCCGCCACGTTGTTCAGTTCGCTGACGATGGCCGTCTGCAGGGAACTCAACCCGACCACGAGGCCCAGAATCAGAATCGTGGCGACCAGGACCAGCTCGGCAGAAACGATGAATCCTTGTTCGTCTTCCAGAAAGTTGTGAATCGTTGTTCGCATGGTGTATTCCTCATAGGGTGCGCGGGGGGGTGAGTCAGATTTGCGCTGCGGTCGCCGCATGATTCCAAACCGTCTAACGCACCGCTGGCGTCTGACGCCCGACAGGGGCAGGCGGGTCACGTTCCGGCGTTTCGCTGAGCGGCGACTTGCCCGCCCGAAACCAGAAGTGGAATTGAGGGTGGGCAATTCCCCGGTACCAGTGTCATCGGGGGGAACTCGGTCCCCAATGGCGCTCCACCGGTGCAACTTCTGGTTTCGCGGCGGTCGTCGGCCGGTCTTGCGACCGGCGTTCTGCGATGGTCTCTCAGGTCATCGCAGAACTTGCCGCAGCGGTCTCTCAGGTCGCTGCGGCCGGTGTGTGGCGGCGGTCTCTCAGGTCGCCGCACACGCTCTCTTGTGTTCACTTTCACCCGGCCCTGGTGCGACACGGGTGTTGCGTTTGTTGGCTGTGTTCGACAGTCGATTTGCAGTGCCAAGCGGGGCACTGCCGCGGGCAGTCGTTGAATTCGACAGGTTTGTTGCGATTGTGTTTTTTGTTTCAATCGTTGCTGTCACGACAATCGGTACAATAGGCACATCGCATACCATTGGCACGAACGGCATACGCAGAAAATCTTGTACACTCGGCATAACCAGAATAACCTGAGCAGGTTGCAGCCGCTGCCTGCCCTGGTTCGGCATCGCGGGCAACGCAGGCGTTCTGTTTGAAATGGGAAAAACGTTTGAGTCACTTGGCGCGGTTGTATAGGTTGTGTCAATTTTGCTGAACGTTTCGGTTGTTGCGAACGTGCTGAATGTTTGCAATGTAGTAATCATGGCGACTGTACCGATTCAGCCGACGATACAGTTGGCGCCTTTCGCCTTCTGTTCGGGTTGACCTGATTCCCTGCCAAACCCGGCCTTGCGACTGGCGACCGCCTCGAATTATCGCGTAGAGTAGACGTGCACGCCGTACCCGCAGGGTTCACGCGTTCGACAGATGAGTGCCCCGGGCAGATGTGCCCCGCCTGGCCGCCCCGCGGTGTGCAGGCGGGTGCGGCTCCTTTTCAAGAGGCATTTTTATGACACATTGTCTGGTGACCGGCGGCGCGGGCTTCATCGGCAGCCATCTCACCGAACGGCTGCTGGCTGCGGGCCACGCGGTGACGGTTCTCGACGACCTTTCGACGGGCCGGGCTCTGAACCTGGCGGGCGTGCAAGACAATCCGCGGCTGCACATTCGCACCGGTTCCATTACCGACCCGGTGCTGATCGCCGAACTCGTGCACCAAGCCGATGCGATTTATCACCTGGCGGCGGCGGTGGGCGTCAAACTCGTGGCTGATGACCCCGTGCGCACGATTGAAACAAATATTTACCCCACTGAGGCGCTGTTGCGGCTCGCGGCCCAGGGCGGCAAACGGTTTTTTCTAGCCTCAACGAGCGAGGTGTATGGCAAGAACCCGCTGGAGCGCTGGACCGAAGAAGACGACCTGCACCTGGGGGCGACGTCGCGCCCGCGCTGGGCCTACGGGTGTTCGAAGGCGATTGATGAGTTTCTGGCTCTGGCCTATCACCGCAAGTATCAGCTCGAAGTCGTGGTGGGTCGATTCTTCAACGTGGTCGGCCCCCGCCAGGTGGGGCATTATGGCATGGTCATTCCGCGGTTTGTCGATCAGGCACTGGCGGGTGGCCCGGTCGTGGTGTACGACGACGGCGAACAGGTGCGCTGTTTTGCCCATGTTCGTGAAGTTGTTGAAATGATCATGCGGCTCATGGCGGCCCCCGCCGCAGTCGGGCGGGTGTTCAACATCGGCAGCGACCAGCCGGTTTCAATCCGCCAGCTCGCTGAGGAGATCATCGCCCGCACCGACCCGCGGGTCGTTTTGAAATTCCTGCCGTATGGCGAAGCCTACGGCGCCGATTTCGAAGACGTTCGCCGTCGCGTACCCGACCTTGCCCGGCTCGAGCAAACACTCGGAGTCAAGCCGCGGATGCCGCTGGGAGAAATCCTCGACGACATCATTCGCTACAAGCGGCAAACCGCGGCGAACTGATGCGATCGCCGCGGGCAATGGCCGCGTTGGCTGCTGGCACGTATGCCGCGGGTCATTTCGCGGGTCATTTCGCGGGTGGTGCGGTTGGCTCGACCCCCTTGCCGACTCGCTCGATCTGATGCCCGATCGCCGTGAACCCCGCGCCGACTTCATCGACGACGAACCCAGCGCCGGAAATCAGTTTTCCGGAAACAATGCGAGAAGCTTTGACGACTTCGTGCGTGGCCGACTTGACCTTCGCTTCAGCTCGCAGCGTCGAGCGCTCGAGGTTGTCTTCGGCGGCCCGCAAGTATCGCCCGCAGCGGTTATGCTGGTCGTTTTTCCAGGCGTCGGTTGCGCGGGCGTAGTGCTGGTTGGCCAAGGCGTGCAACGCCCGGGCCGAAGCCGCGTCGAGTTCGTGGACTGACTTCACGGTGCCTTTTTCGACGCGCTGCGCGAGTTGATCGAGCTCGTGAGCCGAATGTGAGAGCGCCACACGTGTCTGGTCCATCGCATTGCGGGCTTCGATGCGTAGAAATGTCGCCGCCTTGCGCAGTTCATTCGCGGCGGCGCGGCCATCGACCATCAAGAACGACTCCCGCGCGCGTTCCATGTGATCGCCCGGTTCGCCCGCCAGATTGGTCCACAAATCGTCTTCAACAATGACGAAGCCAGTGGGGGGCGGCGCCTGACCGAGACCTGCCGGAGGCTCGTCGGCAAGCGCCACCGACGCGACTCCAAACATACCCCACGCCACGCAAAATTTCGTCAACCGGGCAAACATGGCCGTCTCCTGATTTGAGGTTTGTGCCTGAGTCGAATGCCGGGGCCAACTCGGCCTCCTGCAAAATCAAAACGCCCCTCGGCGCGGTCGGGCACCGAGAGGCGGTCTTCGCCAGATGGGATCCAGCCCCCCCCTCATGAGCGGCTGTGCGGCGAAGGCTACCCGTCGTGGTTCAATCTGTCAATTCGAACTGCAGCCGCCCATCAGCCCAAAGCCTCAAGGGGCATTCAAACCAATCACTGCATTGCCGATTCGACCGGCAGGCCAAACAGTGCGCGGGCGTTGGCTGCGGTTTGCCGGAGGAAATCTTCCAGCGGCTCGCCACGCAACTCGGCCAGGCATTTTGCCGTGTGCACGACATACGCGGGCTCATTCCGCTTGCCTCGGAATGGCGTGGGCGCCAGGTAGGGGGCGTCAGTTTCGATCAGAATCCGGTCGGCGGGAATTGCTACCGCCGTCTCACGAACGGTTTGCGATTTTTTGAATGTGGCCATGCCTGCAAACGAAATGTACAGCCCCAGTTCAAGGCACGCTTCGGCAACGCTGCGGTTGCCCGTAAACGAATGCATCACTCCCCGCAATGGCGCCCGGCTCGCCGCAAGCTGCAACCGGGCGACGACGTCGGCCTCGGCCTCGCGGCAATGCACGACGAACGGCAGGTTGCGGCGGTGGGCCAGGTCGAGGTGCCGGTCGAAATACTCGACCTGCTGATCGAAGCCTGCATAATTCCAGTAGCGATCCAGCCCGGTCTCGCCGATCGCCACGATGCCGGGGCTTAAAGCCAACTGCTCGATCGTCTCCCAATCGCCGGGTTTCGCCTCGGCGACGTAGTTTGGCTGAATGCCCACGGCGGCAAATACGCCGGGGCAGCGTCCCGCGATCTCGACTGCGGCCCGGCTGGTTTCGGCCGTGGTGCCGATCGTGATAATCGCCGTCAATCCGGCCGCCTGCGCCCGGGCGATAACCTGGTCGCGATCGACGTCAAACGCCGCTTCGTCGAGATGGGCGTGCGTGTCGATCATGAGGGCGGTCCTCGCGGCGGGGTTGCCGTTCGAGCCGGCGTCAGGCTGCCGCAGGTTGACGATTGGCCAGGGCCCGCAGGTTCAGGAGTCGCGACTTCTCGGCTGCGGCCAGTTCCGCGAGCAATGCGGCGGCCGCGTGGTCGCCCGATGCGGCCGCTTGCGCCTGCTCGATCCGGGCGATCAGCCGGGTTTCGTCGGCTTCGAGTTGCTCGTATAAAAAGTCGAGTGCCAAGTAATGCAAATCCGTGAATTCCGTGGGGTACACCCCAAAATCGACGACGCACCCGCGCTGGATGAGCAGGTCTGTCAGCCGGCCCACGCCCTGGCGCTGCTCAGCCGCGATGTGCTGCATGGCCATCGCATTTGCCTCCGATTGCACGTCGGTCCACACCGACGATTCGGCCACGTATTGCAACAGGCTGCGATACAGGCTGATCAGCAATTCGTTCAGGCGCTCGTTTTGATCAAGGTCTTCCATGCGCGTCTCAGGAAAAACTGTGGCGTTTCTATGACACGAACGAAGTAAACCGCCCGCCCCGGCTCGGCGCCGCCCCGCGGCGAGGACTTGAGCATGAGCACCGCCGGGCGGCTAAAACAACTGCTTGGCCACCTGCCGGGCAATCTGGCTGACCGGGTTCACCAGCACGCCCAGCAGCAACACAGGCACTGACACCAGCAGGACATAGCGGCCGGCGTTCGAAGCCATTGAAAAATCGATCGTTCGCGCGTCATCGGTCGCCGAGCCGATGAACATGACTTTCAACACGCGAATGTAATACACCAGGCTGAAGACAGTGTTCAACCCGCCAATCGCCAGCACGACCCACATCGAAGCGTGGTAAAATCCGGCATTATACAGCGACGCAAAAATCACAAATTTCCCAAAAAACCCCCCGAATGGGGGCAGGCCCACCAAGCTGAACAGGCACAGCAACATGCAAACGGCAAGACCCGGGGCTTGCCGGGCCAGCCCGGCGTAGTCGGCAATGTCTTCGCTGAAGATCTTGTTGCGAATCAAGGCCACGATGGCGAACGCGCCCAGGTTCATGAAGAAATACACAACGAGGTAGTACAGCAGCCCTTCAATGCAATCGCGGGCGGCTTCGGCGCGGCTCACAACTGCGTCCGGCGGCTCGCTGCCATTCAGAACGACCATCATCGCCGCCACCGCCATCAGCATGTAGCCCGCATGCGCGATCGTCGAGTAGGCCAGCAAGCGTTTCATGTTTTTCTGGCTATAGGCGGCAAGGTTGCCGAACGTGGCGGTCACGGCCGCTATGATGCCCAGCCCCACTCCCAGGTACAGGTTTACCGTCGCAAGGCTGGTCGACTCATGATCAGGCGGGCCGACGAGCGCCAGGCAAACCCGCACGAGCAGCCCAAAGGCCCCCGCCTTGCTCGCCACGGACAAAAATCCGCCAACCTCGGCCGCGGCGCCTTCGAATGCGTCGGGGCACCAGAAGTGAAACGGCACGAGCGACAGCTTGAACGCCAGCCCCACGAGCACCATCAGCACGGCGAGCACGAGTGCCCGGACAGCAGGGTCTGAAAACTCGGTGTGCATTTCACTGAATCGCAACAGGGCATGGGCCATGTCGGTCAGGTTCGCCGCACCCAGCAGGCCAGCGAGCAGGCTGATTCCGTACAGCATGACCCCCGCGGCCCCGGCGCCATAAACCACGTACTTCAACGAGGCCTCGCTGCTGAGCTTGCGGCCTTTCAGAAAACCGACCATTGCATAACTGGGCACACTCGTCATTTCGACTGCCAGAAACACCATCAGCAGGTGGTTGGCGCTGGCCATGAGCATCATGCCCAGCGTGGCGCCGAGCAACAGCACGTAAAAATCGGGGCCGTCTTCCTTATCGGGAATGCCGCTCAGAATCGTAAGGTACACGACGAACAGCAGAAACAGCAGCAAAAACACGCGAAAAAACACGGTAAACGGGTCATACATCAAAAGGCCGGTAAACAGCGGCGTCGAGGCCTGTTCGGCCACAGCATCGCCGAACTGGCGAAACTGCAACAGCGAAATACCGAGCCCGGCCCCGGCCCCGGCCAACGCCACGAACGATGCCGGCAACACCCGCTCAAAGTTGCACAGTCGAACCAGCAGCAGCCCAACGATTGCCCCGATGATGCACAGTTCGGGGCCGAACAGCGGCAACGACACATCGCAGGTGTCTGCCACCAGTTTCGAGAGAAGTTCGCTGAATTTCATGTCGTTGTCACTCGGTTCTCTGCCGGATACCGGCCAAATACCTCAAGCCGCGCCCGCGATTCGCGCAGGCCGCATCAGCGTCCCCGAATCGCTGGAGCCAATGCGCCGGCACCAGGGTTCGCCGGAATTGCAATCGGGTCGAATAACACGCCCTCGCCCAAGTCAGGGGTAACCGCCGAAACCTTGGGGGCGTTCTTTTTTGAATTCTCGTACCCCTCGGTCATGTTCACCACGAGCTGTTTGTTCGTTTCGCGCATCAGCCCGAACATCGACTCGGGGTACACACCGAGAATGATCGCAAACGCCAGCAGCACGTACCCAACCGAAGCCTCGCGGCCATTCATGGGGGTGATGTCTTCGCGGTGCGGGCCTTTGTACTCGGGCCCCAGATACACCCGTTGCACGGCCCACAAAATGTAGCCCGCCGTCAAGATGACGCCCGCCGCCGACAAGATCGCCAGCAGCGGGCTGTAGTTCCACGCGCTCAGTACCGAAAACACTTCGCCGATGAACCCGCACAAACCCGGCAGGCCCAGCCCGGCGAAGAAAATGCCCACCGCCAGCCCGCCGTATTCGGGCATCAGCCCCATCAGGCCGCCGAACTGGTTCAGATCGCGGTGGTGCACGCGGTCATAAATCACGCCCACCATGAAGAACATGCCGGCGCTGGAAATACCGTGCGCCAACATCTGAAACATGGCCGCGTTGATGCCGCTCTCCCAATACTCGGCGCCCGCCGTCGTGCCCAGATTCGGGTCGGCGAGCTTCCACACGGCAATACCCAGCAGCACGTAACCCATGTGGCTCACCGAACTGTAGGCGACGAGCCGCTTGAAATCGGTTTGCGCCATGGCGGCAAATGCCCCGTACAGAATACTGATCACGCCCAGCAACACCAGGCAATACGCGGCATATTGGGCCCCGACCGGGCAGATCGGAAACGCCACGCGCAGGATGCCATACCCGCCCATTTTCAGCAGCACGCCTGCCAGAATCATACTGATCGGTGTGGGGGCTTCGACGTGGGCGTCGGGCAACCAGGTGTGAAATGGAAACACAGGCACCTTGATGGCAAACCCGATGAACAGCAGGATGAACGCGGTAATCTGCACGAACTCACTGAACTGCACGCCCGGCACTCGGCCCTGGCCGATTTCCGCCAAGCGAATCAGGTCAAACGTGCGGTCGGCGCCGCTGCCGAAATAAAACATCAGCAAGGCGATGAGCATCAGCACGCTGCCGGCCAGCGTGTACAAAAAGAACTTGATGGCCGCGTACTCGCGGCGGGGCCCGCCCCAGATGCCGATCAGGAAGTACATCGGCAGTAGCATCACCTCCCAAAACACGTAAAACAGGAAGAAGTCGAGCGCCAAAAACACGCCCAACATGCCGGTCTCGAGCAAGAGGTACAGAATCAGATAGCCGCGAATCTGTTTTTTGACGCTCCACGAAGCCAGCATGCCCAACAGGCTGATCAAGCTGGTCAGCAGCACGAGCGGCAGGCTGATGCCATCGACACCCAGGAAGTAATTCACGTTCCAGTTGGGGATCCATTCGGCAAGCACCTTGAGCTGCACCCCCGCCTGGGCCGGGTCGAACCGGCCCAAAAGCAACAGCGTCAGCACAAACGTCGCCGCGGTGATGACCAGCGCGAAATTGCGCATCGCCTCTTCGGCCTTGGCGTTGAAGCACATCAGCCCCAAGGCCCCGATCGTGGGCAGGAAGATGATCAGCGAAAGCAGGGCGTTATCACTCATGATGACTCGTAAACCGTTGGAAAATGAGCCGGGGTTTCGCAACCCGCTGGTAAATCGTGCTTTTCAATACCGCTTCAAACTTCTGAAAGACTGCACGCCGCCCGAACGCCGGGCGGCGACCTGGCTGCCGCGAGCTCACCCCGCCCGCAACTGCGTCACGAACAGGATTCCCGCAACGCCAATCACGATCACGCCGACGACAATGAACATCACGTACTGTCGCAACCGTCCGGTTTGAATCACGCGAAACGACCGCCCGGTCGCAAAGGTCAGATCACCGACCTTGTTGACCAACCCGTCGACCACGCCTTCATCGAATTTTCGATCCCAGCGGGCAACGTCGAGGGCCAATCGCGCCGCGGCATGCAACAGACCATCGAAAACGGTGCGATCGATCCACGTGCACCAGCGGGCGATGATATGCACGGGCCGGGTAAACATCACGTCGTACAGTTCGTCGAACCGCCATTTCTCGATAAGAAACCGGTGCAACCCCGCAAACTGGTTCTTGACCTCTGCCGGGTTCAGCCATCGCACCCCGTAAAACACATACGCCAGAAACGCACCCAGGCCGGCCACGATCAGGGCGTCGACCCCGGCGGCGACGTGATTCGCAGCCACGGCGGCATGCCCGGGAATCGAGATCCCGCCCGGCACAGCCGATTCGCGGCCGGCGGCAACGCCGGCCGGTTCACTGTTCAACAGCAATTTGAACAACGGGCCCTCTTCGCCCCCGACAGCGCAGAACGCCGCAAACAGCGACAACACGACGAGCGGGATCCACATGACCGCCGGCGCCTCGTGGGCATGTTCGTACACATGCTCGTCGCGGGGAGTACCGGCGAACGTGTAGAACCACAGGCGAAACATGTAAAACGCCGTAATCCCCGCGCCGACGAGCGGCAGCAGGAACAGCAAAATATGTTTCGGGTTGAGCTGGGCGAACGTCAGCGCTGCCGCCACGATGGCGTCTTTCGAGTGATAGCCCGAAAATGCGATCTTTTCGCCGAACACCGTCGGCCAGGGAATTGCCAGCCCGCAAATTGCAATCACGCCCACGAGCATCGTGTAGGCCGTAATCGGCATTTTGCGGCGCAGGCCGCCCATTCTCGGCATTTCCTGGACATGGTGGCAACCGTAAATTACAGCGCCAGAACACAAGAACATCAGCGACTTGAAAAAGGCGTGCGTGATCAGGTGAAACAGCCCCGCGCCCCACGCCCCCACCCCCAACCCCAGCATCATGTAACCTAACTGGCTGATCGTCGAGTAAGCCAGCACGCGCTTGATGTCAGTCGCAACCACGGCAATCGTCGCCGCGAGAAACAGGGTAATGCACCCGACATACGCGATGGCCAGCAGCACTTCGGGCATGAACATCGGGTAAAACCGCCCGGTCAGGTACACCCCCGCCGCGACCATGGTTGCCGAGTGCACCAGCGCCGAAACCGGCGTGGGGCCTTCCATCGCGTCGGGCAGCCAGGTTTGCAGGGGGAACTGGGCACTCTTGCCGATGCAGCCCGCGAAGATGCCCATGCCTGCGGCGACGAGCAACAGGTAGGGAACGGTTTTCGGCTCGCGGGTCGTCGGATCGAGCAGGGGATCGCCGTGCGAATCAACAAGCACCACGCGCTGGCCCGATTGTGTATTCAAACGCAGAATTTCCCCCTCGGGAGTCCGCAGCATTTGAAACAGGCCGGGCGTCGTTTGCCCATCTTCGGTGCGCTCGGCGAACTGAAACGTGCCAAACCAGGTCCACAGAATCATCAGGCCGATCAGAAACCCGAAATCGCCCACGCGATTCATGATGAACGCCTTGTTCGCGGCGAGACACGCCGACCGGCGTTCGGTGTAAAACCCGATCAAAAAGTAACTGCAAATGCCCACCAGTTCCCAAAACACAAAGACCAGAAACACATTGCCCGCCAGCACCAGGCCCAGCATCGAAAAGCTGAACAGCGACAGGTAGGCGAAGAACCGGTAATACCGGCCGGGGCGGTGCAAATGCCCATGCGACGTATGCACTTCATGGTCTTCGTGGTCGTCGGTCAGCTCGTCGCCCATGTAACCGATGGCAAACACGTGTATCAGCGAGGCGATCAGCGTCACCATCGTGAACATCGCCAGCGTCAGGCTGTCGATGTAGTAGTCGATCGCCACCCGCAAACGGCCAAATTGAACCAGCACATAATGTGTGCCTGAAACGGCCAGAGGGTACGCGGGGGTTGCATGAGCCGCTGCACCGGCAGCCGCGTGATGGGCGGCATTGGCATGAGCCCCGTCATGTGCGCCGGCGGCATGTTCAGCGCCAGCTTCGCCGTGGCCGGCGGCATGGCCTGCAAACGCCGCCCATTCTGTCTTTTCGCCCCAGTACAGGAGCGCCGTCAGGCTACAAACGAAGCCGGTCGCAATGCAAAACACGGCCAGATAGGCGGCAGCCTTGCTGCGGCGATTGCTCCACCACCCGGCAAAAATCTCGATCACGAATCCACACAAGGGCAACAGCCATGCCGTCGTCAGCAGGCGGGCCAGCGTCGATTGGTAGGTTTCAAGGTCCATAGCTCAAACTGCCGGGCCGAAGAATATCAGGTGATGAAGGTCGGTGTCTGCTGCCGCCCGGTCTAAGCCGGTCTTCGCAGGCGTGCGATGCGTCGGGGCGTTTCTGCCGCAGCGCTCGCCGCCGCGCGGTCAGCCGTGCAATTCGTTTCCACGATCGACGTCAATCGTCAGGTGGTTGTTGTAAAAGCTCAGGGCAATCGCCAGCGCCACCGCGGCTTCGGCGGCGGCGAGCACGATGACAAACAAGGCAATGACCTGCCCGTCGAGACCGAGCGCGGTGTACCGCGCGAACGCCACGAAGTTCAGGTTGGCCCCGTTCAGCACGAGTTCGACGCCCATCAGCACGCCAATGGCGTTCCGCTTCGTGGCCATGCACACCGCGCCGCACACAAACAGCACGGCCGCGACAAACAGGTATACGTCGAGTTCTACCGCAGGCATTGTTTTATCCTTCTCAATCGGTGCTGCGCAGACGGTGTCAAAGGGCCGGGGGAGCCTGCCGGCGTTTTGCCCGAGCCAGGTACGCCGCGCCCACCAGCACGACCAGCAGGTGCACCGACGCCACTTCAAACGGCAGTAAGTACCCGGTGCCGGGCCGGGCATTTTCCTGGCCAAGGTCTTTGTCGGGTCGCAAGCCCAGCAAACTCATGCCCAGGGCACGGGTGGTATTACCCTCTTCGGCGGGGTTGTAACCCGCAGCGGCGATGGGGGCGACTGCCCCATGCGGATCCCAGGCGACGGTGCAAACCGACGTGGCGAGCAACCCCAGCAGGCTGAACCCGATGAAACCCGCTAAAACCCCTTCACCTGGAGAGGTCTTCATTTGCATAAATGGCCCACTCGCCGTCAGCATCACGCCAAACACGAGCAGTACGAGCGTGCCCCCGACATACACCAGCAACTGGGCCGCGCCCAGAAAATCGGCGTCGAGCGCAAAAAACAGCCCCGCCGTCGAGCCCAGGGCAATGATCAGCCAGAACGCCATTCGGACAACATTCTGGCTGAGCACGACGGCCACCGCGGCGCCAATGGTCGCCAACACGAACGCCCACACCGAACCGGCGTGAATCAGCGAAAACAGCGGTTCCAGCGCCGACTTCACGATCTCCATGACGACAAGCTCCCTTCACCCCGTTCACCAATCTTCTTCTCGTGCATCGCACCCGGCTGCCGGGCCGATTGGACAGGCCTGATCGTGGGCTGCGACGTGCGGTACACCTTTTCTCCCAGCGGTTCGCCAAACAGAACCGTGCGCCCCTTGAGGCAGTGAATCGCCAGTGGCCACGAGGCAATTCCCAGCAGCAGAAAGCAACTGATCGGCAGCAGGTACTTGAGGCAACTGGTCATCACCTGATCGATCCGCAGGCGCGGCAGGGTCCAGCGAACCCACATCTGAACGAACACCAGGGCGCACCCCTTGAAAATGAACACGCCCAAGCCGATCAAATGCGCGATAAATACGCCCCCGGCGGTCTGATACAAGCCTGACTCTTCAAGCAGCGGCACACCCAGATGCCACCCCCCCAAAAACAACACCGTTGCGATGGCGCTGACGGCGAACATGCTGCCGTACTCGGCCATGAAAAAGTATGACCAGCGAATGCCGCTGTATTCGGTGTGAAAGCCGGCTACCAGCTCACTTTCAGCCTCGGCCAGGTCAAACGGTGCCCGCTTGACGCTGGCGGTCGCCACCGTGAAGTACACCCAAAACGCCAGGAACGTAAACGGGTCATGCAGCACGAGCCAGTTGGTCAGCCACCCCGCCTGCATCCGGCCGATATCCACCATATTGAGCGTGCCCGCGACGACGACTGGCACCAGCGCACAGATCGCCATGGGAATTTCATAACTCACAACCTGGGCCGCCTCGCGCATTCCGCCGAATAGCGACCATTTCGAGCCACTCGAATACCCGGCCAGAATAACCCCGATCACCTCGAGCGACATGACCGCGAGCATGAAAAACAGGCCGACATCGAGGTTCTGGGCGACCCACCCGTCGCTCCAAGGCAGGGCAATGAACGCCCCGAACGACGCCACGAACACCAGGTAGGGGGCCATGCGAAACAACATCGAATCGGCCGATTCGGGGCACAGGTCTTCCTTTTGAATCAGCTTCACGCCATCGGCCAGGGTTTGCAGCCAGCCGAACTTGCCCCCCACCCGGGTGGGGCCGAGCCGGTCTTGAATGCGGCCTGCCACCTTGCGCTCAAGCCAGATGTAAATCAGCGGCGCAACGGCGAAGAAATTGATGATCAAAAAGGCGTGCACGATCGCCGCCAGGCCCGACGACCAGGCGTCTGAAAAGTCGTGCTCTTTCAAAAAGCCGGCAATGGAACCGGCGGCAAACAACGGTGTCATCCGAGGTACTCTTTCTCGAGCCGGGTGGGCCAATGGTTCGGGGCCGATGGCCGAATCGACCAAGCCTGTGTCAACAGCGACGTTCCGCATGACGCAGGAAAACGCCCCTGCTGCGCTGACGGCCGCCGACGCGCAGGACAAACACAGACCAACAACCTCACCGACGAGCGCAACGCGGCAACTATGCCACAACCGCCAGCGGGTTGCAAGCGTCGCGAACGGCGCTTCCCGCAGCAAACGCCACGTTTCCCAAAACTGGGAAACTTCTGCGGCAATTGTGGCCTCAAGCGGCTCGGCCTTACCGCCTGTGCCGCCGGCCCCCGCACGATGGACCGTCGCGTCAGATCGCGCGCCCCACCGTGGCCGCGCTGGGACTGCACTTGATTTCCCGGGCCAAACACGTAACAACCAATCGCGCTCGCGCCGACCCGCCGTGGGGCCTGTCGCCACGGGCGAGCCGGCAGAACCAGAGGAAAATGACGCCATGCGACGCATGAAAACCGCTGCGATTTTGAGCCAGGCGCCGATCGGCGAAGACGTTGAGGTCCGCGGTTGGGTGCGCACCCGCCGCGATTCAAAGCAGGGGTTCGCGTTCGTCGAATTCAACGACGGCAGTACGCTCGCTAACCTGCAGATCCTCGTCGAAACCTCGCTGCCGGGCTATGCCGACTGGATTCACCACCTGACAACCGGGGCCAGCATTGGCGTGTGTGGCGTCGTGCAGGCGTCGCCCGCCAAGGGGCAGTCGGTCGAACTGCTGGCCAGCGCGCTGACGCTGTACGGCACGGCCCCGGCCGAAAAGTATCCGCTGCAAAAAAAACAGCACTCGTTCGAGTTTCTCCGCGAAATTGCCCACCTGCGGCCCCGCACGAATACGTTCGGGGCGATCGCCCGCGTGCGCAACGCGCTCAGTGCGGCGATTCATAATTTCTTCCAATCGCGCGGGTTTCTGTACGTGCACACGCCGATCATTACCACCAGCGATTGCGAAGGCGCCGGGCAGATGTTTCGCGTCACCACGCTCGACCTTGCCCGCCTCGCGCAGCTCAAGGGCGAAATCGACTGGGGCGAGGATTTCTTCGCGAAGCCAGCGTCGCTGACGGTCAGCGGGCAGCTCGAAGCCGAAACCTTCGCCTGCGCCCTGGGCGAATGTTACACGTTCGGCCCCACGTTTCGGGCTGAAAACTCAAACACGACCCGGCATCTGGCGGAATTCTGGATGGTCGAACCGGAAATGCCGTTTTACGACCTGGCCGACAACATGGACCTCGCCGAGACCTTCATACGTACAATTCTGCGCGACGTGCTCGAACGCTGCCCGGCCGACATGGAGTTCTTCAATCAGCGCATCGACAAGACCGTACTCGAAACGCTGCGCAACATCACCGACAACGAATTCGTGCGTCTGTCGTACACCGAGGCGGTGGGCCTGCTCGAAAACAGCGGGCGAAAGTTCGAATACCCCGTCCGCTGGGGGCTTGACCTGCAATCTGAGCACGAACGTTACCTCACCGAAGAGCAGTTCCGCCGCCCGGTCATTCTGTACGACTACCCCCGCGCCATCAAGCCGTTTTACATGCGTTGCAACGACGACGGCAAAACCGTGCGGGCCATGGACGTGCTCGTGCCCCGCGTCGGTGAGATCATTGGCGGCAGTCAGCGCGAAGAGCGGCTCGACGTGCTTGTCGCCCGCATGACCGAGTGCGGCCTGAACCCCGACGACTACTGGTGGTACGTCGACCTCCGCCGGTACGGTACGGTGCCGCACGCCGGCTTCGGGCTGGGCCTCGAACGCACGTTGCTGCTGCTGACCGGCATGATCAACATTCGCGACGTCATCGCCTACCCCCGCACGCCAAAACATGCTGAGTTCTGACGCGCGGCCCGCGCGAGTTCATTCGGGAAATCTGGCCGGCGGTTTAATCGACTGCCAGCCCTCGCCGCTGAGCGCCCGCATGAAGGCCACGAGATCTTTCTTTTCCTGGTCCGACAACTTCAGCGGCTTCATGCGCTGGTCCAGTTGCGGGTTTTTGATGCCGCCCTTGTCGTAGTGCTCGACGACCTCTTCCAGCGTCTTCAGGCTGCCATCGTGCATGTACGGGGCGGTATGCTCGATTTCGCGCAATGTGGGGGTTTTGAACGCGCCTCGATCTTCATCCTTGCCGGTGACGGCAAACCGGCCCACGTCGGGCTGGGGCCGATCCATGCCGACGCCGATGTTCACGTAGGAACCATCGGTGAAATTGAACCCGAGGTGGCAACTGTCGCAGGCCGCCTTGTTGAAAAACACGTTCATCCCGCGAACCTGGGCCTCGCTCATGGCCCGCGCTTCGCCCGCATTGTAGCGGTCGTAGGGAGCGTTTGCTGAGTAAACCGTGCGCTCAAAGGTGGCAATCGCCTGGGCCACATGGTCGATCGTGATCGCTTTCGTGCCAAATGCCTGTTCGAATCGCTTGACGTAGCCCGCCACAGAACGCAGCCGCTTGAGGCTGGTCTCGTGGGCCGCGTCGGCGGTCTTCTCGGCCGTCATTTCAATCGGATTGGCGATCGGTCCCTTCGCCTGTTCTTCCAGCGACGCTGCGCGACCATCCCAGAATTGCAGCGTGCTGTACGCGCGATTGATCACAGTCGGCGCGCTACGGCCGCCCTTTTGACCGCGGATGCCGGTCGACACCGCGGCGCCGTCGGTAAATGCCTTTTCCGGGGCGTGGCACGATGCGCACGATACCGTACTGTCGCTGGACAACCGCGTGTCGAAGTACAACAGCTTGCCCAACTCGGCCTTGGCCGCCGAGTACGGGTTGTCATCGGGCCACGGCACAGCCGGCAGGCCCAGCGGTGGCGTTGGCGGTATGTCGCCCGGCGCGTCGGCCGCGCCCCCAGCCGATACGAATCGAAACCCCGGCAGCACGAGCGCTGTCAGAAGCAGCCACCCCAGGCATCGTCGAGTCGTCATGGAAAAATCCCGGTCGGCGCCTTTCGGGGAAAGGCGGGGTGAATTGAATCAGGTCCTGGTGCAACGTCCGGTTCCTGGCGCTTGGGCGGCGGGTTATCGCGTAACCCGGCCGCCGCAGGCGCGCAGACGGTTTGTCTTACTTCTTCACCGAACCTTGGACGTACAGCGCCTTGTGGCCGTCGACGTCGGTCAGCGTGCCATGCACGGTGACGATGTGGGCCATCATTTCGACCGCCTGCTTGCGGAATTCCGTCATGCCGTCGCGGCGGGGGTCGTGTTCTTCGTCGATCAGCATGTACACCGACCCGTCTTCCGTTACCAGGCCCACCGGTTGGCCATTCCGCACGCACTTCTGGCCGCAATCGCGATGCTTGTCGCCATGCTTGCCCACCTGCAAATAGCAGGAAAGGTCAACAATTTCACCCACAACCGTCGTGGTCTTGCCTTCCACCGGCTTGCCCATGATCGACGAAGCCATCGTCGTCACACTCCAGGGTTGGCCCGCGGCAGGCTTCTTTCCCACGTCGCCGTGCGGGGCCGCGTACGTGCCCGCCGTCGGCTTCGACCAGTCAGGAAACAGAACTCCGGCACCTTTGGCGGCAGCCATCAGGCCGCCCACAAGCAACAACAGGCAGGCGAGGCGTACCGTCTTACGCAGCGTTTGAGTCATCGTGAGCCGCATTTCAAACTCCTCTTTCAAAACAATGTCCGTTGGGCAAGGAAGTTGGTTCGGCAGGAAAATCTCAGTCGGCGGGTCGAACACACTAGCGGGGGATTATAGCGATTTTTCAAACGGATGCGAGTGTGCTGGCATACCCCGCCGACAATCGCTCATGGTGGCCGCCGCCAACCGCCGATCCTTCAAAGACCGCCGCCGCACTGGCGATTCGGTTCACAAGAACTGACGACCCGGCGTGGCACGTTTTGACCTGCCGCAAAGACGCTCTTTCGGAACTGCGGCTGGTTTCAATCGCCGGGCTTTTCATCAAGTTTTCCGCCTTGAACGGAATTGTGGTGCAAGTGACTCGACGAACGCGTGCGGTTCGTGTATGATCTGCGAACCAAACAACGCCTGTGAACAAAACACAGGACGTTAATGTCGCGGGGTGGAGCAGTCTGGTAGCTCGCGAGGCTCATAACCTCGAGGTCACAGGTTCAAATCCTGTCCCCGCAACTTGTTTTGACGGTAGCGAGGCTCGCGTATCGTCGATTGCATTCAAGGCCGACGCCCTCTGGCGTCGGCCTTTTTGCGTTCAATCGCT
>JAJXXL010000381.1 GCA_021781115.1 Planctomycetota bacterium
CGATGCCTCGCAAATTCCCGATGCGATGCCGTACATTGTAATCATCGCCGACGAAATGGCTGACATGATGATGACTTCGGGCAAGGACGTCGAAGGGCACATCATTCGCCTCGCCCAGAAGTCGCGGGCCGTGGGAATTCACCTCGTGCTGGCCACGCAAAAGCCAACCGTCGATGTGATTACCGGGCTGATCAAATCGAACCTGCCCGCCCGGATTTCGTTCCAGGTGGCCAGCCGCGTCGACAGCCGCGTCGTGCTTGATGAAATGGGGGCCGACAAGCTGCTGGGCAACGGCGACATGCTGTACCTGGCCCCGGGCACGAGCAAAATCTCGCGAGCCCAGGGCACTTATGTCAGCGATGATGAGGTCAACCACATCATTGAGTTCTTCAGCGGCCACGAACCGCAATACAGCCGCGAACTGGCCCAGCTCAGCACCAAATCCTCGGGCAAGAGCGGCATCGAGGCGATTCGCAGCCGCGACGAACTGTACGAACAGGCGATCGACGTCGTGGGGCGCGAAGCCCGCGGCAGCGTGTCGCTGTTGCAGCGTTGCCTGGGCATCGGCTACGGCCGGGCCGCCCGGCTGATCGACTACATGGCCGAAGACGGCATCGTGGGCGACTACAACGGCTCGCAGGCCCGCGAAGTCCTGTACACCCCCGAACAGTGGCACGCCCTTGTCGCCGGCGCAGAGCTCGACGCATCGGAACTCGCGCACACGGGCTGATCGCCCCGCGCCCACCGCATGCCCGCCCGCCATTATCGGGCATTGACGGCGGTTCCTGGCAGAGATAGCATCAGCGTATCGTGCTGCCGATGGTTTGGGTGGACGATCTTGAATTGGGTTATGAAAGCCCTTCGGGCGCGTTGCGCCGCGAGGGGTTTTTTATTGTGCGAGCGGTCCTGGCGGCGTTACCTGCAGAGCCGCGCACGGCGATGAACCACGCGCCGGGTTGCCATTGGCGATTTCCGGCGGGCTGAATCGCCGCCCGGTGCGGACCCTGAACCAGGCGCACGTTGGCCCGCGTGCCTTCCCACACCCGCCCAGGAATGGTTGCCGATGCCCGAACCACTCATCAGCATTCTCGACGGAAACGAAGCGGTGGCATCGGTCGCTTACCGGCTGAACGAGGTGATTGCGATTTACCCGATCACGCCGGCGTCGGCCATGGCCGAGCACGCCGACGATTGGGCCGCGCTCGGCCGCCGCAATATCTGGGGCGGCGTGCCGGAAGTCGTCGAAATGCAGTCAGAAGCGGGCGCCGCCGGGCTGATGCACGGGGCCCTGCAAAGCGGCGCGCTCGCCACGACGTTCACGGCGTCGCAAGGGCTGCTGCTCATGCTGCCCAACCTGTTCAAAATCGGGGGCGAGCTGACGCCGCTGTGCATGCATGTCGCGGCGCGAAGCATTGCCACGCATGCCCTGTCGATCTTCGGCGACCACTCTGACGTCATGGCCGTCCGCGGCGCGGGGCTGGCGCTGGTTGCCTCGGCGTCGGTCCAGGAGGCGCACGACTTCGCCGCGATCGGCCAGGCCGTCAGCCTGGCGTCGCGAATTCCGGTGTTGCATTTTTTCGACGGGTTTCGCACATCGCACGAAATTGCCCGCGTGTCGCTGCTGAGCGACGATGACCTGCGGAACCTGATCGACGCGAACCTGGTCGAAGCCCACCGCGCACGCCGCCAGACGCCCGACCGGCCCTGCGTTCGCGGGACATCGCAAAACCCCGATGCGTACTTCCAGTCGCGCGAGGCCGCCAACCCGTTTTACGACGGGTTTGCCGACCAGTTCGAAAACCTGCTCGGCCGGTTCGCCGAGATCACCGGCCGCAGGTACCGCGCATTCGACTACCACGGCCACCCCGAGGCGACGCGCGTCGTCGTGCTCATGGGGTCGGGTGTCGAATGCGCCCGTGAAACGGTCGATTGGCTGGTGGAACGCGGCGAGCGCGTCGGCGTGCTGAACGTGCGGCTGTTTCGCCCTTTTTCCGCGGCCCGGTTTCTGGCCGCATTGCCGCCCGGCGTACAGCACCTGGCCGTGCTCGATCGCACCAAGGAGCCCGGTGCGGCGGGCGAGCCGCTGGTGCTGGAAATTTGCGGTGTGCTGGTCGAGGCGCTGGCCCGCGGTGTGCTGAACGCCCTGCCCCGCGTGATCGGCGGGCGTTACGGGTTGTCGTCGCGCGAGTTTACGCCCGGCATGGTCAAGGCCGTGTTTGACGAGCTCGGCCGCGAGCGCCCGAAAACGCGGTTTACTGTGGGTATTCGCGACGACGTGACACGGTTGTCGCTCGATGTCGACGATGAATTCGACATTGAACCGCCCGACGTGGTCCGGGCCCTGTTTTACGGACTCGGTTCCGACGGCACCGTCAGCAGCAACAAGGCCAGTATTAAAATCCTGGGCGAACAGCCGAACCTGTTCGTGCAGGGGCATTTCGTGTACGACTCCAAAAAATCGGGCTCGACGACGGTGTCGCACCTGCGGTTCGGGCTGCGGCCAATTCGTTCGACCTACCAGATTTCAAAGGCCGATTTCGTCGCGGTGCACGACCCCGGTTTTCTGGATCGGGCCGACGTGTTGGGCCGGGCGCGACCGGGCGCGACCGTACTGCTGAATTCGCCGGTTCCGTCGGAAAACCTCTGGTCGAGTTTGCCCCAGGAGGTGCAAACCGGGCTGATCGCGAGGAAATGCCGCCTGTTCGCCATCGACGCCCACCGCGTGGCCGAGGCGGCTGGGCTGGGGCGGCGGATCAATACGGTCATGCAGGTCTGCTTTTTTGCGCTGAGCCGCGTGCTGCCGCCCGAAGAGGCGCTGGCCAAAATCAAGGCGTCGATCGCTGAAACGTGGGGCAAGCGCGGTCCGGAAATCGTGCGCCGCAATATCGCCGCCGTCGATGCCGCGCTGGCCGAACTCCACGAAATTGAAGTGCCCGAAACCGTTACCGCCACGCGCACGCGGCCGCGGGCGGTACCTGACTCCGCGCCCGATTTTGTGCAGCGTGTGACGCGGCTGTTGCTCGAGGGGCGGGGCGATCAGCTTCCCGTGAGCGCATTTCCTGCCGATGGAACCTGGCCCACCGGAACGAGCCGCTACGAAAAGCGGGCCATCGCCCTGGAAATTCCAATCTGGGAGCCCGAATTGTGCGTCCAGTGCAATCAATGCGCCATGATCTGCCCCCACGCCTCCATCCTGGCCAAGGTCTACGAACCGGCCGCGCTGGCCGGGGCGAACGCCGATTTTCTCACCACGCCTGAACGCGTGACCCCCGAATTTCAGGGGCTGAATTACACGATTCAGGTGGCGCCCGACGACTGCACCGGTTGCGGGTTGTGCGTGGCCGTCTGCCCGGCCAAAGATCGCACCCGGCCAAGCCGCAAGGCGATTCATCTGGAACCGGTCGAGGCGCATCGCGCCGTCGAACGCACGCGGTTTGAATTCTTCGCGAACATTCCGGATTTGCCCCGCAGCCGCGTGCCCCGCGACGCCCGCAGCCTGAGCGTGCTGCAGCCCCTGTTCGAGTTTTCAGGAGCCTGCGCGGGTTGCGGCGAAACGCCGTATATTCGCC
Source organism: Planctomycetota bacterium (assembly GCA_021781115.1). Taxonomy (GTDB): domain Bacteria; phylum Planctomycetota; class Planctomycetia; order Planctomycetales; family Planctomycetaceae; genus JAJXXL01. Next base: position 3,570 of record JAJXXL010000381.1, read on the forward strand.
TGCTGACACAACTGCTCGGCGACCGCCTGCTCGTGGCCAACGCCACCGGCTGCTCTTCCATTTATGGCGGCAATCTGCCCACCACGCCGTACACAACCGACGCCCAGGGCCGCGGCCCCGCCTGGAACAACTCGCTGTTCGAAGACGCCGCCGAACTCGGCCTGGGGTTTCGCCTGGGGGTCGACTTTCTCGCCCGCCGCGCCCGGCAACTGCTCGGCGAACTGGCGGGCGATCTGCCGCCGCAACTCGTCGCCGAACTCACCGGGCCGTGTGGCACGACCGACGAGGCGGGCCTCGAGGCCCGCCGCCGCCGCGTTGCCGAACTTCGCGTCGAATTGGCCCGGCTGTCTCGCCCCCGTGCCGGCGAGCTGGCCGAAATTGCCGATGCGCTGGCCCCGAAAAGCGTGTGGGTGATTGGTGGCGACGGTTGGGCCTACGACATCGGTTACGGCGGGCTCGACCACGTGCTGGCAACGGGCCGCAACATCAAGCTGCTCGTGCTCGATACCGAGGTCTACTCCAATACCGGCGGCCAGCAGTCGAAGGCGACGCCGCTGGGAGCGGTGGCAAAGTTCGCCGCGTCAGGCAAATCGAGTCGCAAAAAAGATCTGGGGCTGCTGGCGATGAGTTACGGCCACGTGTACGTGGCGTCGGTGGCGTTGCAGACCCGCAGCAAACACACGGCC
>JAJXXL010000447.1 GCA_021781115.1 Planctomycetota bacterium
GTCCATGCCGCTCTCCTTAGCGGCTGCATTGTAGCTAGGTGCCCCCGTTTTGCCAGCCAGCCATTCGCGGAACCTCAGCTAGATCCGGCCCCCAGGTTTTTTGGGAATGCCGGTAACGTGACAACCTGACGCGTGGCGTCGCATGCGACGGAAAGAATTCGCACCCGGCGGCCAAAAACGGGCCGGCCCTGGATTCGTCGGGCGGGGTGGCATTGGGTATAATTGGAGGTGGTGTGAACTGTGAGTTTCGTGGCTGCCTGAATCGGAGTTGCCGGTTCAGCCGCAGGCCGAGGGGCGTTCGAGAGGAATACCTTGTCTTCTCCGATTTTCGAGTGTGCTGCTGTGGTTATTCCCCCGGAATGGGTCGCGCATACGCAAGTTTTGCTCGACTCCTATCGGCGGTGGGTCGGCCAGGACCTGCTGGCCCGCGACGGTTCGCCTGAAGAACAGGCGCGGGCGCTCTATACGGCCGGCTTTGTTGTCGTATCGCACGGCGTCGAGGCCGACCCGATTTTAAACTATGCCAATCAGACCGCACTGGCCTTGTGGGAACTGGACGTGCCCACGTTGGTCAAAACGCCGTCGCGGTTGACCGCTGAGCCGGTGCACCGCGATGAACGGGCGCGGCTGCTGGAGCGCACGACGCGCGACGGGTACGTCGACGACTATCGTGGAATTCGCATCAGCCGGTCGGGGCGGCGGTTTCGCATCGACCGAGCCACGGTATGGAACCTGGTCGACCCGTTGGGAATTCGTGTGGGCCAGGCCGCCACGTTTTCAGCGTGGCAATTCCTGCCCGATGAGCGTCAATAATTCTGTCCGTGATTTGAAAATGCCTGAACATCAGACAGCTCAACCCTGCGGCAGTTGTTTCACCATGTCAATTGCGCGACATCTCGGCGGCTTAATGGCAGTTTTCATGCTGTTACTGCCGATGGCCAGCGCCGACGAGATCGATTTTAATCGCGATGTGCGCCCGATCCTGTCGCGGTATTGTTTCAAATGCCACGGTCCTGATGACAATGCCCGCAAGGGGGGAATGCGATTGGACGTGCGTGCGGGGGCGCTCGCCACTGCCGAATCGGGCAGCCCCCCGATTGTACCCGGCCGACCCGACGACAGTGAGCTGATCGCTCGGATCGAAACGACCGACGACGACCGCATGCCGCCGCCGTCAACCAAAACCGCACTCTCTGCCGAACAAAAGCTGATCTTGCGGCGGTGGGTGGCAGGCGGTGCCGAATATCGCGCGCACTGGGCGTTTGTAGCGCCGCGGCAGGCGCCGCTGCCACAGGTGGGGCAAACCGGCTGGCCCCGAAATGCCATCGACCGGTTCGTGCTGGCCCGGCTCGAAGCCAGCGGCCTGAAGCCGTCGCCGCAAGCCGATTTGTATGCATTGCTCCGCCGCGTGTCGCTCGACCTGGTGGGGCTGCCGCCCACCGTCACCGAGGTCGATGCGTTTCTGAAGGAAGCCGGGGTGCAAGCCGCGGGCGAAGCTGAAGCAGCAAACCGGTTTGACATGGCCTACGAGCGGTTTGTTGACCGGCTGCTGGCGTCGCCGCATTACGGCGAACGTTGGGCTCGGCGGTGGCTCGACCTGGCGCGGTACGCCGATACGAACGGTTATGAAAAAGATCGGCCGCGTTCGATCTGGCCATATCGCGACTGGGTGATCAACGCCTTGAACGCCGATATGCCTTTCGATCAGTTCACGATCGAACAGTTGGCGGGCGACATGCTGCCAAACGCCACGACGGCGCAGCGCGTCGCGACCGGTTTTCATCGGAATACGATGCTCAATGAAGAGGGGGGCATTGACCCGCTCGAATTCCGGTTTCACGCCATGACCGACCGCGTGGCGACGACGGGCACGACATGGCTGGGGCTGACGTTAGGCTGCGCCCAGTGCCATACGCACAAGTATGACCCGATTTCCCATAGCGCGTATTACGAATTCATGGCGTTTCTCGACAACGCCGACGAACCCGATTTGAACCTGCCTGGGCCCAACGCCGCCGCCGAAAGCCAACGCCGTGAAGAGCGCGCCGCCTTGCTCGTGCGCGAGTTGCCCGGCAAATATCCGTTTCGGCAAGTCGAGTGGCGGATCGTTTCATCGGGTGCCAGCGTGACGGCATCCAGCCAGTCGCCCACCGAATTGCTGCCCGACGGTTCCTGGAAATTCTCTGGCGCTCCGGCAGAAACCGACCTGTATACGTTTGTGATTGATACCGACCTGGCAGCAGTCGACCGCCTGCAGATTGAAGCGATCAGAGATCAGAACGCCGGGCCGGGCCGAACGCCGCACGGCAATTTCGTGTTAACCGACCTGACGATCAAGGTGGCCCCGCCCGACGACCCCGAAGGGGGGCAGCCAGTGACGATCGCGCGGGCCGAAGCCGATTTCTCGCAAGACGGCTTTCCCGTGGCGCACGCCTTCGACGGCGACGCGAAGACCGGGTGGGCGATCGACGATTCGGCCGGCAAGGCGGGCGGCATGAAATCGCGAACCGCCACGTTCTTTTTTGAACCGGGCGCTACGCCGCCCGGTTCGCTCCGGCGGTGGACGATTCAACTGCACCAGAATCATGGCGACAAGCACACATTAGCGCGTGTGCGGCTGAGCCTGGGCGCGGCACTGCATGACGCCCGGCCTGACGAAGTTCGCCGCGCCGAAGCGATTGACCAGGGCCTGAACGGCTGGCTCGAACACGAACGCACCCAGGCCGTTCGCTGGCGGCCGGTCGCCCCGGTTAGCGCGCACGCTGAACGCATGTTGTTGACGACACAACCCGACCAGTCGGTCTTCGTCTCGGGCGATTCGAGCAAAACCGATGTGTACGAACTCGATTTTCAACTTGGCGGGCAGGACGTCACCGCCATTCGACTCGAGGCGCTGCCCGATGAGCGGTTGCCCGCGCGCGGGCCCGGCATGACCTATTACGAAGGAACCAAGGGCGACTTCTTTTTGACGGAACTGGCGGCCGCTGCGGCCGGCCAGCCGGTAAGGTTTGCGAAAGCCACGAGCAGTTTTGCCCAGAATCAGTTCAGTAAAAATGCGGCCTCAGCGGCGCTGGCGATCGATGGCGATTTTCAAACGGGCTGGTCTGTGGCCGGCGGCCAGGGGCAGCGGCACGTGGCCGTGTTCGTGTGCCAGGAGCCGTTGCGGGCCGTCCGCGAGTTCAGTTTGCGCATGACCTATGGGCGACATTTCGCCAGCTCGCTCGGCCGCTTTCGCATTTCGGTCACGAGTGACCTGAATGTGGGCGACGCCCGCAACCTGCCCGATGACGTTGCCAAGCTGCTGCTCATTCCAGACGCCGAGTTAACGACCGCTGATCGTGACCGACTCCGCCGCGAATTCCTGATGCAAGCGCCTGAATTGGCTCAATTCACCAAGGAAATTCGTGAACTTCAACAACCGCCCGCCATGCAAACCACACTTGTGTTGCAAGAACGGCCGGCCGAAAACCCGCGGCTCACCTCGATTCACCATCGCGGCGAATTTCTGCAGCCAACCGAACGTGTTTCGCCGCATGTGCCGTCGTTCCTGCCCGGCGTAGCCGGCGGCGCGCCGGCCAATCGGCTGACGTTTGCGCGGTGGCTCGTTTCGCCCGGTAACCCGCTGACGGCGCGGGTGACGATCAATCGGCAATGGGCGGGGTTTTTCGGTCGCGGGCTGGTGCGCACCACCGGCGATTTCGGCTATCAGGGCGAACTGCCGAGCCACCCCGAGTTGCTCGACTGGCTGGCGGTCGAATTCGTCAATCAGGGCTGGTCGCTGAAGAAAATGCACAAGCTGATCGTGATGAGCGCCACGTACCGCCAGGCATCGCAAGCCGCGCCTGACCTCTACGCCCGGGACCCCGACAACAGCCTGCTGGCTCGCGGGCCGCGTGTGCGCCTCGATGCCGAAATCATTCGCGATTCGCTGCTGCAAGCGAGCGGGTTACTGTCGCGAAAAATTGGCGGGCCCAGCGTCTACCCGCCCCAGCCGGCTTCGGTGACAACCGAAGGCGCCTACGGCGCAATTTCGTGGACTCCCAGCCAGGGCGAAGATCGCTTCCGCCGCAGCCTGTATACATTCAGCAAGCGCACCGCGCCGTTTGCGATGTATGCCACGTTTGACGCGCCCAGCGGCGAGGCGTGCGTGGCCCGCCGCGACGCCTCGAATACTCCGTTGCAAGCGCTGACACTGCTGAACGACCAGGTGTGCGTCGAAGCGTCGCAGGCGCTGGGCCGCATTCTGGCCGACGCCCCGGGCCCGGTTGAACAGCAGATCATCGAACTTTATCGGCGGGCGGTTGTGCGCCCGCCCGACGAACACGAATTGTCGCTGCTGGCGGCATTTTACGCGCGGCAACTGGCGCGACTGAACGAAAAGTCGCTCGATGCAGGCGTCATTGCCGGCGAGGCGGGCGAACAGGCCCCCCTGCGTGCCGCTTGGACGCTTTTGGCCCGCGCGGTGTTTAACCTTGATGAAATGGTTGTGAAGGAATGAGCGTGGGGCCAGGCGCTCGCATTCTGCCCGGCCCCGCATCGCACGCAACAAACGTTACAACGCATTCACTATCAGAGCCCGCACCGACCGTGATTTCTCGGCGAGTGTTTGAAGCAAAGGATTGACGATGACCCCCTGGCAAATGGCATGTCTCGATGTGACCCGGCGACATTTCCTGCAGGACTGCGGCTACGGCTTGGGGCGCATGGCGCTGGTTGGCCTGCTGTGTGGCCAGGCGGCACGGGCCAGCCAGCCGCCCGCTGCGGCCGCCGGACGACTTGAGCCCCGGCAGCCACATTTTCCGGCACGGGCCAAATCGGTAATTCATCTGTTCATGGCTGGCGCCCCGAGCCAGCTCGAACTCTTCGACAATAAGCCCGAACTGACGCGACTGGAGGGGCAGCCGTTGCCGCCATCGGTGATTGGCGGCCAGCGGTACGCGTTCATTCGTCCCGATGCGGCAGTGCTGGGGCCGCGTTTTCAATTTGCCCGGCATGGCGAAAGCGGGGCCGAGTTGTCGGAAACGCTGCCGCACCTCGCCCAAGTGGTCGATGACCTGTGCATCATTCGTTCGGTGCATACCGATCAATTTAATCATGCCCCGGCGCAGTTGTTTTTCAACACCGGGTTCGCGCAGCCCGGGCGCCCCTGCCTGGGGGCGTGGGTGTTGTACGGGTTGGGGGCCGAAGCGCAGAACTTGCCCGCGTTCGTGGTCATGTCGACAGGCAACGGAATCAGCGGGGGGGCGGCAAACTGGTCGAGCGGTTTTTTGCCCACGGTATATACTGGCGTGCGACTGCGAAATTCGGGCGACCCGATCCTGAACGTTTCGAACCCCGCCGGGTGCGATGCGGCAGCGCAACGCGACACGCTCGACCTCGTGGTGCAACTGAATCGCGCGCGGCTGTCCACCACGGGCGACCCCGAAATCGCCACGCGGATTGCCGCGTATGAAATGGCTGGCCGCCTGCAAAGTTCGGCTCCTGAGCTCACTGACCTGCGCAGCGAAACGCAGGCCACGCTTGAAATGTACGGCTGCGACCCGGCCAAACCGTCGTTCGCCCGCGCCTGCCTGCTGGCGCGAAGGATGATTGAACGCGGCGTGCGGTTTGTGAACATCTATCATGAAGCGTGGGATGCACACAGCGATGTCGCGGGCAACGTGCGATCGAACTGCCAGCAAACTGACCGCGCCTCGGCCGCGCTCGTGCGCGACCTGAAACAACGCGGCCTGCTCGATGAAACCCTCGTCGTCTGGGGGGGCGAATTCGGGCGGACGCCCATGGTCGAATCGAGCCCGGCGCTGGGGCGGGCCAAGGGCCGCGACCACCATCCGCAGGCGTACACAATCTGGATGGCTGGCGGCGGAATCAAACCGGGCCTGACGTATGGCGGCACCGATGACCTTGGCTTTCATGCCACGATCGACCCCGTACACATTCACGACGTCCAGGCGACGATCTTGCACCTGCTGGGGTTCGATCACACGAAACTCACGTATCATCACGCCGGGCGAGACTTTCGCCTGACCGATGTGCATGGTACGGTGATTCGCCCCGTGCTTGCCTGAGCGGCGCGCAGCCGCGTGCTGCGCGCCGGGCGGGCGCAGCGGCCTGCCGCCTGTCAGATTTCGGCCGGCCCCTTGAAGAGCACGCCGTATTCCCAGAACCCTTCGTGAACCAGACGCATGCGGACGATTTCTGTTTTGAACCACATCAGGCGCCGGCCGTTTTTCAGGCAGACCAGGACATGATTGCCCCGGATCAGGCCGTCAAATAGAAAACTCAACCCGCGGCAGGAGATATTGCGTGCCCAGGCGCACTCGGCACGACAATCGTCGATTCGCGTTGCCCCGTCGTCATTTGGAATATACACGGTAATATTTGCGCGGTATGTGCTCCGCTGGTGCAGCCGCTTTTGCGAAATGTGCCCCGTGAGTCGCTGGCTCCAGTTGTCGAGCGTGTCGAGCACGCGCTGAGCGGCTTTCGTCCGTTTTTCGAGGGATTTATCGAGCGTTTGCATGGCGGGGACCGTGTGGGGTCGATGGCGAGTTGTAATTGTGGCCGTTGTAAAACCAGAGGACAGGGCGGGTTTAAGCCTGACTGCCTGAACATGCCCGGCTTGCCCATGCCTGCCATCGGGGCGTGCCGGATTTGGCATCGGCCCGGCCTCTCGCCCAAACTTTCCGATTTCCTGTCCTGAAATCGTAGGTCAGGTTTGTTGGTCGCGCTGTGCATGTTGGTTCGGTGCGCGAATTGCCCGCACCAATTGTTCGCAGCCCGGGCCAACCCTGCGGCTCGTGCCGGTTTTGAGGGGCGGGATGTCTATCGCAGAAGGTGATGCCGCACCCGACGCTTGAGGTTTTCGCGATCGCGGTCGATGATAGCCGCTGGCCGCACCGGGGCGCGCCTGGCAGGCCCGACGCTGGTCGAGGGAATGGCTTTCCTGTGCGGCGGAGAAAATTGATGAGCCGGTATGAGCAATCGCGGTTATTATATGAGCGTGCCTGCCGCGTGTTGGCGGGTGGGGTTTCGAGCGAATTTCGCCGGTACAGCGTGCCGCACCCCTTGTTCTATTCGACGGGCAATGGCAGCCACATTTGCGACGTCGACGGCCACGAGTACCTCGATTTCACGCTCAGTCAGGGGCCGCTGATTCTCGGGCACTCGCACCCGGCCGTGCTGGCCGAAGTGGCTCGAGCGTCGTCGGCGGGCCAATTGTTTGCCGGCCAGCACCTCGCCGAGCTGGAACTGGCCGAAGAATTGGCAAGTTTGATTCCCTGCGCCGAGTTGATGCGGTTCAGCCTGTCGGGGTCGGAAGCTGATCATGCGGCCTTGCGGGTTGCCCGGGCCGTGACGGGCCGCCCCCGTTTTTTGCGATTTGAAGGGCATTATCACGGTTGGTTCGACAATGTGGCTCTGAGCATTTCTGCGCCGCGGGTCGAAGCCATGGGCCCGCGCGACGCGCCGCACGCCATCGCGTGGACACAGGGCCTTCCCGCCAACCATGGCGAGCAATGTCTGATTCTTCCCTGGAATGACCTGGATCTGGCAGAAAGAGTGTTGCGCCGCCAGGCGCACGAAATTGCCGCCGTCATCACCGAACCGGTCATGTGCAACAACGGCTGCATTCCGCCCGCCCCGGGATTCCTCGTCGGACTGCGACATCTGTGCGATGAACTCGACATCGCGCTCATCTTCGATGAAGTCATTACCGGTTTTCGCCTGGGGTTGGGCGGGGCGCAGCAGCGGTTCGGCGTCACGCCCGATCTGGCCGTGTTCGGCAAGGCGCTGGCCAGCGGCTACCCACTCAGCGTGCTGGCCGGTCGTCGCCGCTGGATGCAGCCGATTGCCGAGGGAACCGTCATTCACGCCGGAACGATGAACTCAGGGCAGCCATCAATCGCCGCGGCCCAGGCGACATTGCGCGTGCTGCGTGAGCAAAACGTTCTCCCGCGGCTTGAGGAATTGGGCCTCGGGCTGATGCACGGCCTTAAAGACGCGTCGCACCGCGCGGGCTGCCCGATGGTCATTCAGGGATTGGGGCCGATGTTTCACGCCGGCTTCACGCCACTGGCGCAGGTCTGCGACTTTCGCGATACTCTGACCTTCGACAAGCCGAAATACGCCGCGTTCGTCGCGGGCATGCAAGATCGCAATATCCGCCTGATCGGGCGGGGGCTGTGGTACATATCGGCGGCGCACACGCCGGCCGAAATTGAGCATTGTGTAGCGACGGCGTATGACGTGCTGAAAAACCTCTGAAGGCACGTCGTGGTCTACGCTCAGGAGCGGGCAATCACGTCCCACTCGACGGTGTTCCAGCGGCGCATTGCGTGGGTGATGACCGCGGCGGCGACGAGGCCCCACGCCGGGCCAAGGGCCAGAAGCTGCCATTGGGAAAGGTGCGGAAGGTCGGGTGGCAACGGCTGGACGCCAAGCGCCGGCAGGAACAGGAGGGTACTGATCAGGCTTGCGACGAAATACACGAAGCCGATGACCACACCGATGAGCAGGGCACGCCAATTCCCGCGGAACGTCAGCGAACAGAGCACGCATCCAAACACGACCGCGACGCGTGCGGCCAGGTAAAGGGCCAAAGCCGCAGTCCACGCCGACGACCACTGCCAGGAATCGGAAAGGAATGTGAGCAGGACGGCTGCACCCACGTAAAAACATGCGAATGGGACAAAATCTCGGCCGATTGCGAAGGCCAGTTCCCTGGCGAATTGCGATCGCGAAACGGGCCGCAGTGATTCAACCGCCAGCAACCGTCGCCGACTCCACCAAACGCTGCCAAGCCACAGGAGTCCATAATCGGGAAAAGTCAGCAGGCCGATCACTGGATTGGGGGCACCGGGAGCGCCCCGCACAAACGAGAAGGTCAAGGGTTCATTTCCAACGAGCGCCGCGCCCAACCACATCGTCGGGGCCAGTACCATGCCCAACAGCAAGATCCGCCAGCTATTCAGCACGTTACCGGCAATCCACAAACTGCTCCGCTGCTGCCAGCCCGACGCCCGGCTTGCTGCGGCGATCGTGCGTTCCAGTTGGCGTTCCGTCAGTTTGGGCCACCACGACCGGCCGCCACCGCGCCGCCACACTGCTCGTTCCTGCCACGCGATAAACTGGCCCCGATCGATCGCCAGCGGCGGCGGATCCATTCCCAATTCCTGGAGGCGAAGATGCAGCCGCGAAATTCGCCAGCCGCACAGGCCGCACACAAAAACTCCGGCCGCAATGAGCGCCAGCGCCAAACCGGGCTGCTCGCCCCGCAGGTACCAGTCGATCGACGACTGGTTGATTGGTGACGGAAACGCAAACGTCAGGGACCACAACACGGCACCCGTGCCCAGGATCCAATTGAGGCCCTTCGATCCTGGCAGGCTGAACCCGATTCCTGCCGGAACAACACTGATTCCCAGGCTGACGCCCAATGCCGGCAGGAGCGGCACACTGGCTATTTTGAGCAACCAGACATTCGTCGCCAAGCCGCACAGCCACAATGCGGCCGCAGCGATCAGATGTGGCACGGCATAGCCGGGCGTGAGACACGCCGCCGGATGTGCGAAGTGGCTCAACAATTGCAGAACCAGCAAACAGAACAGAATTGCCGTCAGCATTACCACCAGGAACAGTACCATCTGACGCGCCGCGCAGGCCTGGATCGGACGAACGTCAATTTCCGGCAACGCGTGGTTTAGAACGTCAAAACCGGGGAAGCCAGGAAAGCTTTCTTCGACGAACCAGTGCCGCAATATCGTCGCCGCGCGCAGGTTCTCCAGTTCGGTCTCCCATACGAAGCGTGTGATTTTTGAGCGGGCGGTTCGATAACTGGTTGCTACCAGGGTGTCAATGTGCGGCAGTTGCCTGAGTTGCCCCAAGATGTGCACCCGGTCTTCTGTAAAACTGTCCAACACAAGGGTCCGCAAGTGCGCCAGCGACTCCAGACCGTCGAACCCCTCTTGAAACGTGCAGCCAGTCAGGTCAAGTAAACGCAGCCTGGTCAGACGGGCGATCTGGCGCATGCCGAACGGCGAAACGACTCCGTCGTACTTGAGCGCTTCGAGTTGAATCAGATCGCCCAGCGTCTGCCATTCGTCATCTTTCAATTGGCCGCGAAAACGCAAATCAAGCGTCTTCAGGTGCGAACACTCCTTCAACTGTCGCAGGTGCCTGGCCGAAAATCCCGGGATAACCAATGATTCGCGCCGGCCATCGGAAAAAACTCGTTCGGCGGTTTGCCCGTCAACGGTGTCGAACCAGAAGATCATTGCCGTCCCGATGCTGTGGTCGAACACCCCCTTGTCAAAACTCAGAATCGACTCGGGATCGGTCAGAAACAGGACGCGACCCTGTTGCGGCGGCCCCGGTGCGACCGATTGCTTGAAGCCCACCTGGAAATCCATGTTCATTGCCGAGCCCGCAGCGACGCTATAAACGGCGAGAATCACCCACACGCCCGGACGGGTGACATAGGTCAGCAGCACTTGGCAAACCTGCTGAGGCAGACATTTGAGCTGGCCGCTGCGCGGTCGGGTGCCGCCCGTATTCATAGTCAGGCCGGGCGTGGCGAACAGGGGGTTTGGCATGGCGCATCGATTCGTTTTGCAGGGGGCGTGTGATTGGAGCTGCAGGATCGCTGGTGGCCGCTAAGGATTGAGTTCCAGAAAGATATCTTCGAGATTCAAATCTTCGACATGGACTTCGGCTTGCCAGCGCGTGCGCAGGTCGTCGATCAGTTCACTCGACGACTGCGTCGTGGCTACGAGCGCCGTCGCCCCGTCGATTTCGGTGCGAATCGCGCCGGGCACCTGAAACGTGTTCGGCAGGTTCGCCGCCGCGCGAATCCGCAGCCGCTTGAATCGATCTTTGACGACATCCAGATCTTCAAACAGCGCGATGCGCCCGTCGCGCAGCAGCGCCACATGCGAGGCGACGCGTTCAAGGTCTGAGGTGATATGCGTCGAGAACAGCACCGTGTGCTGTTCGTCCTGCGTCACTTCCAGCAGCGATTTGAGAAAATCGCGGCGGGCCGCCGGGTCGAGCGATGCCACCGGTTCGTCCAGCACGAGCAATTCGGGCCGATGCCCGAGCGCCAGGATCAGCCCCAGTTTCTGTAATTCGCCAGGCGAGAATGACCCGACCCGCCGGTCGGTGGGCACGTGCCAGCGGCGGACGAGGTCATCGGTCAGGGCCTGATCCCACGAGGGGTAAAATGCCGCGGTATATGCAATCACTTGCGGCGCCGTCATCCACGAGTAGACCCGTACGTCCTGCGGCACGTAACCGAGCCGGGTTTTTGCGCCGGCAGACAGCGACCACGAATCTTCGCCAAACACGCGCGACGATCCTGCCGAACGCCGCAACAGCCCCAGCAGGCATTTGATCAGCGTTGATTTTCCCGAGCCGTTGGTGCCGAGCAGCCCGATGACGGCGCCCCGCAGGACGACCAGGTCGATCTGCCGCAGGACCGTGTGCACGCCAAAGGCTTTACCGAGGTGTTCGATCTGAATTACGGGTTCAGGCAGGTTCATGCGCGGCGGTCCTTGAGAAGTGTTTTGACAACGGCGAGAATCTGTTCGTCAGTCAGCCCCAGTTGCAGTCCCCGGGTAACGACATGTTCGGCCAGTTCGCGCAATTCGCGCTGGCGGTCGGCGACGCGGGCGGTGATTGTCTGCTCGCGAACGCGCATGCCGGTGCCGCGGTCGCGCTCCAGAACTCCATCGGCCTCCAGTCGGGCGTAGGCCTTGGAAACGGTCATCATGTTGACCTCGAGTTCCACGGCCAACTGCCGCACGCTGGGCAGCAAGTCGCCCGGCTTCAGCCGGCCGCTGGCGATCAGCGCCTGGGCCTGGTCCATGATCTGACGGTAAATCGGCACGCCCGACGAGGGGTGAATCTGAAAACTGAGTGGTCCGCTTGTCATAGTGTATTACGATAGTAATACACGTTGGCCGAGTCAAGGCCCGTTCCGCGGATTGCGGGTCAAATCGTCCGCCGGCATGTCGACATCTGGCAGCCGGGGCGGCGGCAAACATGCTGCGCGGGCCATGCCTGATCGACGATTGATTGGCGAATTGGTAGGGTAGGCGCAGGTCGTATACGCATTCCGTCCGTTACGTATTGCAGGCGTTTGCATGTCAAAGCGGGTTTTATTGGCTGGGCTGTTTCACGAAACGCATACGTTTCTCGACGGCCGCACTGCGTTGGCTGATTTTGCGGTGCGCACGGGTGAGGAGCTGTTCGCCGCCACAGGCGATGGCTCGCCGCTCGCCGGGGCGCTCGACGTCGCCGATTCCGCCGGGTGGGTTGTCGTTCCTGCGATCGACCTCCGTGCCGCGCCCGGCCCCATCGTGGCTGACGAAGTTGTCGAACGGTTTTCCGCGGCATTGAGGGCTGCCGTTCACGCCGATGCGGCACGTGGCCTCGACGGCGTGTTTCTGGTGCTGCACGGGGCGATGGTTTCCGAATCGCTCGACGACGTTGAAGGCGAAATTCTGGCGCGTGTTCGCGGCGCCGTAGGGCCGCATGTGCCGATTTGCGGCGTGCTCGACCTGCACGCGAATATGACGCCCGCCATGGCCCGTCATGCCGACGGGCTGATCGCCTACCGCGAGAACCCGCACACTGATGCTTTTGCCGCCGCCCGGCGCGGCGCCGAATTGCTTGACCGGCTGATGCGTTCTGGAGAGCGGCCGAAAACGGTGTGGATGCACCCACCGTTGATGTGGCCGCCCACGGGAACGGGCACCGCCTTCGAGCCGATGCGGTCGCTGGAGCAATGGGCCCGCAACGTCGAGGCCGCGTTCCCGGAGATTGCCGCGGTCAACGTCCTCAGTGGCTTTTCCTTTGCCGACACGCTCGAAACGGGTGTGAGTTTTTCAGCCGTGACCTTTGGCGATCAGGCCGTCGCGCAAACGCACATTGCGGCGCTTGCCGCCGAAGCCCTGCGCCTGCGCCATGCGGGCGACGTGCGCGAAACGCCCCTTGACCAAGTCTTGTGCCGGCTGCGCGACCATACGACCGGGCCGATCGTGCTGGCTGAACCTTCCGACAACATCGGCGGCGGCGCGCCGGGCGATGGCGCCGCTTTGCTCAAGGCACTCGTGGAGCATCGCGTCGAAAATGCCGCCGTTGCGTTGAACGACCCTGCGGCGGTCGTCTGGCTGTCGGCGCTGCGACCGGGCGACCGGGCCGTGCTCGATCTGGGCGGCCGCGGTAGCCGCCTCTGTGGCGGGCCGGCGCGGCTGGACGTCGAACTGGTTTCAATCGGGGCCGGTCAGTTTGACCTGGAAGATCGCCAGAGCCACCTGGCGTCGATGTGCGGCAGCCGATTCGACATGGGGCCGTGCGCGGTGGTGCGTTGCGGTGGAATTGGCATCCTGCTGACAACGCACAAAACGCCACCGTTTGACTTGGGCCAATGGCGCAGCCAGGGAATTGTGCCTGAAACGCTATTTGTCATTGGCGTCAAGGCGGCGGTCGCCCATCGCCGGGCCTACGACCCCATTGCCCGGGCGCATTACCTCGTCGAAACCCCCGGTCCCTGTTCGAGTAACCTGAAATTGCTGCCCTATCGCAAACTCCGGCGTCCGATTTTTCCGCTCGATGAATAGCCTGAATCGGCCAGGCCGCTTTGATTGCGCAACCGAAATGGCTGGCCCGTCGAGCGAGGCCATACCGCGCGGCAGCCGGGCCGAGTACGATCGAATCGTGCCACAAACCGCAAAATCAGCGTCAGCCGCTTGAATCTGCGGTCGAGCCGTTGCTAGGATGCAGGAAATTCGGGGAGGAACCACGGACAGTGTGGCGCGGTCCTCTGTATGGCTTTGATGGCGTGTTTTGTTGGCACGTCGTCCCGCAAAAGAGCCTTCGCCGCGGCGATGCAGGGTCACTGCGGCGACTGCGTTGGAGTGACAGTCGAAAGAGACCAACCACGTGAAGCCCTGGTTCATCGTCGGGGGGGGCGTTGTGGCGTTGCTGTTCGTGGGCCTTGTGCTCTGGGCGGTTTCACCCGACAAAACCCCGCCGCACCCAAATTCCGAATCGTCTCAACCCCCGCCGCCACGCGACTTGGCCGGCATGATCAGAATTCCCGCCGGAGAAATCCGCTTGGGCAACGGTGCCGCGGCCCTGCGCGAGTATTTGTCGAACGTCGCCGCCCTTGCGGGCGACGCTCAGGCCATTGCCGACCTGCTCGCCAATTGGGAGACGAGCGACAGCCACGACAAGGTCGATGAATTCTGGATTGACCAATACGAAGTGTCGAATGCGCAATACGCCCGCTTTATTGCGGCGACGGGGCACCGCAGCCCGGCATATTGGAACGGCCCAACTCCACCCGAAGGAATGGGCGAAGACCCAGTCACTGATGTCGCCTACGACGATGCGGAAGCCTTCGCACGCTGGGCCGGCAAGCAGCTTCCCACCGAAGACCAATGGGTGCGGGCGTTTCGCGGCGATTCCTGGCAGTTCTTTCCCTGGGGCGACGAATTCGACCCCACCCGTGCCAATGTCCGCGAGAACGAACGCTTTCACAGCATCTCGCGCGTCGGCGAAACGCCGGAAGACGTCAGCCCGTTCGGTGTGTGCAATCTCGCGGGCAATGCGGCGGAAATCATCCGCGGCAGGCCATTCCTTCAAGACCAGGAAATGGTCCGAATCAAGGGGGGCGACTGGCGGAGCCTGGGCGCTGTGTTTTCGATTGGCTCAAGCGGGCGATATGTCATCAGCAACGCCGACGGCAAATCCGAGTCGGAACAGTTTCATGACCAGCAGATCGGTTTCCGCTGTGTCTATGAGGCCCCCGATCGCTGACGTCGGCCCTGCCTTCGCGCCGCGGCCAATCAGCGCCCGCCCGAGGTTTCAACGTCGATGATTCGCGCGGTGGGGCGCGACAGGTCGATCAGCACCGGCTGCGGCGTTTCGACGATCTGGCTATTGCCCGCCGCGTCGCGGCCTTCCAGTCGCAGGTAAAACCGCGATGGAACATTGGGGCCGACGGTCCATACGTAGCTGCCCGTATTCTCCTGCCAGCCGGTAATTTGCTGCCAGCCCCCCTGACCCGTCGCCGAATACGACAGGGAAATCGGCTTTTCCGCCGGGTAGTCGTCAGAGAAGCGCCACGGAATCAGGATCTTGTTGATCGCGCGCCCGCGTCCCTGTTCCAGCGGCAACAGTTCAAGGCGAGGGGGTGTTTGATCGACCACGACCACGATGGCCGGCTTTTCACCCGGCTGGGGTGGTTCGGTGGTCAGGCCGGCACCACTCTTTACGCCCAAGGCGAAACCGTAGGTTCCCTCGCGTGGCACTTCGACGGAAACCGGGCTTTGGTTGTCAGGGTCGTCGCCATATTTGTACCACGATGCGCCGTCATCGGGTGTGATATACAGTTCAACCCCACCAACCCCCGAGGGGCCGACATCTTGCAGCTTGTAGCCGATTTGAAACTGGCGCGTGTTGACAATGCGATATCGCGCGGGAGCCGCCTGCTTTGTCGCGGGAAAATCAGGGTCAACTCCGTCGCCTGCCGGCACACCCTGATGCATCGACGCAAAACTGCTCGACGCCCGGGCCGTTCCCGAAGTTGGCATCGCGGCCGAAAATGGCGTCGCCATGCCGACCGTTGGCGCCAGTGCGCTCACTCCCCCCGCGGCCGGGTTAACGGCGACGAATTTATCGGGCATTGACTGGGCCAGGTTGCCGCCGGCGCCACTGCCGGGGCTGGCAATGGGCTGGCGAAAGTCAGGGACGGCGGGGCGGGGCACGGCCTGGTCGGCCGGAGCAATAACGACTTGGGCCTGATCCTGGGCCGCATTGCGCGCCAAGTCGGCGATCGCCCCGCGAACCGCTACAACGCCCCCCTGGGGAATCGTCCATTCCGTTTGCCCCGAGGCCTTCGGCACAATGCTGACCGCCTGCCAGTTGGGCGTACCGGGTTGAATGTATTCGAGTCGCAATTGTGCGGGGTCAAGATGCTCGTCGGCCGCATTCCAGTTCAATTGCACGCGCCCGGGGCTCGGCTGCTTCAATTCGAGTTTCAGGCTCGGCGGG
The DNA here is from genome assembly GCA_021781115.1 of Planctomycetota bacterium. Classification (GTDB taxonomy): domain Bacteria; phylum Planctomycetota; class Planctomycetia; order Planctomycetales; family Planctomycetaceae; genus JAJXXL01. The sequence continues at coordinate 16,054 of JAJXXL010000447.1, forward strand.
ATCGAATCGACCACGACTTGCAGCCCCGGTTCGGTCGGGTTGATTTCCGGATGCAGGCGATCTTTGGAGTCGAGCGTTTTGACGTTGAACCAGTATTCGCCATCGGCCGGCGCCTGGAAATTGAATTTGCCCGAATCAGGCGACACCGACTGGATCAATTGCCAATTGACGCCGCGATCGCGCGAGACGTACAAGCGAATTTCCTTCGCCCCCAGGGTTTGCATTTCCGCCGCGTCGTAGCGGAACGGAATCTTGAACCGGGGCTTGTTCGTATACACCGGCCCCGCGGGAATGGGCGCAGCTTCGCCGACCGCGGCCAGGACCGCGACCAATACTCCCAGCCAGATTGTGCAAGTCGCTTTCATCCAGCGCTTTCCCCGGTGCGGGCGACCAGCCTGCGCAGTTCGACGCCGCCCTTGCGACGCCGGCCCCGAGCTCGAAATCGGCACTGTCTCAAATTCAGTATCGACCGATCCGAACGTAGGACTTAACCCGATTTTTCGGACGGTCCGGCTTTCGGCTGGCGAAAACCCGGCGTCGCATCGCGCGGCGTCAGCGTCGATCCATCGCGTCAGGCCGATTTCACCGCGGCCACGTACTGCGAGGCCAGTTGGCGAATTCGGGCCATGTCGCCAGCGGCGACCGCGGCCGGTTCGACCAAGGCGCTGCCCAGGCCGACGGCACACGCCCCGGCCTTCAAAAAGGCAGAGATCGTATCGAGGTTCACGCCGCCCGTGGGCAGCAACCGCACCTGGGGTAATGGGCCATGTACGGCCTTCAGGTAATTCGGCCCCCCGACGTCGGCGGGAAAGACCTTTACGATATCGGCGCCCGCTTCCCACGCGGCGAGGATTTCGGTCGGCGAGAAGGCCCCCGGCAGGACCATTTTGCCATAGCGGTTGCACAGCTTGACGACGTCCGTGTTGACTGTGGGCGAAACGAGGAATTCGGCTCCCGCCAGCAGCGCCGCCCGGGCCGTTTCGGCGTCAAGCACGGTGCCGGCCCCCAGCAACACCTGGCGGCCCAGCGCCTTCCGCACGGCCGCAATGATTTCGAGCGCGTGGGGGACGGTCAGCGTAATTTCCACTACGTCGATG
>JAJXXL010000044.1 GCA_021781115.1 Planctomycetota bacterium
GCAAGATGCACGGCCGTGCATCTTGCTGCATGAATCGGCGCCTGATCGCGCAGCGACAAAAATCAGCCTGACAATCGTGCGGGCGGGCCGCATGGTGTTTCAAGGGCAAACCGATCTGGATCAGATGGCCCGCACGTTCGACGACCTGATCGACTGGCTGGGCAAGGACAACAGCTTTCCGCAGGGAGTGATGTTGCTTACAGGTACGGGTGTGGTGCCCCCCAATGATTTTACGCTGGCTGCGGGTGACAGCGTCAGCATAGAAATCACCGGCATCGGCGTGCTGACGAACACGGTCGTTCAGGGGTGATGGCGCTGTGCCCCACAAGGGGCAACCGCCATCTGTGCGCCGCGTGCACATCCCACCGTCGGGTTCGATGCCGATGGGGCCGCGGCGGGCGTCGTTCAGGAAACACAAATCGCCATGCGCGATCGAGATTCGACTTCAGCAGCGGTCTCGCGGGGAAGGTTGCTGATCTTGCTGGCGGCGGTGTGCTGGAGCACAAGCGGGTTGCTGCTGAAAAGCCCACCCCTGCGGGCTTTGCCCGACGTCGACCGTGGTCCGGTCGTTGCCTGCTATCGTTCCCTGTTCGCCGCGGCTTGCCTGTTGCCCCTCGTGTCCTGGCGCACGGCACGTGTGCGCCTGCGCATGATGCCGATGGTGGCTTGCTTTGCGGCGATGAACCTGCTGTTCGTGTCTTCGATGGCCTACACGACCGCGGCTGTAGCGATTTTCATGCAATATACCGCCACGGCGTGGGCGTTCGTCTTCGGCGCGGTGTTTCTCAAGGAAAGAGTCTCACGGGGCAATTTGCTGGCGCTTTCCATGGCGCTGATCGGCATCGTCTGGATTGTGTGGCGGCATTGGTCGGGCTCGAGATTGTTTGGCGTGGGGCTGGCCTTGGGCAGCGGCATGACCTACGGGGGCGTCATCGTGGCATTACGCGGGTTGCGTGATGAAGACCCGGCATGGCTGATTGCGCTCAATCACGCGGCCAGCGGCCTGGTGCTGCTGCCATGGGTCATCGCGCGGGGCCCTGCCCCGACAACCGGTCAATGGCTGCTGCTGGCCGTGCTGGGTGTGTTTCAAATGGGGCTGCCGTACCTATTGTTTGCCAAGGCGGTGCAAACCGTGTCAGCCCAGGAGGCAAGCCTGCTCAGCCTGCCGGAAGCAATCCTGAACCCGCTCTGGGTCTGGCTGGTTTGGGGCGAATCGAACTCAATCGCAACCTGGATCGGCGGCGGGTTCATACTCGCCGGGCTGGGGCTGCGGTTTGCATTATTCCGCGCGGCCCGCGGGTAAGTGTTCTGCCACGGTTCGCGTCAGGCGATGCTGCCGGAAACGCGGCAGCATCGGGGCCGGTGTCAAAACTGTTGCGGGGCCGCGCTCCCCGCGAACTCGCGGAGCGAGGCAGCCAAAACCGGCTGCGGGCATGACCAGACCAGAAAGAACAGCGCTTCGCGAACCGCCCGCCCTGCGGGGTGCCCGGCCACGAATCCTGCGCCTTTCGACGCAGCCAGCAGCGCCTGAGACGAACGCAACACGAGCGAATTGGCCCGCGCCCGAATCTCACCGGCGGTTTGCCCCGTGGCACCGCTCGACAACACTTGGTACAGGTCGCGTTCAATTTGGGCACATTCTTCCGCCAGTGAAGCTTGAACCTCAAGCAGTTCGAGGCGGGCGCTGGCTTCATGATGCAGCCGTTCAAGTGTCATCTGGGCCGCGCCGATCGCCAGAGCCGAGGTCGCGAGCGACCCGGCGCCGCCACTCGACCCCGCCTGCATGATTTGCTCGGTCGGCCCGGCGAGCAGCTCTCGTTCGTCAATTTCGACCGCATCGAGTTCGACTTCGGCGGTGTGCGATGCGGTGAGCGCCAACAGCGACATGGCCGCGTGGATCCTGACCCTCGGTTGCCGCGCTGGAATTGCCGCCAACACCTGACGGCCATCGGCGAGCGTGCCACCCGTCACGATATAATCGGCGTGGGCCGCGCCTGTCACCCAGGGAACTTCGCCGCTGAAACAATACCCGCTGCCGCGTTTTTCGACCCGCACCGCGGGCGTGCCCTGATGCTGTCGCGAAGTGCTGAGGTGCGAAATTCCCACAGTGGCCCACAAATCGCCGCACGCCAGGGCCGGCAACAACTTGGCGCGCAGCGGCTCATTGGCCGAGTCGGCGATCCGCTGGCAGGCGCCGTTGCGTTGCGTCAGAATGAACGTGGTTGTCAGGCAGGCGCGCGCCAGGCGCACATACCCGGCGAGCAACACGTCGGCAGTCGCCGGCGCACCGCCGAATTCCGCGGGAATGCTCCATTGCAGCACGCCCGCTGCCGCAAGCTGGCCCACCTGCCAGGTGGGCCACGTACACTCAATGTCGACCTGTTGTGCATGCGCCGCCAACTGGGCGAGCAGGTCGTCGAAGGTCAATCGCGTTTCAGGCATGGAGGGCGACCCCGACGGCAGGCCGATGGCGAAACCTGCGGGGCGGCTGGCGTGCTCGCCCGCGGCGCGACAAATCGGCGCACCAGCCGACGATCATTCGAGCGAGTCTTTGACGACTTTGGCCATGACCTTGCCAGCAAAGCGGATCAGACCCTCGTGAAACTCGACTTTCACCTTGACCGCATCGGCGACGCGCTCAATTCTGAAAGTCAGCGTATCCTGACCTTCCTTGAGCGCTTCCAAGGCGATTTTTCGCAATTCCGGATCGCCAATCGCGCCCAACCGCCGGTCGAGGATTTCAACCCACGGGGCGACGTTGCCGTGGATGTCGACCGCGGGGCCGCCGGCTTTCTTTTCGCCCTTCGCGACCGCCTGAACCGCCTTTTGCAGCCGGTCAAGCGCTTCATCGCCATACGCGAACCAGACCGCCCCGGGCGACGTGCCGACGAACAGAGTTCCTTTGTCGTCGAATAATTCGGGGTACAATTTCTGTTCGTCGGTCAGAAAAATCGTATGAATCGCGACATCGCCTTCTTTGTGCGCGTCGAGCTTCATTTTTTCGGGGCCGACCCGCTCGGCGTGCTTTTTCAGCAGATCGACGACAGGGGCTTCGTTGGCCACCTTGACCGCCAACACGGTCGTGTGTTTGTTCGATTTTCCGGGGTAGATCCGCACGAATCCATTGGCCGTTTCGAGGTTGGCCACGCCCTCGACCACCTGGCTGGCCAGCTCGGCAAATTCACGGCGTTCCTGCTTCTGGGCGTCGCTTAGTGCGGCATTGGCGTCAATCATTTTCAACGCCCGCGGTTTCCATAGCTTCAAGCTGGCCAGCAGGTGTCCCTGGCGGAGCTTGTCGATCGGAAAATTGACCGAAATGCTTGATTCCGTCTGTTCGGAACCGACGCCCGCGAAATCATCAGGCTTTTGCCCAAGCAAGGCAATGCTTTCGGCCAGCGAAGTCATGGGCAGTGCGGCCAAGTCGATTTGCAGTGCCGCCATTTTTTGCTGGGTTTCGGTCGTCCAGCCCAGTGTGATGGTCGACGAATCGACCAGAAACCGTTCCAGTTCGGCAAGTTGCTGTTCAATAGAGAGCTTGCGGATCTCAAAATCGTCGGCCTGCTCTTTGGGCCCCTGTTTCACGGCTTGCAGCAGATTGTCGCGAATTTTCTGAAACGACTCCTTGCGGTCGCTGGCCGGTTGAACGCCGTTGTCAATCTGCAGGACCAAGTCGTAATCGCCAAGCAGCGCCGCCGCCGGAGCCGCCTTCACCCGCAAGACGTCGTCTTTGCTCGGGGCGATGAACACCAGCCCCAATTTGGCGTCGTACCGCAGGAAGGCGGCCTCAGCAGTGCCAAAGACGTTCAATGAGTACAGCGTTTTCTGGCCTGCGACCAGTTTGCTTTTGATGTCGAGGTCGGAAATGTTCTGCAGGAATTTGGGCAGGTCGGCGGCTTTTTCAACGGGCAGCGAGCCGATGTGCCGTTCGCCCTTCTTGTCGAACCACGATTGCACGCTAACCAGCTTCGTGCGATCAAGGCCGGTCAGAAATACTTCGAGATTGCCCGCCAGCGATTCGTACTGCTTCGGCGCTTTGGCCGTGTCAAATACGAATTTCAAATCGGACAGAAGTTCGTCAAAGTTCTTCAGCAGGATCACTGCATTCGGGCCGCCAGTCGCGGGCTTCGGCGTTTCGCCGGCGGGCGTCGCCGGGGCCGATTTCTCAGTCTTGCCGGCCTGAGTCGCCGCTTCGGATCCGCCGGGAGGTTGTGCCGAGACGCGTACCGACCAAACCAGCGCTAATAGCAACACCAGACCCCGACCAACCCGCTGACTGACCGATCGACGCGACATGGGCAACTTCATTTTTGAGGGCTCTCTGCGACACGGTTCGAAGGACGTGGCAACTGCCATCGGCTGAATGCGAGACGGCTGCCACAAGGATATCAGGTTGTTCATCGCCAGAACGCAGCCGATACCTCGGGCGCCACCGGCATTTTCCGATTAGAAGACAGGCAAGGCCTAATCAGCCGCGGCTGAAGCCATGCCACGAGCACGCCGGGTTGAGGCTTGGTTATCGCCAGCGGCTCAGGGACTTTAATTTCGATGCTTACCCGGTCTGAACAAACAGCGTTTCAGATTGGGCGACAGGTCGTAATTCTTGGCGATATTTTGACGCCTGATTGTCTCCATGCCTAGTGACTTGTGGCCGGGAATTCTATGCTGTCCCTGTCAATTTCGAAAGTGTAGCCAGATCATTTCAACGTTCGAACGCCGAGATCGCAAATCGAAAACCACCTATCTCGCCAAGTCGCCCCATGCTACGCGTCATAGGTTCCCGGGCGCTCGAAACCCGGATTGTTGCGTTTGGGGTTCATTGTTACCATCCGACCCGCCAATCGCCTGTTGAAACCCGATACGGCTTCAATTCCATACTCAACTCAATGACGAGAGTTTGCCGAATGTTTCGCGCTGGGTGGTTTGGCGCGCTGTTTCGGGGGTTAAGCGGTTTGCTGCTCGCGGCCGCCTGTGGCTGCGCGTCGAACAAGCCGTATCAATATGGCCGGTTTCACCCAGACCACCCCGAAGGGGTTAATGTTCAGCCGGTCGTTGTCGAATACGGGAAACCAAGCAAAACGCTGGATCGTATCGGCAAGGTGGTCGGGTTCCCTGCGAAAATTCTGCCGTTCAACAGCAAAATCAACAATCACGAAGTCTCGCCCGAAACGCTGGAAAAGCTGCGCGTCTACATGGCGAAAAACGACATTACCGATGTTTACATCGCCGTGAATCAATATGCCCCCAAGGATCAGTGGCGGCGACTGCGCGAGAACGGGCGGATCGCGCCATTCTGGAAATACACGGCTGGCACGTTGAGCTGGGTGGGCTATGCCCTGTTTCCGCCGCGCGTGTGGGGGGGCGACCGGTACAACCCGTTCACAAACAGTCTGTACGTCAATTCGGATGTGCCAGCCGTGGTGCTTGCCGAAGCGGCTTATGCCAAGGATATTCACGGGCGAAAATTCCCCGGCACTTACGCGGTGGTCGTGAATGACATGCCGGTGCTGACCCTCTGGCGGCAAAGCCTGGCTGTCAGCGATGTCTTGAGTTATGCGCGCGTCGAAAACGACTGGGATGTCGAAAAGCAAACCTACCACGTCATGTACCCGAAAATGGGCGAAAAAACGCTGGGCGACGCCTCGATGGTGGTCACCGGCCCGATCGGGTCCATTTCGGCCATTTTCGTGGGCCCGATTTTCGGTGCAGGAGGTGCATTGGCCGGCCACGCCGTTGGCAGATCCGTGGCCAAGCGGCGTGAGGCCGAATTGAAGGAACTCGAACCGGTTCCGCCGACGAAGCCAACCGCCACGAACAACGCCATTCAACTGGCCGGCTACGAAGAAGACGCGCCGCCCGTTCGCCCCGCCCGCGGTGCGAAAACGCCCCTGGGCTCACGCACGGTTCAAACGGTCGATGAAGAACCGTAACACGGCCCATTGTGCGTTGTGAAACTTTCGTGCGCTGTCGCCCGCCGGCCGGGTTGGCGAAGCGTCGCTGCCGACCTGCCGGGTTCCCGCCGCCTATTGCAACATTTCGGCCAGCAGAACCGCAACCTCGGCCCGGTTTCCGGCATCGATCGCGTGCCCGATCTGTGTCAACAGGCGCGTTTGCCGCCAACTGATCGGGTAAGCTGTTCCCGCAGGGGGCATACGGGGCACAAGAAACCGGGCCACGGCGTCGACGAGCGCTTCAAGCCCCGCGCCGGTGACTGCCGAGACCAGTATCGCCCCAGCGGGTAGCGCCTCCCCCCAGTGGTTGCCCAGGTCGGCCTTGTTGCCAACCACGAGCGCCAGAGGCCACTCAGCCAGAACTTCCTGGTCTTTGACGTCGGGCGGCTGACTCAGATCGACGACGACCAACTGACAGTCGGCGTTGGCCAGGCATTGACGGGCGCGGGCGATGCCTGCCGATTCGAGGCCGTCGACCGACGGCCGCAGGCCGGCAGTGTCGGCCAGTTGCACGGGCCAGCCCCCAAAAGCCGTTTCGGCGGTGACCACATCGCGCGTGGTGCCGGGTTCATCGAACACGATCGCGCGCGAATACCCGAGCAGCGCATTGATCAGGCTCGATTTGCCCACGTTGGGCCGACCCGTCAAAACGACGCTCCAGGGCTGCGTCAGATGCAGGCCGAACTCAGCCCAGGCCAACATCAAGGCCAGCGGCGATTGACCGTCGGTGACTGCGGCCGCATCGTGCGGCGGCCACTCGCGGTCGAGGCACGCCGCTAACCGTTCAAGCGCCGCCCGCAAGACTCCCGAAGCCTGCTCCAGCAAATGGCCGGCGGCCCGCTCGGTTTGCGCGTGCGCCAGCGCCTGCTGGCATTCCATTTCCAGGAGTCCGGCGCGGGACTCGGCAAATTGCCAGCCGGATACGACCTGGCAGCCCGCGTTGGCCAGATCGCTCAGGATCCGCTCGATGGCCGCGGCCCCGCCATGACAATGGATCTCCGTCGTGGCCGCATCCAGCCGGCAGCCGACAACCTCTTCGGTCGCAGTCTGTTCGGCCCCCCAGCGGCCGAACACGATTCGTCGCAGGGGTTGGGCCGCCAGTTCACGGCCATTCACGGCGCGAAACAGCCGGTGCTGCGCGCAGTCCATCAGGCGACAGTCACCGCGTACAACGATCGTGGCGACGGCGCCGCGCCCGTGCGGGGTGCAAACCGCGGCCAGCGGCGGGGCATTTGAGGCAGCAGCGTGTAGCGGCAATTCAGGCATGGCGGGTGTCGCCGCGATCGACGAGGCCCAAGGCGGCAGTCAGCGCCAAGCCGCGCAGGCCGAGGTGCGGTTCGAGGCGGCAGGCGGTTTTCAGGAATGGCGCCAACAGCAGAGCGCCCCCTCCCGTCAATAGCACGGTGGGTGGAGTTGGGGCGATTTCCGATAGCCGCGCGATCAATTCGCGAACTGACCCCACCTGCCCCCACAGCAGGCCGCTGCGCAGGGCATCGCGGGTATTGCGGCCCACGGGGGCCGGGGGCGGCCCGGCCAATTCGGCCTGGGGAATGAGCGGCAACAGCGCCGTATAGCGATGTAGGGCGCGGGCCGACAATTGCAACCCCGGCAGAATCGCGCCGCCCTCAAACGCCCCGGCGGGCGAAACGTAATCGACCGTTGTGGCCGTACCGGCGTCGACGACGATCATCGGCTCGCCGGCCGAACGCAGCGCATTGGCGGCCACAGCGTTGAGCAACCGGTCGATGCCCACTTTTTCGGGCGCGTCGACGTGAATGGCGATCGGCAACGTGGCCGGCCCCAGGACTACGACCGGTTTTGGCCAGGGGGTGCGGGGCCAGTCGCGAAGCAGCAGCTCAATGGCCGGCGGGTTTGCGCCCGCGACAACGGCCCGCAGCGGGGCGCCGGGCTCGCGCTGCGCCCAAGCCGCTAATTCGTCCCAGGGAACAGGCTCATTGAGCGCGGCGGCCAGGGATTCGACAAACGCCGGCAGCACGGGCTGCGGTTCGTCACGCCGCAGCGGCTGAAACAGCCCGAACTTGAAGCGGCTGTTGCCCACGTCGACCGCGAGCAGCAAGGTTCTCGAATTGTCGTTCAACGGAACTCAGGATCGAATGCAAAGGGAGGAACAGGAACCCGGCGGTGGTTTGCGTGGCGCCGCCACACCATGCGCCGCCGCTATTTGCGCTTGCTCGCACGCGCTGCGCGCTCTTCATGTTCGGGTGTGATTTTTTCCAACAGCATATCAATGACGCGATCGGGCGTCAGCCCTTCGCTTTCGGCCTGAAACGTGGTGACAATCCGATGGCGCAACACCGAGTGGGCCACCGCACGGATGTCTTCGGTCGTCACATGAAACCGGCCGCGCAAAATCGCCCGCGCCTTGCCGCCCAGAATCAGGTATTGCCCGGCACGCGGCCCGGCGCCCCACGAAATCAGCGGTTTAATAAACCCTGGCGCTTCGGGCTCGTGGGGCCGCGTGGCGCGAACCAGGTCGCGGGCGTACACGAACACATGGTCGGCGACGGGAACTTTGCGCACGACTTCCTGCAATGCAAGAATCTGGCGGCCGGTCAGGGCGGTCGTCAGCGGGGGCTCTTCGCCGCTTGTGGTTTGCTTGAGAATTCGCAATTCTTCGGCGGCACTCGGGTAGCGCACGACAAGGTTGAACATGAACCGGTCAAGCTGGGCTTCGGGCAGCGGGTAGGTGCCTTCCTGCTCGATCGGGTTCTGCGTGGCGAGCACGAAAAACGGCTGCGGCAGGCGATAGGTGTTCGCGCCAGCCGTTACGTTGCGTTCCTGCATCGCCTCCAGCAACGCCGCCTGCGTTTTGGGAGGAGTGCGGTTGATTTCGTCCGCCAGCAGGATATTCGTAAACAGCGGGCCTTGCATGAATTGAAACGAGCGCCGACCCGTGTCGGGGTCGTCCTGCAGAATGTCGGTGCCGGTTATATCGGCCGGCATCAGGTCGGGCGTGAACTGGATCCGCCGAAAGGTCAGTTGCAGGATACGGGCGATCGTGCTGACCAGTAACGTCTTGGCCAGCCCCGGCACCCCCACCAGCAGGCAATGCCCCCGGCTGAACATGGCAATCAGCAACTCGTCGACGACATCGCTTTGGCCAATCACGACCTTGCCGATTTCTTCGCGCATACGGGTGTACGCGGTCGCCAGCCCGCGAATCGCCTGGGCTTCGCGCTCGCGGGCTTCGCTTTCGCCCACTGCGCCTGGTGAAACTTCGCCGTCGCTCATCAGTCCGTCACTTTCCAGCCGCGATCAGGAATTGCGCGAATCCGACATCGAGATTAACAGCCGCGGGGTTGCACGGTCAATTCGATCGTCCAGCAATTGAATCACGTGTGCCACGGGATCGGACCGGTCCCACCCGTCCCTCGTACTGTCTGGCGGGCAGGTTCGTGCGCCTGATGCGAAATTCGATTGCTGTCAACCACCGGCACGATGTCGCTTGCCATGCGATTCGTTCCGAAACAAATCGTTCGCGGGCTAGTCCAGGCGACTGGCCACCAGGTCTCCTAACCGCCGATACCGCATAGGTCGCAACCCCCGAACCGCTGATGACGAGCTGGTTCCATTTACCAGTTTCCGACCGCTCGTTGCGGTGCGCCTGATATCGTCAGTACCCCACCGATCGCTCAATTGTTCAAGCCGCATTTCCAGGAGCCATTTCCAACCTTTACCCGACGAGATGCGGCGACGGCCGATCTCCGTCAATCGGCCGCTCCGCTTGTTGATCCTACGCGACCGAGCCAATGGCAGATCGCACCGCGGGAAGCGACTCTCGCAGTGGGATCGGCGGCCCCAGTTCTGACACCAAGGGTGGCTCAATTCGAGGGGGTGACCGAATCGGGCCGCAACGTATTGATTAGTCGATGGTGGCAGATTACGATCTAAAACATCCCGACGGAGCTGCGCATGGCCAACGCAATTCGCTCAACATCGTGGTTCGCAGCAGGGGTCTGGGGGTGTGATCGCGAAATGTACGGTTCGAGTGCGATTAGGGTTCATTCTGGTTTTGCTGTGGCGGGCAGCGGGCGGCGGCGAATTCGCCTGCTGGCGCTCGTCGTGTTTTTGGTTGCCGGGTTATTGAGCGACGGCAGGCTGCCGGGCGACGAACCGTGCGTCGATCACGCCGCGGCGCCCGTCAAAAGGGTGCTGTTGCTGGCGCAAGGCCCCGACGGGCACCCCGTCGCGACGCACGAATATGTCGCCGGGTTGCAGATTCTCAAATGCTGCCTCGATCGCGCCCCGGGCGTGCAGGCCACGCTGGTCAAGGCCGACGAACCGTGGCCTGCCGGGCCCGAACTGATCGACCAGGCCGATGGCGTGGTGCTGTATCTTTCCGAGGGGGCGAAATGGTTCCAGCAGGATCTGAAGCGACTCGCCGCGTTGCAGCGGCTGGCGAACCGTGGCGGCGGTTGCGGCGTGATCCACTGGGGAATGGGTTGCAAGGAGGCGCGGCACATTGCCGCCTTCGTCCCGATCTTCGGTGGCTGCCACGGCGGCCCCGATCGCCAATACAAAGTGCTCACGGCCCGGCCTGAAGTGGCCTTGCCCGAACACCCGATCAACACGCGCGTCGTTCCGGCGGCAATCGAAGAAGAGTTTTACTACCGCCTGAAATTCGCTGGCCCGGCCGAAAGTGTGCGCCCCTTGCTGCGGGTCGACATCGACGGCGCGCCGCAAACGGTGGGCTGGGCCTGGGAGCGCCCCGACGGGGGACGGGCGTTTGGTTTCAGCGGCGGCCATTTTCACCGCAACTGGGGCCAGCCATTTTACCGCCGGTTTGTCGCCCAGGGCGTACTCTGGACGCTCAAGTTGCCAATTCCCCCCGAAGGACTCGACGTCGAAGTCGCTGCCAATGCCCTGCGGCTGGAATGAACAGCCTGCCGCCGCGCCGCCGACGTGTTGTCGGCCAGCCGCTTAATTTTCGGAAAATGGCGCTCGGCAAGTGCCGCTGGTTACTGGTCAATTCATCCGTTATGTCAACAGGATCAATGCCTTCGGGCGATTCCTCGGGTCGCCTTCAACCCGAAGCGGCGCATGATGCGGTTCCTGCCGAGCGCAGCCTGCTGGAGCGCGTGTTGCAGCAAACGCTGGCGGCGCAATCGGACGCGCCGCGCGAGGTCGCAGAACTTGCGCTGCTGCAGGCTGTAGCGCGGCGGCATCGCGGCAGTCCGTTTTCGCAGGAGCCGGTGCTGGTCGACCTGGTCGGCGCGATCTTGCAGGCCCAGTTTCCTGCGGGCGCAGGCGGTTCTGCGGGCGCAGGCGGTGTTGAGTTCAATTCGGCCGTCGTCCATGTCGCTGAAGTCTTGTTTCACGACCCGGTGTCACAGGCGCGCCTGCAAGCGTTCTGGAACCGCCTGATGGACTCGCTGCAATGACTGCGACTCCGTCAACGCCGGCCGAACTGATCGAAGCCCACCAGGGGCTGGTGCATTCGCTGGCGCGAAAGATCCATCGCGGGTTGACGGCAAACGTCGAACTCGACGACCTCGTGGGGTATGGGCAAGTCGGTCTGGCCGAAGCCGCCAACGATTTCGACCCCGGTCGCGGGGCGGCGTTTGTCACGTTTGCCTGGTACCGCGTGCGCGGGGCAATTTACGATGGGCTGGCCCAGATGTCCTGGTTCAGCCGCCCTCAGTATCATCGCCTGCGCTGTGCCCAGCGGGCCAATGAACTGCTAGAAGAAATCGCGGAATCGAGCTCAGCGCCCGCCCCGGCGACACTCGATGACGACGCCCGCTGGTTCGCTGACATCAGCCGCAGACTGGCTGTCGTCTATCTCGCGACCAGTTCGGGCGGCGACGACCGGGGGGCAATTCCGCTCGTCGATGAATCGGCCGCGGCGCCCGCGGCCGTTGCCACCGGGCGGGAAATCAGCCACAAGCTCGACGAACTGATCGACGCCTTGCCGACCGATGCCGGCACACTCATTCGTGGCGCCTATTATGAGGGGCTGACGTTGCAGGAAGCGGGCCGGCGCGTCGGGCTGAGCAAGTCGTGGGCCAGTCGCCTGCACGCGAAGACGCTGGAGCAACTGGGCCGCGCCCTGAAATCGCTGGGCGTCGATGCCTCCTGATTCGCGGCCGGTCGCCCGCACAGCGGCTGGCACGTTCGCTGGGGGGAGTTATTTTAGCTTCTGTAGGATTGCCCGAAGCTCCTTCGGCCTTACAAATCCCTTGCCAAGCTGAAACTCGTCTGACTGCAACGCAATTTTCCATGTACACAATGCAGCCGACCACGGCCCTTTAAGGTTCGTCAGAGCCTGGTAGCCTGTCGGAAGTTCGACCTGATTTTCGGCTTGTTCGGGGTCGTTTTTAGAGGTGATCCCGATGAGGTCAATCAGCCCGCCAGCCTGAATTTCCTCATTCGAGCTGATCACTACGAATGGGCGGTTTGGCTTTGCGTTTCTGCCTTGCGGGTCAGGAACAGGTCGAATTGGGAATACAATCCTGCCTTGAATGAGCGATGGCACCCGCTGGCCTCCGGCACAAAGTTCACTTTTTGCCAGACGCGCATTTGTTTAGCTTTTGCACATCGTTCATCGCCAACAGATTCTCGATTTCTTCCCGCAAATCGAGCGGATTGTCGCGAATATCGCATTCGATTTCATCATCGGTCAGCCCCATCATCTTGAGCCATGTGCGGCGAACCACCTCCGCTGCGTTCCGGTCACCAGCGCCATCCGGCACGATCTGCTCGCAGCGCATTACCGTCGCCCCCTTGGTTGATGTCGCAAGCTCACGAACTTCATATTTCTCGGCGCTGCTAGCAACAAAGCACGGAAAATATGAGCCGGCTGACAAGGTAACCCCAGCCGTCAGGCTCACAATCTTCACCTTTTCCATTGCCGCTTCCATAATCGCCATAGTCATTATTCCGCAGATTCCGGATTGCCCGTAATTTGGAATGGAGTCGCCAGCTCTATGCCAACCTTTGAGATTGCATTTGCAAACGTTGGAAATCGAGATCTGGCGATTGCAATTCGGGCAACACACTTCGCCCGAATTTTCTTCCCTGAGGCCGCCAATTCCTTGATTTCTTGCACAGAATTCACGGGGGGAGGCACAGTGTCAAAAAACGATAAGAAAACGTCATGCTCATCCGCCTGGATCAGCATGTTTGCCACGGCCTGGGTCTGCATATTCTCCGGGACAATCCACTCTATCGGCAATTCCGTTCCGATTGGCTTCGCGGGGCCGTTGGCGTTCACCTCAGTTTTCGACCTTTTGGAAATTTTGACCATTTTTATGCCGACCTTCGCCGCGAGAGCTTTTCATCGAAAGCCACAAATCGGTCAACCCCGATTTGGGGCGCCGATACGTATTCCTGTAGTTCAGTCTGCGCGGTCAGTTGACCCGCTGTCAAGAGTTGAGCAGTGGGGCAAAGGGACGCGGCCATTCGGTTCGGTCGCCGGGCACTGCGTTTCTTGCCTTGCGCCATGCACTTCGCATTTTGAACCGAGAGTGCGCTGCACAACATTGCGCGATCAGTCGTCACTTCATGCGGGGCAGCCCGAATTGCCCACAGTACGGGTCGGGTTCGCCGACAGTCAATTGGCTATGACGACTGCCAACAAATTCACCCACATTGCCAATGCGTCACGTTCTCGCCCGCACGGCGGCTTAATGCCGGCAGCGGTGGAGCGTCATAATCGCGAACGCCGTGCCGTACTGCTGGTGGTAATCGTACAGCGGAAAGTCCCACCAGGTGCCGTCTTTTTCCTGCAGCGGCAACAAAAGGTGCGCCAGGTGGTCTTGAAAATACGGGCGCTCGGCCGCGGGCAGTTCGTCGATGCACCGCGCCGCATAATAATGCCCAAAGTAATAAAAATACCCCGCGACGGCGAACCACGACTCGTGAGGAATGGGTCGTTTGCGGCCCATGTCCAGCCACAGGTTGCGGGCCACCAGCCGATCGAGGCACGCCTTGAGCACATCGTCGGTGATGTCTTTGTCGCCCCAGCGGCGCAGCGCCAGGTTGCACGCCTGCGATCGCCCCAGGCTGCCGCCGGGCCGGTTGACGGGGTGCATCGGCTGCCACCGCAAGTACTCGCCGTACAGGTAGGAATAGTCGGATTTCCATTGTCGGCGGGTGGCCGCCACAGCGCGGTCGACAAGTTTTTGCGGGGGGGCAATGCCGGCCTGGCGGGCGTCGTCGAAGGCAATCAGAATCGCGGCGTTTACAAAGCTGATCGAATCGCTGCCGGGCTTTTTGGAGTGCGTGCGAAAGTCGTAATAGCCCCAGCCGCCGTCGACCGATTCGTACCGGTCGAGGTAATCGAACTGCATGGCGATCAGTTCGCGAATGCGGGCGGCGCGGGCCGCGTCGCCCGGCTTGCGGGCCAGCAGTTTGACCAGGGCTTCAATGGCATAGCCGTGGCCCCACACGTTGTACATCGCATCGGGCGTGGCGCGTCGCAATTCCGGCAGGTGCGCCAGCAGCCACGCTTCGCCGCGATCAATGGCTGCTTGTGCCGCCGCGTCATTCGGTTTCCCGGTTTCAATCAGCGCCGACACACACAAGGCGGTCACGGCGGTGCGAAACGCCTGGTGCGCGCCCGGCACCGGAGCGTAAATGTTCAGGTCTTTCGTGCGATTGGGGGTACCCCACGAACCATCGGGGTTCTGGTTGCCCAGTAAAAAGGCGGCGCCCCGGCCAATGGCCGCGTCGACCTCGCCCGGCAGGGGGGCCACGATCGGCTTCGGTTTTGGAAAATCATCGGGGTTGAACCGGGGCCGCGGCTCATCGGCCAGCGCCGCCGTACCAAACGCCAGCGCCAGCAGCCACGCAAATCGAACCATGACGAGATCCTTGACGAGCGGGGGCGGCTGCCCAAACCAGGCCGGGCCATTACTTGCTTTTGCCGGGCCGTTACTTGCTTTTCAGCGTGGGGTCTTCGAGCAGGATTTCTTCGCCCTCTTTCAGGCCCGAAACAATCTCGACTTTCTTTTCCGTCTTCTGGCCGACCTGCACATTCCGCTTTTCGGGCTTGCCCTCCTTGGGCGAAACGTACACATAGTGCTGGTCGGGGTCGAGTTCTTCAGAGAACAGCGCCCCCGGCGGAATCGTCAGCGCATCGGTCTTGTGGTACGCCGTGAAATTTACCTTGCACGCCATGCCGGCGGTAATGGTGGCGGCCGAATCGGGCAGCGTGATTGTCGCCGTGCCGTCGAAGCTGCCCGCCGCCACAGGAATCTTCGAAATACTTGACAGCTTGGCAGGAATTCGCAGGTCGGGGTAGCCGGCGGGAACGGCGCGGCCTTCGACGCCCGGCTTGAGTTGATGCAGTTCCTTTTCGGCGACGTTGATGCGCACGCTCAACGGGCGGGGCTTGACGACCGTCATGAACACCGCGTGCGCGGGCAGGTTGTCGCCCGGGTTGTATTTGGTGGCAGCCGTCGCCCAATGCCCGCGCACACATTGCCCGTAATACACGACGCCGTCACAGGGCGCCACGATCTTCATCGCCGCCCGATCCTGTCGCAACTTCGTCAACCGGTCTTTGGATCGTTCCTGGTCGTGCTTCGATTTCTCGAGCGCCAGCCGGGCTTTGGCCAGGTTGAGAGGCAGCGTGGTTTTGGCCCGTTGCAGGGCGTACTCCTGGGTTCGTGCCTGGTCTTCCAATTGCGCCTGTTCGCGCGGCAGGTGCTTGACCTGCAGGTCGATGAACACTTTCATCCGCTCGGCGAAAAACTTTGTCTGTTCGAGGTCGTTGCGCGCCCGCTTCAGAATGATCTCTTCGGTTTCTTCGGTCAGGTCGTCGGCCTTGTACATCTTTTCCAGTTGGCGAAGCTCTTCGGCGGCGTATTCCACAAACTGGTCCGCCATCTTCAAGGATTGCTCGGCAGCCCGTTCGTCGAACGGACGCAGCACCTTGAGAAACGATTGCAAATCGTCTTCGGCGTTTTTCCGCGTGCGCTCGGCCTGGGTCAGGTCGTGCGGAAACAGCTTCTCCAGAATTTGCAACTCTTCGCGCTCCAGTTGCGCGCTGAACCCCGCCAACTGGTCGGAAACCTCCTGGTCTTTCACGGCGTCGTCGATTTCATGCATGTCGAGCCACACCAGTTGCTCGCCCTTTTTTACTGTCGCGCCATGTTCGACTGCTTTCAGAATCTTGAATTGGGCCCACGATTCGGGCCGCAGAGCCAGTTCTTCGGCGTGCGTCGCTTCAAAAACTCCGTCGACCGCCGCCTCGACGCGCAAGGGACCGGGCGACACCTTGTGCGTGGCCGGCTTTTCACCCGCCGGCTTCTCGGCAGCGGGCTTCTCGCCCGGCTTCTCAGTCGATTTTTCGGCTGGCTTTTCAGCAGGTTTTTCAGCGGCGGGCTTTTCTGCGCTGGCCTTGGAATCGGGTGGAGTTTCGTCGGCCGCGACGCGATAAATGGCCAGTGCCAGCACGATGAACGCCAGCCCGAAGCGATTGATTTTGCAAGACATCGCCGGAATCTCCGCAGTGGTCAAAATGGGTGAGCCAGGGAAAATGTGCCTGATGGCGAAGCTTTAAGGCTTCGTGGAATCCGACAGAATAGACTCCGCCGTGCCATGAAGATAGGGAAACCTCATCGGTTTTCGGTTTTCGTTGTTTCGGCCGATCGGGTTCCTGGCAATCCATTCGTCGGTTTCTGCAAACTTACACCCGGCAACCAATATCGCCCTGGCAGAAAAACTGAAAGCCGAAAGCCGAACACTGAACAGTCCCCGACCGCACTGGCGAAAAGGCCTGATCTTTTGCACAATAGAGGATGTGTCAGGCGGTTGCAAAGAGAATCTCATCTCGGTCGAGAAAAGGGGCGTTGCCATTTCGCCACGTTCCGTCAGAGGCGCTGCGAACTGAATTCAGGGTCAGGTCGCAAGGTTATGTTCCCGCGGTTCGGGTTGTTCGCCATGCTGCACGTCACCGGGGGTTGCGAATCGCAAGATCGACGCTGCTTCGTGCAACACGCCGCCCACCGCACAACGAAGCGACTCGCGGCGGCCGGTTGCCTCGCGGCGCTGATTGCCAGCGCCGCGGCGAACTTGCCCGCCGCCGAACCTGCGTCGGCAGACTCTGGTGGTTACTGGGCGTACCGCACAGTGCAGCGCCCGGCGTCGCCCGCGGTGAACAACGCGGCAGGCGTGCAGACCCC
>JAJXXL010000171.1 GCA_021781115.1 Planctomycetota bacterium
ATTCGCCCGGCGGGCGATCGGTTCGCACAGGCACCGCATGAACCACGACAAACTGGCCAACCGCTTGCGGCGTTCGGCCTGCTTGGCCGTGTTGTGAACCATCGCCTGCAAATCTTCAGGCTCAGGTTCAACCGGAAAGCCTTTGCTGTCGAACCGTTGGGGAAACACCATCCACCACCGGGCGGCGACTTCTTCTTCTGACCAATCCTGCACGAGATCCGGCCGGATCCGTAATACGACATGCAGGTGATTACTCATCACCGTATAGCCGCACACGTCAATGCCGAACGCGCCGGCCAGTTTTTCCAGCCGCTTGCGGATCCAGTCTTTGCGGTGTTCAAACGACCGGCCGGTGAACGCATCCTTACCGCACAGAAACGCCCGGCGGACGCACCGCGCCACGCAGTGATACACGCCCACTTCGGCTGTCGCCACGATTTGTCGTCGGGGGTAGGCAGGCATAAGTCAAATCCTGAAACAAGACTTCGAGTGGCATGACCGAATCCAGAGCCAGCACGCCTGTGCTGTGCTGGAGGGGACACCTGACCAATCGATGTATAGCAAGTCGGCGATTGTCTGTCAATAATATGGATGTCTTATTATGACGTGTGGGGGCGACTTCCGGTGCCGCGGTCGAAACGGTAAAGTAACGCCGCGTGGCTGATTGCCATGACGGTATTGCGTGATGCGACATGCTGGTTTGACGGGAATTCATCGAGATTTGAATGCCATGAATGTTCATTTGACCACAACCCCCTGGGCTACGGCGGCGGGCGACTGGCTGATTGTGGGGATTTTTCAATCGTTGCCGTCGAGTGGTCAACTCACTGCGCTCGACGACGCACTGGGCGGCCAGCTCAGCCGGCTGCGTGAAGCGAATGACCTGACAGGCAAGTCAGGCGAGTTGCTGGCGTTGCCCGCCCCGCCTGGTATCGTCGCAAAGCGGCTGCTGCTCGTCGGCCTGGGGGCGGTGGAAGACCTGGGCGAGGCGACGTTGGACCGGGCGATGACTGCCGCGGCGCGCCATGTTTCCACGAAAAAGTGCGAAAAGGTGGCCGTGGTTGCGCCCGATGCCGATTGCCCCGGCCTGCCGCTGGAGCGCCGCGTGCAAATCCTGGTTGCGGCATTCGGCGTCGGTTGCGTCGGGCAGGATTTGTATCGGGCGGAAAAAAAGCGGTTCGCAATTGGCGAACTGGAGGTGCTGGTCGAACCGGCGCGTGACCGGG
Source organism: Planctomycetota bacterium (assembly GCA_021781115.1). Taxonomy (GTDB): domain Bacteria; phylum Planctomycetota; class Planctomycetia; order Planctomycetales; family Planctomycetaceae; genus JAJXXL01. The sequence continues at coordinate 1,227 of JAJXXL010000171.1, forward strand.
TGGCATTGTCGGCGGCGGTCGAAGCGGGCGTGGTTCTGGGCGAGGCGATCAACCTGGCGCGGGAACTGGTCAACGAGCCGGCCAGAACGATGAACCCTGAATGCTTTGCGGCCCGCGCCGCCGAGCTGGCCCGCGCGTGCGGCGTGCACTGCGAAATCCTCGATCAACCGGCGCTCGAACAGGAACGCATGGGGTCGCTGCTCGCCGTCGCCGCGGGCAGCGACCGCGCGCCGCGGCTGGTGTACCTCGAATACAACGGCGCCAGCGAAGGACCGCGGCTGGCCCTGGTGGGCAAGGGGGTCACGTTTGACAGCGGGGGTCTGTCGATCAAGTCGAACGACAACATGCTGACGATGAAATGCGACATGGCCGGCGCGGCGACGGTGCTGGCGGCGCTGGTCGCGATCGCGCGGCTCAAGCTGCCGGTGCGTGTGATCGGGCTGATGGGGCTTGTCGAAAACATGACCGGTGGTTCGGCGATGAAGCTGGGCGACGTACTGACCGCCCGCAGCGGCGTGACGATTGAAGTGCTGAACACCGACGCCGAAGGCCGCCTCGTACTCGCCGACGTGCTCGATTACGCTGTCAGCCGCGGCGCCGATTTTCTCGTCGACCTGGCGACGTTGACCGGGGCGTGCGTCGTGGCGCTGGGCGAAGAAGTCGTGGGGGCGATGACGAACAATCAGGCCTGGTGCAATACACTGCTGGCGGCGGCTCGGCAAGCGGGTGAAGACATGTGGCAATTGCCGATGCACGAGCATTTCGCCAAGCTGATCGAAAGCGACGTCGCAGACATCAAGAACGTGGGCGGGCGGTGGGGCGGGGCGATCACCGCCGCCAAGTTCCTGGAACGATTCGTGTGCGACAAGCCGTGGGTGCACCTGGACATCGCCGGCCCGGCTTTTGCGTCTAGCGACAAGCCGTTTCGCGAGGCTGGCGCCACGGGGTGCATGGTCAAGACCCTGGTGGAACTGGCCCGCAAGTTCCCAAGCAATATCTGACGCGGCGTTCACGCCCGCAATACCAAACACCGAGCAAACTCATGACACACGCCGCGTCATCGGCCAAGGATGTCGTCTGGAACTTGGGCGACCTGTACGCGGGCGTCGACGACCCGCAAATCGATGCTGATCTGGCCGAGTGCGAGCGGCGCTGTACCGCGTTTGCCGCCGCGTACCGCAGCCTGTTCGCCGCCCCTGAAAACCTGACCACACTCGGGTTGGCCGTCGCCCTGCGCGACCTTGAAAGCCTGTCGGAACTGATGAGCCGGCTGGGGGCCTACGCCGGGTTGTTGACTGCCGCCGACACCGCCAGCGCGGCCAACCGGCGGCTCGATGACCGGATTCGTCAAACGCTCGTCGAGCGTGAAAACCAGCTCACGTTTTTTGAGCTGGGGTGGCTCGCCGCGCCCGATGCGGCTGCGGCCCTGATTCTCGAAGACCCCGCCCTGGCCAATTATCGGCATTATCTCACGGCGGCGCGGCGCTACAAGTCGCACACCCGCAGCGAACCCGAAGAACTGCTGCTGAACCAGAAATCGCTGACAGCCCGGTCGGCGTGGGTCAACCTGTTTGACGAGTTCGTGGCCGGCGTGCAGTATCACCTCGAATACGACGGGCAGAAGCGCAAACTCACCCAGCCGGAAATTCTGGCGATGTCGTATGAGCCCGACCGCAGGCTGCGCAAAGCAGCACAGACCTGTTTTTTTACCGAAATTGCACGGCACGAGCTGGTGCTGACGAGCATTTTCAACGCGGTGGCCCAGGATCATGGCCTGAACGACCAGATTCGCAATTACGCTTCGCCCATGGCGAGCCGGCACCTGGCGAACGAAGTCGCGCCCGCCGTGGTCGATCGCATGTTGGATGTGGCCGAGGCCAACTACCCGATGGCCCACGCGTATTACCGGCTGAAAGCCCGGCTGCTGGGCCTCGAAAAAATGGCCACCTATGACCAGTACGCCCCGGTGGCGGCGAACATGCCCGCCTGCACCTTTGCCGCAGGCCGCGAAACGGTGCTGGCGGCATTCGAGCGGTTTCACCCGACGCTGCGGGACGTGGCCGGAAAGTTTTTCGATAATCACTGGATTGACGCTGAGGTGCGGCCGTCGAAGCGGGGCGGGGCGTTCAGCGCCAGCACCGTGCCCGGAGTGCATCCGTACATCCTGCTCAACTGGACTGACAAGCTTCGCGACGTTTCGACTCTGGCCCACGAGTTGGGGCATGGCATTCACCAATACCTGTCGCGGGCGCAGACATACCTCAATTTTCACCACCCGCTGACGATTGCCGAAACGGCCAGCGTATTCGCCGAGTTTCTCACGTTCAACCACGTCCTTGAACGCACGTCGGATCCCGAGGTGCGGTTGGGGCTGTTGTGCGGCAAGATCGAAGATGCGTTCGCCACCGTGTTCCGGCAAAATGTGCTCACCCGGTTTGAACAATCGGCCCACGCGGCCCGCCGCCGCGAAAAGCTATCGAGCGACGCCCTGTGCGACCATTGGTGGGCGGCAAACCGCGCCCTGTATGGCGAGGCGGTCGAAATGCTTGACTTGTATCGCTGGGGCTGGGCCTACATTCCGCACTTCATCCATACTCCGTTTTACTGTTACGCCTACGTGTTCGGCGAATTGCTGGTGCTGTCGTTGTACCGGATGTACCAGGAAGAAGGCGCGGCGTTCGTGCCGCGGTACCTTGAACTGCTGCAATCGGGTTCGAGCGCCCCGCCAGACGTTCTTTTGGCCCGGGTGGGCGCCGACATTCAGGACCCGGCATTCTGGCAGAAGGGCCTCGACGTGCTGGGCGACATGGTGCGCGAAGCGAGTGAACTGGCCGAGCGGTTGCAGCGGTAGCGAACGGGGTCCCCGCCCGCCGCTGCCTGGGGCACCCTCGCGCGGGCCCGCGCTCGAACGAGCGCGAGCCGGTTCGCGGCGTGCGGGTTACCATCGTGCGCCGTGCCCGTAATTAAAGCCATAATAAAAACCCGGGCTGCAGCCGTAGT
>JAJXXL010000106.1 GCA_021781115.1 Planctomycetota bacterium
AGCCGCGCGGCCCAGGGTTTGACCGCCGGTCCCCAGCCGCGCAGACCCAACGTCAAGCCCGCTGCAATCAGCGCGGCGAGCATGGTCAGGAACCAGTGGCGTTTGAAGAATTCCGACATGGCTCGACAGGGCCGTTGCCAGAGATTGCCGGATTGCACCGCTTACCGGCCGGTTTGCAGGGGCAGGCTGCGGGACCACTGAAAATGCGGGGCGTTCAGCGTCTGGGGCGGGGCGGCGGCCGGGGTACGCTGTCGCAGCACATGCAGGATCCACCCCAATTCGGCGAGCAGGCACAAGTAGCCGAAGAACGGAAACCCGATGGCGCGAATATACAATAACCAGCCCCATTTCATGACGAAATTGAACATCAACACGCAGGCCCCGGCCCACACCAGCGACTTGACGCGGTTGCGGTGGGTCTGGGCCGGGTCGAGGGCAAACGTGGCCACGACGGTAAACGGGTACAACAGCCAGACGCCATAATAAAACCAGGAAATTGGCGACATGATCGTCATCATGACGAGCAGCATGGCGCACTCGACCGCATCAGAGAATGGGGTGCGCTGGCCCGCCGGAGGCATGATTGCCATGTACAGGAAACCCAGCCCCAGGCCGACGAGCGCGATCACCCAGTTTACGACCTCAAATTCGACGTTGGTGACGTTGGCGAACACCGGTTCACGATGTTCTTCGCCCTTGACCTGGTAAAAGTCGGCGGGAATCGCCCGCAGCAGCCGGTTGGCCGAAGCCACCAGCGACTGGTTCTTCCAGTAATATGTGCTGCCGGGCCGCTGGGCGATCGTGCCGGTGTCGTAGTTCAACATGCCCTGCCGCCAACGGTTGAGTTCGTCGAGGTTGCGTTCAAACCCGCGAAACGGTGCGGGCAGCAACACCAGAAAGAACACGAGGCAGGCCCCGAGCGATGCGGTCGCCTTCCAGTACCGGCGGTAAATGAGGTAGCCGATCGCCATGATGGGAAACGCCTTCATGGCGGCGGCAAAGGCAATCAGCGCCCCCGCGCCCCATTCTCGCCGAGCCCGCAACAGGGCAAATGCGCCCAGCATGCACACCAGCAGCCCCAAGTTGGGCTGGCCCAGCAGGTATGTATCGCACACGTAGGCCGCCGTGCCCACGATCGGCGCCAGGTAAACCAGCGGGTGCTGGCCCTCGGCCTGGCCTGTCGCCAGATAGACCGCCAGCCGTACGCAGGCAACCCAGCACAGTGAGTTCGCCACGACGCACAGCACGATGAACGGAAATTTTCCCGCGACGGTGAACGGGGCCAGAAACACGGCCGCGGCCGGCGGGTAAAGAAACTCGAAATTGGTTTTCTTCATTTGCCGGGGGTAAATATCGCCCCCTTCAAGAACAGTTCGACCGGTGCCGTACCAGATGTCGTAGTCCTTGTTGTTGCCTTCGCCCGACCGAAAATGATTGATCAGCGGGGGCATTGAAAACCCCACCATGAGCCCCAACCACGCCAGCCACAACACGAGTTGCGTCTGGCGCCGCATTCCCAATGGCTTCGGCAGACCGAGCACAGCCATAGAACCCGCTTCCCTGGGACGAACGAACCAATCCGTGGCCTGACCCCCGCGGGCAGGCGCTGCCGCAGTCGACTGCGGATTATGACCAAAGCGTTCCTGGAATGTCAAATCCCGCTCGGTCAAACACCGCACATGCAACTCCGCCGGCGGCTTGTCATTGATCGACATTATTGCCGGGCTGATGCACCCGGCACAACAGGCGCATCTCGACTCACCGGAAAACTACGCAGCTTCACTTTTGCGTCCAGCCGAGATCTGCAATTTCCCCAGGATTGCCTGAATATTTTGAGCCACCGGGCCGACGCTTGCGGCGAAACCGCACTTCCCGCCGGTTCCTGCCAGGGGGCAGAATTGACCGTTCGGGCAATTGTCTTATAGTACACAAGCCGAAATCACCGGATTCCGCCGGGCGCGGGCCGCCATGCGTCAGGCGGCGGTCGCTTGTTGAAAAGTCGCCCACGGCCCGCGGCGGCCGCAGGAGCGGCAGTGTTCGTCGAACGGGGCGCATGCTGAATCGGCGGTCGGTGCGGCCAATTCTGTTTCAACCATTGAGCGCAGTTCAGGCAGACTTCATGACACACGTTCAGCTTCCCGATGGATCGGTCAAACCCTACCCCGTGGGCACCACGCCGCTGACAATCGCCGAATCGATCGGCCCGCGGCTGGCCAAGGCCTGCCTGGCCGCCGAAGTCGATGGCGTGATCGTCGATTTGCAGCGGCCCCTGCCCGCGGCCCCGCCCGAGCGCCCGCTGCAGCTCAAGCTGCTCACCGAGCGCGACCCGCAGGCGCTGGGGGTCATGCGACATTCGGCGGCGCATGTCATGGCGCGGGCGGTGATGCGGCTTTACCCGGGGGTTGGCCTGGCGTTCGGCCCGACGCTGGCCCACGGTTTTTATTACGATTTCGACCTCGCCGATCGCATTCGGGAGGAAGACTTCGCCAAAATCGAGGCCGAAATGGCCCGCATCATCGCCGACGCCGAACCATTCGAGCGGTTTGAACTGCCCCGCGACGAGGCTATGGCATTTTGTGCCGACCTGAACCAGGCGCTCAAAGTCGAGCATGTCCAAACCGGCCTGGCCGATCACCCCACGCTGAGCTTTTACCGCCAGGGCGAATTTGCCGACCTGTGCCGCGGGCCACATATTCCTGATGCGGGGCGCATCAAAGCGTTCAAGTTGCTTTCGGTGGCCGGTTCGCACTGGAAGGGCAATGCCAGCGGCAAGCCGCTGCAGCGGCTGTACGGCACTGCCTGGTTCAGCGCAAAGGATCTGGCGGCGTACCTGGCGCAAATGGAGGAATCGAAACGCCGCGACCATCGCGTGCTGGGCAAACAGCACGGGCTGTTTCACATCAGCCACGACGTGGGGCCGGGGTTGTGCCTGTGGCTGCCGAAAGGGGCCACGATTCGCGGAATCCTCGAAGACTTCATCAAGGCCGAATTGCTCAAGCGGGGCTACCAGCCGGTATACACGCCCCACATCGGGCGCGTCGAAATGTATGAAACCAGCGGGCATTTTCCCTATTATCGCGACTCGCAGTTTGCACCGTTGTTCGGGCACCCGGCGGGGGCGTTCGTCGACCGCTGGATCACGCAGCTCGAAACGGGCGAACTGACGCCGGAAAACGAACGGAAGTACTTCGAGTTCGCCGACCTGCTCGAATGCCGCGTGCCCGAATACCAGCTCGCCGCCCCGCGCGAGGCGCGGCTCACGGCCTTGAAGGCCTGGCAGGGGCAGCAGGAACGCTACCTGCTCAAGCCCATGAACTGCCCGCACCACGTGCAGATTTACAAATCGCAACCCCGAAGCTATCGCGACCTGCCAGTGCGGCTGGCAGAATTCGGCACAGTCTATCGGCATGAGCAATCGGGCGAACTCAACGGCATGCTGCGTGTGCGCGGGCTGACGCAAGACGACGCGCACCAGTTTTGCACCCCCGAGCAGGTCGAAGAGGAGTTCCGGCAGACGGTGCAACTCGTGCAGTTCGTGCTGGGCAGCCTGGGGCTGAACGAGTATCGCGTGCAGCTTTCACTGCGCGACCCGCAGAGTGATAAATACGTCGGCAGCGAGGAAAACTGGCAGCGGGCCGAACAGAGCCTGCGGCACGTGCTGGGCGAACTGCAGCTCGCCTTTGAAGAGCGCGCCGGCGAAGCGGCGTTTTATGGCCCCAAGGCCGATTTCATGGTCCGCGACTGCATTGGCCGTGAATGGCAACTGGGCACGGTCCAGCTCGATTACAACCTGCCCGAGCGGTTTCAACTCGAATACATCGGGGCCGACAATCGCCCGCATCGGCCCGTCATGATCCACCGTGCCCCGTTCGGTTCGATGGAACGCTTCGTGGGCGTGCTGATCGAACATTTCGCCGGCGCTTTTCCGCTGTGGATCGCGCCCGAACAGGCGCGGATTTTGCCGATCAGCGAAAAAATGCAGGATTACGCCGTACGCGTCGAAGGCCAGTTTCGCGACGCCGGGTTTCGCGTCAGGAGCGACCTGCGGCCCGAAAAGGTGGGTTACAAAATCCGCGAAGCTCAACTGGAGCTGATCCCGTACATGCTCGTCGTCGGTCAGCGCGAAGCCGAAGAGGGCACCGTTTCCGTTCGCGATCGGATCGAAGGCGACCTCGGTTCCATGCCCGTCGCCGAAGCCCTGACGCGATTGACTGTCGAAGTCAAAGACCGCCGAATCCGCCAGACGGCCCCCCCGGCCGAACCGGTCGCGCCCGTCGAAGACGCACTTGGCGAGGCCCACGAGTATTAAATCGCGGGCGACGGTCTTCCTGCTGGCGGCCGGCCCCCAGATTGACCTCACGACAAGCCACTGGCAAGCGCTGCGCGCGGCATGGTCAAACCAGCCGTCCTGCCGATCGCGGCGGCGCCCCGAACCGGCGAACAGGTCTTGAGCCCGTTCAGGCGTTCGTGAGCTATCGCGGCGATTCGCCCGAGGCGGCGAGTTCGGCGTTCTCGCCCTGATCGCGGTGCGGCTTGCGGGCCCGATAGCTCGCCAGCAGGTTTTCCGACTCGGCTTTGGCCGCCGCCGGGGCAATTTCATGCGCCCGTTCCTGCCAGTGCACGGCGTTGTCAAACTCGCCGGCTTCGGCGTATGCCGCCGCCAGGGTGCCCAGGTACTCGGCCGACTTGTACGCCGACAAATCGCACGCCCGCTTGGCGTCTTCGATGGCCAGCATACCATCGCGATATTTCGCGTTGGGGCTCGTGGCACGGATCCAGGCGCGGCTGTTATAGGCGCCCGGCTGCTTGGGGTTCAGTCGAATCGCCTCGTTCAGGTCGGCCAGAGCCTTGTCGACCTGGTGCTGGTGCCGCCACGCAATCGCCCGGTTGCGATACAACATCGGGTTGTTGGGGTTCAGTTCAATCGCCGAGTTGTAATCGCCAATCGCCTTTTGATAATCGCCCAGGTTGCGCCACGCGATGGCCCGGTTGCCATACGCCGCAGTGTGTTTGGGGTTCAAGCGAATGGCCTGGCCGAAATCGCGGGTGGCGGCTTCCCAGGCTTCAAGCGCATTAAAGGTGGCCCCGCGTGCGGAATAGGCGTCGGCGTCGTTGGGGTTGACCTGAATCGCATGCGTGAAATGCTCAATCGCCCGATCCAGCGAAACCACAGCGCTCTTCGGGATCCACCCCGAATGCTTGTGGTTAATCCAGAGCCAGTCGCCGTTGATCGCACTGACGATCAGGGGAATACCAGGCTCGTGCTTTTGCAGCAACTTGTCGCCCACCTTCACCCGCACCGTCTGAATGACCACCACAGTGTCGCCAACATTTTGCGCGCGACACCTGCCGGGCAGGAGTGCAATCAAACCGCCAGCAGCCACGACAAAGGTCAAAACGTGCGTTGCACGGAGCATATCGGGTCAGTCTCTTGGAAACGGATTGAACCAGCGATTCAATTCACCTTGGTGCCGGCCCGCGTTGCAGCCAGCGGTCGATCACATGACCGAACACGTCACAGAATAAATCGACCGCCACGCGCGTTCCACTCATCGTTGGCTGCCCTGCCGGCTGCCCATTCCCCTTGGGAGAGACCTCCCTCCGCCGGCCCACACGTTGCAAAAACTCCCTGTTTTTCAGGGTTTGTTCGACACGCTCCCACGATGGCCCCAACGCACATTCATGAATTCTTCACATAAAATTCACGCGTTTCACACAAAAATATCATCCAGATTTCACAAAGCCTTCTTCGGAGAATCACGCAATCTTCACTGTTTCTTAACAATTCACGATGCGACTTCCGTATCGCCGGTTGCAAGGCGGGTTCAGGCCACTCTGAGTGCAAATCGCGCTGGCCTCTGCTGCCACCGCTTCCGCGCAGGAATTGCATCGTCGCGGTGAATTCGCGACCGGCACTTGACGACCGGTGTCGTCAAAAGTCGTGCGCCACACGCATGCCGAGTCCCTGAATGGTGCCGTTGCTGCCGCCCGGCGCCGACCCGCGCTGCGTGATGCTGTAATTCCACTGCAGTTTGAAATTGGGGTTAAAGAACCAGCTCAGGCCGAACGTCCAGTCGTTGAGGATGCCGGCGTTGATGCCTTTGTCGTTCATATTGAGGTAGTTGTATCGCGCTGTAGCTTGCCACGCGCCGAGACTGTACCGCGTTTTTGACTTGCTCTGGTAAAGGTACGCATTTTCCTTGGGCACGACGCGGTCGAACAGGCCCACTTCCTTGACATATTCGCGGGTTTCGCCGGTCAGGAAATACGACAGCTCGGCGTACCCGCCCTGGAAAAACAGAATGCCCACCGGCGCCTGGCCCGCGAGAAACGCATTTTGCACGAAGTCGAAATTGTACTCGGCCTGCAACGTAAACGACTTCCACACCGAAACGAGTTCGAAGTTCACGTCCTGCCGGCCGCTGCCGTTGATGTTCGCCGTGTTCAGGTACAGCGGCCAGTTGGCGCTGTTGCCCACCCGCTCGTCGCCGCGGGTTCGGTAGTGCACGATCCCGTTGTTCAGGCCGGTCGATCGCCCGGAAACGCCCAGGTGAATCAGGCGTTTGCCGTCGTCCTTGTAAATCGGCAGGCCCGTGAGCCGCCCGGTGACGGCAAACGCGCCCGCGCCAATTTCAAAGGCCATGTTGTTCACGACGTTTCGAAACACGCCCCACGACCAGGTCACGCGGTTGTCGAGGTACGACGTCCAGAACTGAATGCCCGGCGAAAACCCCGCACTGTACGGCGAATAGAAAATCTCGGTGTTGTACGACCGCTCCATGAGGTTCAACCAGCGGCTGCTCAAGAGCACCTCAAATCCATACGGCTCTTTCTGGTTACCCAAGCGTACGTTTCCGAACAGCGGCACCTGGCTGAAGTTCCACCAGACGTCGCGCGGCGAAGGAATGTCGGGGGTTCCCGGCGGGGTTGCCCCCGAAATCGTGGTTGAATCGACAAAGTCGTATTCGACGCAAAACTGGCTCTGTTCGTACATTGCGCCTTCGATGCGAATTCGCGCCCGGCGAAAATCGGTGCCGTCCTTGATCGGGCCGGTTCCCCCGGGGTTGAACTGTACCTGGTCGTTGGCGTGAAAGAACGACGTGTCCCACTGGGTGCGGCCGCCGACATGCAGCCGAAAATCTTTTTTTTCCGATTCGAACCACAGCCCGTTGTTCACGAACCCGGTTCCCCATCGCCCGACAAGCAACGCTCCGCGACTGGGGCCTTCGGGCGATTCATCCTGTGTCTGCATCGACCGCCTTTCGGCCTCGTAGTCTTCCTCCATGCGGTCGAACCGCTCATCGCTGTTGTCTTCGCTGCCCAGGGGGCCTTCGAGGTCGCCCACGGGACGAATATACCCCCCGTGGCGCAATCGCGTGGGCGCCGAACGCGTACTGCGCAGGGCATCCATGAGGTACTGGTTTTGACGCTCCATCTGCTCGACGCGGGCCCGCAGCTCCATGACCGATTCGTGGTCGGTGGCCTCAGGAGCGTCGCCGTTCGAATTCGTGGCCAACGCCGGGCTTGAGCCATCGGTTTCGTCGGCACGCACACGAACCGGCGTCACCCATAACCCGATCGCCAGCATCGTGGCGACAACCCACCAAGTGCGAGTGAACCGCAACTTGGCACATGACGACAACTGCCGCGCGCATCCATGCATTAGGCCGAACCCCTGGGGTCTGCGAAACGGGCACGCCGCCGCCATGCCGGCGGTGCGCGATTTGGAAATTGTGGACGTGGGAGAGAGGGCGAGCTTTTACCGCAACCACTGCGCCCGTGTCAACGCAGATTCTGACGAAACCTTAACCATTCGGTTGTCGGTTGCCAGTTGTCGAGCGTGCTCGCGACGCATTCCGGGGCTGGCAAATGAACAGGGCGGCCCAGGAATCGCTGGTCGTGGGTACGTCCGAGAAAAAAAGCAGATTGCCCACTCTGGCACCGAGCCAAAGCGGGCAATCTGCAGGTTTTTCAGGGGCACGTCGCACAGACATGACCAGCCGCAACCCGGGGGCGAATCAGAGCCCCGGCGAGGGCGCCGAAACGAAATGCTCCCGCAACGGCTGATAACCGCCGGTTGCTAATCCTTTTTGTCGGCGGGCTTTGCTTCGGGCTTCGCCTGCTGTTTCGCTTCGACCCTGGCTTTCACATCGACCTTTTCGGCATCGACCAGGCCGGCGACCTTTTCCGACAGCTTCGTCGCCAACAGCCCCGAAGGATCGCAGCCGGCGGCGATGTTGATGATCTTGCCCCCCTTGGCGATCAGAAAATTGGTCGGCATCGTTTTTGTTTCGAACACCTTCCAGCTCTCGCCTTTCGGGTCGACGGCGTACAGCATGTTCAGTTTTTTCTCCTGAACGTATTTTTCAACCTTCGCATCCGGTTCCTTGAAAACCGCCAGGCTCGTTAACCCCTTGCTCTCGTAGGCGGCGTGCAATTCCTGAAAATACGTCAACTCCTTGTCGCAGCCCAGGCAGCCGCACGTCAGCCGCACCAGCACGGGGCCGCGGGCCGTCAACTCGGCCAGGTCGATTTCCTTGCCGCTGGCATCTTTGATCTTGAACTCGGGCGCTGGCTGGCCCACCACGACCTTGGGCGCGGGCTGCTTCGCATCGGTTGTGGCAGGCGCCGGTTTCGCAGGCGGTTTTGCCACCGCATCCTCTGCCGCGTTCAACAGGGCATTCGTGACCAGGCTAGATCGCGAACACCGCCACACCCCGCTTGAAAACATGCCGCATGTTTGCCGCTCCTCGCCTGAATAAAGGACGATTTCGCCGCCAGCCCGTGCCAACACCCGTGGCACGTCACAGGGACAGATTATATCAACAATCGCTTATGCAGCACAAGCGGGCGTCTGATTTTCGTCGAGGTGCGCGGGGGGGGTGTCGCTCCGCCGGTTCGCCTGGGGCACGGGTTTTCTCCTCTTGACCTCCCGTACCGTTTCTGAGAGAACCCGCCCGCACTTCCCCTCTCAACAATTTTCGTGACGACTCCAGCCCCCCATCGGTTCCAGGCGGGCTGACCGCGTTCCCTCGGGTGGCCCGCGGTTCGCCCGGCCCCCAGGGAAACGTCAGACAGAGATCCTGAAGTATTGCGCGCTTCCGTTTCGGTCGTGATACCGGCTTGGGCCGGGCCGCACGGCAAGGTCCACCAACCCGCACATCGTCGCATCGGCAGGATGGCCTACTATGCACTGCAAGTTTCTGACGCCACTTTTGATCGGTTGCGTTTCCGGTGCCCTGACCGGTTGCGGCCACATGGTCGAAAGCCGGGTCATTCAGGCGTTCACCGACAGCCTCGAAAAAGAAGACCTGAAAAAGTTGCGGTCGACCGCTTCCGACGATTTCGAACAGAAAACCGTGCAGGTCGGCAGCGACCCGCTCAGAGCGTTCAAAATGCTCGACATTCCCGAGGGCAAGACCAAGGTGGTCAAGGTCAAGGACGACGACGGCGCGAAGCAGGTGACGGCGGTGGTCGGGCCTGAAAAACGCAAGGTCATGTTCCGGCTCGAACGCGACGCCAAGACGAAAAAATGGGTCGTCGCCGACTTGTTCCTGAAGGATACAAACTCGGCGAAATCGGTCGGCGATCAGGTCAGCCTGCTCGTCAGCCTGCGCGAGTTTCTCGATGCCTGGAAGGACGGCACGCGCCACGGCGTGCTGGCAACCTCCACCCCCGAACTCGGGCAGATACTGGGCGAACTGTCTGACGAGCACCTGGCGCACCTGACCCGCCAGATTGCCGCCGAAATCGCCGAGCAAGACAACATTGAACCCGCCGCCCAGATTCACCAGGAAGAGGCGGGCGTCGTCATTTCGCGGCTGAACATCAACCTCGACGTCACGTTCAAGACGGTCGACGGGCGCTGGAAAGTTTCTGAAGCGGCGGTCGAATCGCAGCACGAGGGCGAGGCGATTCCCTCGGTGCGCGAACGGGCGATCGCCACGACCCGCACTCTGGCATTTCAGGCGGCGTACAACGCCTCTGACAAGCACGCGCTGGAACAGATCTGCACGCGCCGCTTCTTCGAGGGCAGCCTCGCAGGGGCCGACCTGGCTTTGGCCCGGTTGCCCAACCCGGCCCCCGATGATGAGAACTTCGACCTGAAAATGGACGGCAGCGGCGCGCACTGCGTCGTGCAAACCGACCAGGAAATCGTCAAGATCAGCCTCGTGCGCGACCCGCCCGACGACGACAAGCCGCACGCCCCGTCGGATTATCACGTCGATGAAGTCACGATTTACGAGCGGCACGGCAACCAGGACAAGCGGCTGTCGGCGCTGTTTACGGCCCACGCCCGCATGCAGGTGTTCAGCGAGGCGCTCGTGCACCGCGACCTGACCACGTTGCGGCTGAACTCGACGCACGACTTGAACAAGCGCGTCTGGGAACGGCTGACGGCTGCAACGCTGCGACAAATGCCGCTGGCCGAAATTCACCCCGGCGCCATCGCGATCCTCAACACCGACTTCCAGGGGCCGCTGACGGAAGTTACGGTCAACCAGGGCCCCGGCCCCTTGACCTATGTCCTGCGGGAACAGAGCGGCAAAATGCTCGTCGACGACGTGTTGCTGCCCGTGGCCGAGCGCCCCGAATCGCTCAAGTCGACCTGCGACATGATGATTCCGATTCTCGACTTTGCGGCCGGGTTTCGCCTGCTGGCGCTCGACCTCGTGCGGGCCAACGCCTCGCGCGAGTTCTCACGCATGGTCTGGGATCTGGTCGAACGCATTCCCCCGCTTGACCAGCCGCCGGCCTTGTTCCTCGCCGCGCCGCTTTCGAAGATCAGCGTCACGGGCGACAGGGCGCTGGTGGTGCTCGGTGACGACCGGCACGGCGCGCGTGTGCTGCTCGCCCGTGAAAAGGATCGTTACACCATCGAAAACGTGATTCTCGTTTCCGGCCCTGCCGCCCAGGAGCGCGTCGACCTCCGGCAGGTCATGCGCGGGCAACTCGCCGAGGGAACGGTCGTTAACCCCATTGCCGCCGCACCCGAAACCGCGCCCGAAACCGAACAGGCTTCGGCGGCTCCCTAAGCGCTTCGCCGGGCACCGACCGCGCCAACCGGGCCCGCGAACCACCCGCCTCAGGGCACGTCGGCCCCCGGCCGCGGCGGGTCGCTGGCCTTCGGAAAATCGACCGAGTGGCCCGAGCGCGTCGTTGCCGAACCGCCCGCGTCACGCGGAAAATCAACCACCGCCGCCCCTGAATTCTCTGCACCTTTGGGCGATGGTGTGGCCGCAGCCGGCGGCGAGTCGATGAGCCCGGGGTTCATGAACGGTGCCCCCCAGGCCGAATAACCCCACGGCCCCTGTGACAGGGGCAGGTAGCTGAAGTACGGGCCATAATTGGGGTAGCCCGCCCACGGGTACGAACCCAGGCCGCCGAAGTTGTAGTAGTTCAGCGACGAGTACCCCCCCAGCCCGCCAAACGAGTAATAACCGGTCGGCGCGTATCCGTACCCCGGAAAACCGAGCATCGAGTAGCTCAGCATCGGGTTCGCAAAGGACGGGTAGCCGCCGTAATACGGGTAGCCACCGTAGGCGTAGGGGTAGCCATACCCCGCCCCGGGTTGCGACTCGGCGGGTGTACTTTCCGTGCGCGTGGGGGCGGGCGTTCCGTAATCGACGCGAAAATCGCGCACCTCTTCGGCACTTGCGCCCATTGCCCGTAACGCCAGATACAGCCCGACACCCCAACACGTCGTGAGCAAGGTCCGTCGCATGACAGCACTCCTTTCGGCCCGCGTTGATGCGCCTTCACTTCCTGCGGCCCGCGGAAAACATCGGCCCAATGGAATTATTCGCCGGGGCCGGTCAACAATCAAGGGGGCCACGCCGCGCACTCTTCAATGAGCGTGGCATTTTGCGGCCCGCGGTTAGACGACTTCCGGGCCCGTCGCACCGTCGTCGTCCTTCCCCGAGTGAAATTCTTCCCAGCGCGACCAGGCGTACGTCCATTCCATCCACATTCGCATGAACGACCACAACACCCGCATTTTTGCGAGTTGCGCCGGCGGCAACTGGCTGGGCGCGGCAATGTCCCCGCCAAGGGAGCGCGCCATCTCCCATCGCCCGGCCAGCGCGCGGGCCACGCCGTCGCTCGACAAGTCGTGCTCGGCGTCGTCGTGCAGGAAACCGGCGGCGTCAGCCAGCACGAACAACTCAAACAGCCGTTGCCGGTGCGGGTCGACTTCCAGCGCCTGCCCGGCGCGTTCGACATTCAACAGCAAAATCTCGATCTGGTCGAGCACGGTCACGGCGAGTTCTTCGCCGACGCTGGCAGGGTGGCTCATGGAACGGGGTGCCTCGGGGGCTGGCAAAATGGACAACGTATCGCACACGATTCTACCCGGCGCGGTTTATTCGTCAAACAACCGAATTCGCACCTGCCCGTCGGCCGTGATACTGCCCCGAAACATTCCCCCCGAATTGTACGGCGCGGTCAAGTTGCCCTGCGCGTCGAGCGCAATGACGCCGCCTTCGCCCCCCACCGGCTTGAGTTTGTCGAGAATGACTTCTTCGGCGGCGGCGGCGACTGTCTTTCCCTTGTACTTCATGAGCGCCGCAATGTCGTGCGCCACGGAATACCGAATGAAGAACTCTCCCTGACCCGTCGCCGAAACGGCACAGGAAGCGTTGTCGGCGTAAGTCCCCGCGCCAATAATCGGCGAGTCGCCCACGCGGCCCGGCCGCTTTTCCGACGTGCCCCCGGTAGACGTTCCCGCAGCCAGGTTGCCCATCTTATCGAGCGCCACGGCGCCAACTGTCCCCCACGAATGACCAGCGCGGGCGTCGTGCCGGTCGGCCCCTTGGGGCGATTGACGGGCCTTTTCGACCGCCTTGAGGTGCTGCTGCCACCGTTCTTCGGTGCGAAAATAGGCGGGCTCGACAATTTGCAACCCGGCCGATTTGGCAAACCCATCTGCCGCCGGGCCAATCAACAGAACGTGCTTGGTCTGATCCATGACCGCCCGCGCCGCAGTAATCGGGTTCTTGACTGTCGTGACGCCTGCCACCGCCCCGGCCCGCAGCGTCTTGCCCTCCATGATCGAGGCGTCGAGCTCGTTTCGCCCATCGCTTGTGAACACCGCGCCCTTGCCCGCGTTGAACAGCGGCGAGTCTTCCAGCACGCGAATCGCCGCTTCGACCGCGTCGAGGCTCGTGCCGCCGGGCCGCTGCAGCACGGCGTAACCCGCCCGCAGGGCCGCTTCCAGATCAGCCCGCGATTGCCGCTCTGCCGCAGGCGACACCTCATTGCGATCAGGCCCCAACCCCCCGTGAATCCCCAGGACAACGTGGGGAGTGCTGGGCTCGCGCGCCGCAGCCAGCCGAACGGCCCCCACCGTCAAGAGCGTCAAGAGTGCAAACCGGCGCATGCCATTCCCCTCCTCACCATGATGATAACTGTTTCGAAACAAGGCGACCGGCCGCATGATGACCGGCGATCTGACAGACTTTTCAAGCGCCGGCCGCCACACCGGCCGGGGCGGCTCCACTGAACAAATGATCGTCGATTTCGGACGACTCGCGCGACATTCCGAGCACCGTCGCCCCGCAGCGAATTTACAGAAACTGCTTGTTTTTCAGCCGGTCGGATCTCGCCGGGGGCGTTCTCCGCCCTTAGAATAATAGACAGTGCCTGCGAATGGGTAGTCGCCCCCACCCTTTCCGGCAGGCGGCGTGAGTGATGCGCGGGGGGCTCGCCCGCACGGGCGACGCCGCGCCGCGTGTTCGCTCGTGGTGCAGCGTTCCGGCTCAAGTTGGGTGTTGCGCTCGCCCGATGCGAAGAACGGGTTTCATACAATAACCGGTTTTGATATAAACATGTATTAGGAAATCGGGGTTTCACCTGAACATCGGTTGACGGGCAACCCCGGTTGGGTTTATCGTTCGTCGGTTGTACGGCTGGCTGTCGCAGGGATTAACGTGACGCGGCCGTCGATGTGAGTTGCCATTCGATAACGCAGGAGGCGTTGCCCTGATGAACAAGTCCTGTTCACCGCGTGTCTGTGTTCGCCGTCAATTTCGACTGATCTCTCCGTGGATGATGGCCGTGTTGCTGATTGCTCCCGGCACGACATTCGGCGGCGATGAAGCGGCGGTCCATCCGGCAGAACTCGCCGCTTTGTCGACCGGGGCGCTCGTGATTTGCGGCGGCGGGTACCTGCCCGATGAAGTCCGCCACCGATTTGTCGAGCTTGCAGGCGGCGAACAGGCGCAACTGGTCGTCGTCACCACCGCGAGCGACACGGCTGATTCGCCCGATGTCGAACGTTACCTTGAGCTTTGGCGGAAGATGAAGGTTGCGGCGCTTTCGGTGCTGCACACCCGCTCACGCGAAACGGCCAATGACCCGGCATTTTCAGAGATTCTGAAAACGGCGACCGGCGTCTGGTTTTTGGGCGGCTCGCAGTCGAAGGTCACCGATACCTACCTGGGCACGGTCACCGAACGGCTGTTTCATGCCGTGGTCGAACGGGGGGGCGTCATCGGCGGAACGTCAGCCGGCGCGGCAATCATGTCGCCGGTCATGATTCGCCGGGGCAACCCCGAACCGGAAGTTGGCAAAGGCTTCGGGTTTCTGCCCGGCTGCGTGGTCGATCAGCACTTCATGAATCGCAACCGCCAACCCCGGTTAATGAAAGTTCTCACGGCCAACCCCGGGCTGCTCGGGCTGGGCATCGATGAAGGCACCGCGCTCATCGTGCAGGGGCGGCGCATGAACGTCATGGGCGAATCGCACGTGGCGGCCTGCCTCGCCCCCTCGGCCAACCGGCCCGCCCGCGTCGAAATCCTCAAACCGGGCACCGAGGCCGACCTGACGACCCTCATTCGGGCCGCCGTCGCCCGCAACCTGCCCCCCAACCCCTCCCTCGATCCGCCCGCCCCCGAAGTGGCCCATGGCACGCTGGTAATTGTCGGCGGCGGCACGACGCCCCCCGAAGCGGCTCGCCGCTTTCTCGCCGCCGCCGGTGGCCCCGACGCACTCGTGGTGGTCGTCACCACGGCGCTCGGGCCCGAACCGCCTGCCGAAGCCCGCATTCCCAGTTGGCTGTTCGAGGCCGGCGCCAAAAATGTGCGCCGCCTGCACGCCCAGACCACGCGCGAAGCCAACGCCCCCGCAACACTCGACCTGCTCCGGCAGGCCCGGGGCATCTGGTTTATGGGCGGGCGGCAATGGCGGCTCGTCGACGCCTACCTCGGTACCGAAGCCGAACGCCTGTTTCACAAGGTTCTCGATCAGGGCGGCGTGGTCGGCGGCACCTCGGCCGGGGCCTCGATTCAGGCCCGCTACCTCGTGCGCGGCAACCCGCTGCAAAATGCCGAAGTGATTACCGAAGGCTACGAGCAGGGGTTCGGCTTTTTGCGCGGTGTGGCCATTGACCAGCATTTCAGCCAGCGCAACCGGTTTGACGACATGGCCCTCGTCAAGCAGGCCCATCCGCAATTAATCGGCCTGGGTGTCGACGACTCGACCGCGCTGATTGTCACCGACCACACGATGGAGGTTGTCGGGCGAAATCAGGTCGCCGTTTACGCCGACCGCGAAATCGCCCCCGCCGCCAAGCCGGGTTACGAGGTGTTGCACGCCGGCATGCGCTACGACCTGAAAAACCGGGTCAAAATTGAACCGGCCACCACCACCGTCGTCGCTCAGGCCGGTTCGTCGCAAACCGCAACGGTGGCCCAAACCGGCATATCGGAGCCGGCCGAGCCCCCCGAGGCGAACGATGCGGCGGAAACTGCGGCGTCGGGCGAAACCGCCAAGGCGCTGATCTGCGAGTGATCGGTTCCCGTCACTGCCCCACGCTCTCACGCCGGTTGCCGCCAGTCGCACCGGGCGCAGATTTGAATTGTGCCGATGGTCGCGTGTACCATGTCACGCGGGATGGTCGTGTCGGTGCAGGCCGGGGGCCTTGCGCCGGGGTCGACGTTCAATCGGGCGCCTTTCCAGGGAACAATTTCTGATGCTCATCAAACCGGGGCACGTGTCGTTGCGGCAAGCGTCAGCGGGGGCCGTCTTGATCATCGCTCTGGCCTGGTGCGGCGGGTTACCCCGCGGCACCGCCGCCTGCGGCGAAGACAAGAAACCGGCAGGCGATGACATTCCCCGCCTGAACCAGGATCTCGCCGTCTTGAGGTTTCTGTACCTGCTGGAAGCCACCCCCGAACAATTTCAGCGGTTGCACGAACTGGCCCGCGAAACCGCGGCCAAACCCGGTTCGCCCAAGCCGGTCAAAGCCAGCGCCGAATTTGTCAAAACGCTGCGTGACCTGCGAAAAGCGATGGTCACCGGCGACCATGACAAAATCGCCGAACTCGACGACAAGCTCGAGAAACTGCGCGACGAAGAAAAGCTGACCTTTGACAATCACGGCGAAATCACGCCCAGCGCCCGGAAGCAGGCGCCGCAGGCCCTGCATCTGTTCAGCGCCCGCCAGGCAGTGAACTACCTCACCACCTACGGCGACGACACCCCCGACCCGATCGACCTGTTCTTCGATACGGTCGATGTGGGCCACGGCTTGAACGCCACCGAATGGAAGGTGCTGCGGGCCAAGGCCCTGTCGGAAATCGGCTGGATGATTGCCGGCCTTGATGCCGACGCCGCGAGAAAGATCAGCCAGCAGGTCGAACCGCTGCTCGACAAGGCCCACAAGTGGAAGCCCGACGAACT
The DNA here is from genome assembly GCA_021781115.1 of Planctomycetota bacterium. Lineage (GTDB taxonomy): Bacteria > Planctomycetota > Planctomycetia > Planctomycetales > Planctomycetaceae > JAJXXL01. The sequence goes on from JAJXXL010000106.1 coordinate 16,681, forward strand.
GGCCGCGCACCAGGCCGAAACCGAGCAAAGCCTGCACCGCATCATGGGCGACCTCGGCCCCACCGACGTCTTGCAGCACATTCTGGAATACGACCTGGCCGAACTGCTCTCAAACCCGCGCCTCGCGGCAATTGTCGATGAACTCCAGAAAACCGCCGCAAAACCGCCCCCCGCCGCGAAGAAGTAACGCCGCGCCGGCCGGCCCGCCATCACGCGGCGGCCCCGCCGACCACTCGCCCCGGCCAACCAATCCGCCCCCCGTACACTTGAATTTCGGGTGGAACACTGCGATAACAGGTTTCGGCCCAACGGCTCGACCTCCTC
>JAJXXL010000252.1 GCA_021781115.1 Planctomycetota bacterium
GGGCCTGACAGGGCGGGCCAAATCGGTAATCATCATTTTTCTGACGGGCGCTCCCAGCCACCTCGACACGTTTGATCTGAAACCCGAGTCGCCGACCGAGGTTCGCGGCGATTTTCGCCCGATTGCTACAAGCGCCCCCGGGGTGGAGATCTGCGAGCACCTGCCGGGGCTTGCCGCGCGAGCCCACCAGTTTGCGATTGTGCGCTCGATGACGCATGGTTTTCCCAGCCATGAGCATGCCACGCACATGGTGCTGACGGGCATTGACAAGATGCCGCCGGGCGCCACGCACATGGCGTCGCGGCACGACTGGCCGTGCTATGCCTCGGGGTTTGATTACTTGCGTCGCGGGGGCGACGGCGTTCCGAGCGGGGTGATGCTGCCCACCTATCTCAACAACGGGTATGGGTTTTCGGGGCAATCGGCAGGTTTGCTGGGTGCAACGTATGACCCTTGGCAAATCACACAGGATCCCAACGACCCCAATTTCCGCATTGACATCCTGAACCTGCCGATCGGCCTGACGGCTGATCAAATCGTGCGGCGGCAAAACCTGCTGGCAGAAATTGACCGGCAACGAGACGACCTCGCCGCCGCTGCGCAATCCCGCCAGTATCATGATCAGCAGCATCAGGCGATGTCCCTGTTGACTTCAGGCAAGATTGCTGGTGCGTTTTCTCTTGAACGTGAGCCGGCTGCCGTGCGCGATCGTTACGGGCGGCATCTGTTCGGGCAATCGCTGCTGCTGGCCCGCCGGTTAGCGGAAGCGGGCGTTCCGGTGGTTCAGGCGAATATGGGTCGCATGAACAATTGGGACACGCACAACGCAAACTGCAAACAACTCAAGGAACGATTGCTGCCGCCGCTCGACCAGGCGCTGTCAGCCCTGTTGGATGACTGCGAGCGCTCTGGGTTGCTCGACGAAACGCTGATCGTGATGCTGGGTGAATTCGGCCGCACGCCGCAATTGGGGGGCAACGCCGGCACGCCCAGCTACGTGCCCGACGGCCGCGACCATTGGGCGGGGGTGTTTTTCGCGGTGTTTGCCGGGGCGGGGGTGCAAGGCGGGCAGGTCATTGGCAAGTCCGACAAGATCGCCGCCTATCCGGCAACGCGGGGGTACTACCCTTCAGATCTGGGCGCGACGGTGTACAGCGCGCTGGGCATTCCGCCCGATTCTGAATTGCGCGATCGCGAGGGCCGCCCGATTCGCCTGAACGCCGGCGCGGTAATTGACCCGCTCTTCAGCGGGGCCTGAGTGGTTTTGCCGCCGATCGCCGCGATTGCCCGCGTCATGACACGGGCGAGGTGGCATCATCGGGTTCGTCTTCGGCTTCGTGCATGTTCAAGTGCCGCATTTTGCGGTACAGGTTCGAGCGGTGCAGCCCCAGCAGTCCGGCAGCCTGGCTCATGTTGCCCTGGGCCCGCTTGATCATCCGTCGAATGTAGTCTTGCTGAAAACGGGCGGTCGCGTCAGACAGACCCAGATCCATGGGGGGGGCGGCATCGCGTTCGGGGCTGAGAATGAACGCCAGGTCGCCAACCTCGACGACTTCTGTAGGGCACAAAAACGCGATGCGTTCCATGAGGTTTCGCAGTTCGCGCACGTTGCCCGGCCAGGCGTGGAGCTGCAATCGCCGACGGGCCTCGGGCGACAGTGCCAGCGGCCGCCGCCCGGCTTCACTGGAAAACTGCTTCAAGAATGCTTCGGCCAGTGGCAGAATGTCATCGGGGCGATCGCGCAGAGGGGGCAGTTCGAGCGCCACGACGCTCAGGCGGTAGTACAGGTCTTCACGAAATTTCCTGTCGCGCACGGCGGCGGCGAGGTTGGTGTTGGTCGCGGCTATGACCCGCACGTTCGTGCGAATCGGTTGCGAGCCCCCCACCCGCGTGAGCACTTTCTGTTCAAGGACACGCAGCAATTTGGCTTGTCCACCCGGGCTCATATCGCCGATTTCGTCGAGAAACAGCGTTCCGCCGGCAGCAATTTCGAACTTTCCCTGGCGGGCTTCGTGCGCGTCGGTGAACGCGCCTTTTTCATGGCCGAATAGTTCGCTTTCGAGCAGCGTTTCGGTCAGCGCGGCGCAATTCACGGCGACAAACGGGTTTTCCCGCCGCGGGCCCTGCGCGTGCAGGGCGTGGGCCACGACCTCTTTGCCGGTGCCGCTTTCGCCCAGGATCAGCACCGGCAGGTCGGTGGGCGCGAGTCGCTCGATCGTCGTCCGCAGGGCGGCGATGGCCGGGCTTTGCCCGATGATTTCGCCTTCGTGGCGGGCAACCTGTTCTCTGAGGTGGCAAATCCCGCGAACCAGGTTTTCGCGCTCGCGCGTGTTTTGCAGCGCGGTGGCCGCCTGTGTGCCGAGTTCCGTCAGCCCCTCTTCATCATCGTTGGTAAATGCGCCGTGCCGCTTGTTGATCGCCTCGAACGCCCCGATCCGGCGGCCCTGCCCGTCGATCAGGGGCACGCACAGCAGCGACCGGGTGTGGTAACCGCTCTTGGCGTCGACTTGCGGGTTGAAACGCGGGTCATGATATGCATCGTCGACCCTGATGGCATTGCCGGTTTGCAGGCATTCGCCCACGATGCCCAGCGTGTCGGCCAGATGCAGCGGCGGCCCGGTGACGCCCAGTGCAGGGCACGCCACTACTTCATGATGTTCGCGATCCCAGATGAAGATGCTGGCACGGTCGGCGTCGATCAGCCGGGCTGCCTCGCGGGCAATCAGTTCGAGCAACGGCGCCATTTCATGCGTGCAACACAGTTGCGACGAAATCTGCAGCGTGGCCCGCAACCGGGCGACCCGGCCGATCGCCCGCGCCTGCCGCCGTACAATTGCCAGGCCCAGCCCCAGGGTGTGTGAAACTGCCAGAAACCCCGGCAGCATTTTCTTCTCGAACGCCCGGCCGCTCGCAATCAGCACTTCATTTTCGCCTCGGCTCTTGTCCAGCGGGGCCGCCAGAACGCTGGCTGACTTTGTATCGGCTGAGTGCATCCACCCCCCCGCGTTCCGGTCAAGTACGTCTGCCAGAAACGGTACGGGAAGGTGCTCCATCGGCTGTCGACCAAACTCACCGAGCTTTTCCCATTCGCCGCCGCGACTGTAGACGGCGATCCACGAGGCGGCAAACTCCGAACCCGCCTCGGGAAGTTCTTGCTTCAGGTACCCGTCGACTTCCTCGACTTGGGCGGCCGATTCCAGCAGGCGGATGCACAATTGCAATTCGGGCAACCCCGCACTACGTGATACCCACGGAAGTTCAGACCAGCTCGACCAGTCGACATACAATTCAGACGTTACGGAATTTGCCCGCGAATAATCCATCATGAAATCGCTTTGATCGTCGGCCAATGATCGGGTGTTCGCACTGATATCAGTGAAAATCGTTATGATAACGCTACAGCCCAGGCAGACAAGGCAATTCGCCCTGGACCTTGTGAATTCGTCGACAATTTGATTCTCCTCCGGGTCGATGGACCTGCCCGTTTTGTCCTGCGGCCCGTCGACGAATCTACCCCGTCACGCGTGGTCGCTTCAGCGACTCCTCAAGAGGTCGATAAACCTCCTGTATTCCCCCTGCCATGCGGCCATTTCGAGCCCATGTTACCGCATTCAATAAATGAAGATTCCCGGACCGTATGTGTGCGGGGTCCGGTATCCATTGACCGCCGGGGTTGGGGGCCACGGGCGGGTTTGGTGTATCGCCCCTCCACCGTTGGCTGGCGGCGACGCGGGCACCGCAGGCACAAACCGGTCGCGTCGACGCAAACCGTAGTTCCATCGGCTGTAACGCCGACGAAATCGCGCCAGTTCAACCGGGGCGCCGGTCATCGTAGCCCTCGTCACCTGAGCCGGTGGCCCTTGTCTGTCGGCGGCTGCTGCGCTCGCTGTCATGAGCGCGTCGAAAATTGCGATCGCAGCAGCACAGCCGACTTTCATCACCGTCTTTGATATCGCATGAGGCACGATTGACTCCGAATCCAGGAAGTCATTAGCCCGCGCGAAGCACTATTCCCAATTCATCAAGCAAAGATACGGGCAGCACGCTCTGTCAAACGCCCACAGAAACTCTCGAAAACGGGCCGCACGACCGCATTATTTGGTGCGCGGACCGGGGCGATTCGTTCAGTAAAACCCGTAACCGCTCATTCCACAACCGGCACCGTAGTACATCGGGTAGCCGTAACCATAGCCGTAGCCGCCCGTGCCACCCCATGTGTAGCT
>JAJXXL010000196.1 GCA_021781115.1 Planctomycetota bacterium
TGTTACCAAGTCGAAGGCGAAACCGTCGCGACAGGGCTTTCGCCCCTTTCCCCCCCGGCCGAGCTTCCCGCCGATGTTCGGGCCAGGCGATTTCGCCCCACAACGCGAACTGACGATCACCCCAGACGGATTTCTGGTCAGGTACCAGGGCGAATCGCAACTGCCCTACCTGTTGGGCAACCTGTCAATGCTCGTGCTGGAACCATTACCTCCAGGAGGCAAGACCACGTGGGAAACGCGGCGGGCGGTGTCGATCGCCGAAAAGGAAAAGAACGCCCGCCCACTGCCCCGATTCGTCGGCAATCAGAATCAGGGAACGATTCATACCTCGCAGGAACATGCCACCTAAACGTTGGGCAAACCTGTCAATGGAATCGCCAAGATCGAAAAGAAGTTCACGCTGACAACGGCCGGCAAGGAAGGCGGCGCGCCGGTGTTCGAACAGACCGGCGAAGGTACGATTCAATTCGACCTGAAGGCCGGTGTTCCGCACGCGGTTGACATGCAGCTCCTGATGAAAGTTAACCGCGAAAACGTCACGTTGAAAATCCCCACGACCATTTCGGCCCGGTTGCTGACCCCCGCCGAACTGGCCAAACTCGATGAAGAGGCCAAAACCGCGGCGGCGGCCTCGGCCGCCGCCGCGGCCGAAGCCGCTCGCCCCATGGCAATCGACGATGCGACTCTCGACCAACTGCTGACCGACCTCCAGGCGCAAAATGGCTTCAAGGTGCGCGGCACACTCGAAACCCTCGCGAAGGCAATTGTGATTGAAGCACGACGCGCCGAAGTCGCCGGGGCCATCGAGCCGCTGCTCAAGGATCGCGACGGCTTCATTCAGGTGGCCGCCGCCAAGGCCCTGGGTGTGTGGGGCACGGCCGACACGGTGCCCGTGCTGTTGGGCCTGCTCGATCACCAGAACGTCTTCTTGAAAGGCGCCGCCGTCGAATCGCCGGGGTTACTCAAGGACGAACGGGCCGCCGCCGCGCTGGCCGAGCGCGTACCTCAATTCTTCGAACGCCAAGCCGCCAGCAATGCGCTCAAGACGATGGGGCCGATCGCCGAAAAGCCCGTCCTGCCGTTGCTAAAACATTCCGACTGGACGGTACAACTGGCGGCCTGTCAGATTCTGGCGGCCGTCGGCAGCAAGGCGAGCCAGGCCCCGCTCGATCGGTTGGCCAAAACCGACAAGGGGGCCGTGGGCAAGGAGGCCGAAAAAGCCCTGGAGGCGATTTCAAAGCGGCAGAATCAATAACCTGTCTCCACCAGACCAGGCGATCGTCGATTCAGCGGGCGCGACTGAGATCCGCCGGCAGATAAATCCTGAATACCGAACCCGCCCCCGGTTCCGTGGCGACGGCAATGTACCCGCCGCTTTGCCGCACAATGCCGTGCACGACCGACAGGCCCAGCCCGGTGCCGTGGCCAATCGGCTTGGTGGAGAAAAACGGTTCGAAAATGCGGGCCTTGACCTCGGGCGACATGCCGCAGCCGGTATCGGCAACCGTCAGCATGACGAATTCGCCCATTGACATTTCCGCGTGCTGCGTTTCGCCCGCCTGGTCCAAGTGCACGTTGCGTGTGGCAATGGTCAGGCCGCCGCCGCCGGGCATGGCGTCGCGGGCGTTGATCGCCAGGTTCATCAAGACCTGCGTGATGAGCGCCGGGTCGACCCTGACGCGCCGCGTCGCGGGGTCAAGCGCTGCCGCCAGGCGGATATTCTTGCCCAGCACCTGTTTGAGCAGGCGCAGCGCCGTGCCGACCAGGTCGTTGAGATTGACGATTCTTGGTTCGAGCACGGATTTGCGACTCGAGGAGAGCAACTGCCGGGTCAGTGCGGCGCCGCGCTCGCCGGCTTCATGGATGATGGCCAGACACTCGCGGGCCGGGTCGTCGGCCGGCAACGATTGGGCGATGAATTGCGCATTACCCAGAATGACCGTGAGCAGGTTGTTGAATTCGTGCGCGATGCCCCCGGCCAACTGGCCGAAGGCGTCCATCTTTTGCGACTGCCGCAATTGCTCTTCGAGAACTCGCGCCGCTTCGCGGTCGTGAACAGCGGCGGTATTGTTGCGAGCGGTGCCCGTCGTGCCAACAACCCGCCCCTGGACGTCCATCATGGGAATCGCGTTAAAGCTGAGGTCTATCAGTTGGCCATCCTTGCGAACATGCCGCGTCTCAAAACCGAACACCGACTGACCGAGCTTGACCTTTTCGAACACTTTCATTTCGTGCTCGATGCGGCCCGGTTCGAGGAAATCTGTAAACGGCCGCCCCAGCATTTCCTCGGGCTCGTAACCGTAAAACGTCAGCGTCGCCTGGCGGTTGAGAAACGTCCAGCAGCCCTGCTCATCGACCGACCAGATCAGGTCGTGCGACGTTTCGACCAGGTCGCGATACTTCCTTTCGCTGTGCCGCAACGCCTCTTCACCGAGTACAAAGACCGCTTCGATCTGTTTCTGAGTGCTCAGGTCACGAATAACCTGCACGAATCCGAGTTGCCGATGGTGCTCGTCAATCAGCGGCGTCACGGTGAACTCGCCAAAAAACGTCGAACCGTCCTTGCGAACCGCCAGGCATTCTTCTTCATATCGCCCGCGGGACAAGGCCAGTTTCAGATGTTTCTGCGGAACCTCGTCAGCCGTATCGCCGGCGGTGAAAAAGGTGCGGCTGTGGCGACCCATGATTTCAGCCGCCCGCCAGCCCATTATGCGTTCGGACCCCGCGTTCCAGCTCGTCACGTTGCCGTTCAGGTCGAGCGACCAGATGGCATAATCGCTCATCGCCTCGACGAGGTGGCGAAAGATGTCATCGGCAGGACGAATTGTCGCGCGGCCTGCGGCCGCACCCGCAATCGGTAGATCCATACGCCATTTCAAACTGGAGTTCGCCGAGTTCAGCCACTCGCGCCGCCGGCAACAACTTGCTTGAGATCGAGCGAATTGACAGCACCGCGAACAAGTTGCGACCTGCGCATGGACAACGACGTGCGAACGACCCATTGCCGTTCATGCGCAACCGGCCGATTTGGCCCGCACCTGATTTGCCGCGGCTCCCCCGATTGGTGGTGTAAGAATGGCCCCGCAATCGGGTCAGAACAGGAGTTTAGCGGGCGACATTCGCGGCGTCCAGCGAGGCTCAGATGCCGGGCCTGAGCCGAGTTGCGCGACCTGGCTTACGCAGCCCGGCGCGCGAAAACTGGCAGCGCCCGTCGCCCCGGCCCTGAAACGTCGTGATCCACCGTCATCGAAGAGATTCTTGCCCACTGAACGGACAAGGGATGAAACGGCCGCGGGCCGCACGTCGGAACGAATTCCGGCGGCGGCCCGCGACACGGCTGTCCTGCGCTGTCAAGACGCGTACGTAACTCAGAAAACAACGTCGGCAGTGGGGTCGAACCTGCTGCGGGGGTTCTCACCGCGCCGGGCGTGGTTAATAGGTGATGCAGAAGTCGGTGGCGATGATTTCCTGCGACCGCTTGTTGCCGTCGTTGTACGGCTGGGCGGGCGAGCCATCGGCATTGGTGTTTGTCGCCTGGCCGCCGAACCAGTCCACGCGGAAGTTGGGCCGCAGAAACATGTTCTTGTTGATCTGCCACTTCGGACCCAGCGTTACCTGGTAGAAGTTGCCGATATAACCACTGCGGTTGGGGTTCAAGCCGCTGGTGTTGGTCGAAGCCGAGGTATTGGGCAGGTTCGGCAGGAAGCCGCCTACGCGGTAACCTTCTTCATCGCGGAACCATTCAAAGTTGGCTCCCCACGTCCATTTTTCGTTGTACGTATAGAAGAGGTATTGGTTCAAGCCGTACCAACGGGCGGTACCGCCGTTGGTGCCAGCCAGCCGCGACGATGCGGTATTGGCGTCGCTCTGCGTACCAAAGTCGCTTTGCGCCACGTAGTTGATCTTGTCGGTAATGGGCCGGGTATAGACCAAAGTCTGGAAATACCGGCCGCTGTGTTGCGGGTCGGCGTTGGGGTTGGCGGGGTTTTGCGAAAAGCCGTTTTGCTCCTGGCTCCACAGGGCGACCCAGGCCAGTGACGACTTGTCTTTCCAGGTGTAGGTCGCGGTACCCATCCAGCCGAGTTGCCGGCTGCCGTAACCGCTGCCGTCGAAGTTGTCCCAGCCGCGGATCACGCCGCTGCCGATGACCAGGTTGTCATTCACCGTATACGTGGCCAAGGCGCCAGTATGGGTGAAGGGTTCGCCGTACTGATAAGTGTACGGGATGGTGTTGAAGAAGTTTTGCGTCGTATCGACCGTGAAATAGCCGACAGGCGAAATGAAGTGACCCCATTTCACCTTGAGCTTTTTGTACGCCGTTTCGACGTAAAACGCAGGAATCGCCAAGCCGTAGTTGTTGCTCTGACGATTGATGTTGTCTTCAAGGCCGGCTTCGGTCGTGAGCCGGGCGCTGGTGCCATAGAGAACGTCGACCCGGCCGCCGATGTCCCAGTCTTTGGTCGTCGTATCGGTGGCGCGCTCGAGGTACAGCCACTGTTGGTTCAACTGGTATTCGTCAGACCGGTCGGTCCAGGTGACGGGGCCGTTGTAGTGGTCCGCCGGGTGGTCAAAGTTAATCGTGTAACTTTGAACTGTGCTCCCGCCGAGCTTCCAGCCATTGTCCGACAGCCAGTTCGTGCCGCGGCGCTGGTTGTTGAACACGCTCGTCAGCGACCAGGGGCCCTCTTCGGGCGCGGCTGCCGGGGTTTCGGCCGCCATGCCGGGCAGTGCCTCGGCAGTGCCGGTGGCTGGCGATTCGGGCGCGCCGGGTTCACCCTCTGAGGGAATCTTCGCCGAGGCCGGCGGTTGCTCCTGCAAAGCCGACTGGAAGTACCGGGCGCCCGGCTTCTGGTCTTCAGAATCGTACGCTCCGCGATCCTGACCCCAGGCGGTCGAGAGGCTGCACAGCCCGACCGTGCCAAATACGGCGCCGGCCCGGGTCAGGCGGCCAAGCCAGGATTTTCTGGAAATCTTCCGCATCATTTGCTCTCCTGCAAATCGCATCAAGAAGTTTCGTTGGCAATCTCCAAATTGCCGCGACAACGCGTCTGTCATCTGAGCGCAGCAGATTCGGATAGACACGATTCCTCGCCATCCGTGGGGAAGGAACCGGTTCGCGCCGAATTGTTGAACCCTCACCCCCAGTCTTGAGCGCATTCCGGAACGGAAGGTCTAGCCGGTTGTATCGGAACGACGGGGCCTGTGGGATTGACCGATTAAGCCCGGAGTAACAAGCCTTCCCACAGCACGGCAATCGAAACAATCGCTACAAATTGCCGAATCGGAAGAGTCGGTCGATCAAACCGACACCGATCTGCCACACCCGCGATGCCTGCCTGCCCCGGTTTTTGCCGGAATTCGGAGTCCGGTATCGCTACAAACGCCAGATTCGTCGCACGTCGACTATTTCAGCGGCGCCCCGTCGAGCGGTTTGCCATTCGTCGTCAACATCTGGATTTCATGCGCCCGGTGTTTGCCCGTGTATTTCCAGACCAGCTTTCTATCGCGTGTCACCTCGAACACCTTGATTTCGCCCCGCGCACCGTAACTGGCAATGACGGTGTTTCCGTTAGGCAGGCGCTGACCGCCGCAGGGGTCGGCAAAGGGTTGTTCCTGGGGGAAATCTTCATTGCTGATTTTCCATACGACGCGGCCCTGGGCATCAAGTTCGACGGTTTTGTTGCCGTGCGTGAGATTGACGAGCGTGCACCCATTGTCGAGGCGAATGGCAGTGAACGGCCAGTTTTCGGCTCCACGGCCGCCGAGGTCCTCGAGGTCGGTTTTCATCTCGCCCACGACCATTCCCGCGGGCGAATACTCCTTGAGCTTGAAGGCCAGCAAATGCGGGACGAGGTAATTTCCGTTGGGCAGCTTGCGAGCCATGCGGGTTTGCATGTGCGCGTTGTCGGTTTCCGGCTGCAATGTGAATTCGAGCGCGATCTGACCCTGCCCATCGACCTCCAGCAGTCGGGGCCGCGGCCCCAGTTCGGTGACGAGCGTGCGACCATTTGCCAGCCGTTCGACCGTGCCGATTTCCCGATTTTCAGCCGAGCATTTGAAGCGCCAAACCACTTGCCGGTCGCGCGTGAGCTCTTGGGCTTCATCAGCCCAGGCGATGAGCACATTGCCGCCAGGCAACACAAATCCGTCGCGGGCCGCCGGCCGCCCGGCGTTCCAGACTTCTTCGCCCTGTTCGCCAATGATTCCGGTCATCGTGGGGCCGGCGATGAAAAACGAATGCCGGATCGCGTCATCGGCGCAAGCCGCGTTCAAGGCAAATACCACCACGATGCAACTCAGGCCACGATAAAACACGGAATGCCTCCTGGTGAATGTCGAATTCCTGGCGGGGGTTGCGCGCATTATAACCGGCACCCGGCAATCATTGAATCACCGTCAGACCGAATCGGCAGCAAACGGCACGCCCTGCGGCCTGCAGACCCTCGGCAGGCCGCGATTTCACACGTTCCACGTTCACGCTCCACCTCGACTGGGATTGACCAGAATCGGCGCCTGGGTAACATTCCGCACCGTCGCCGGACGGGCAATTCCAGCCGATTTTCGGTGGTCTGCCATTGAACAGTTTTGACACGGAGGTTGTCAGATGCCTTGGAACCGATTACGCAAACTGGCGTTGCTGCCGCTGGCCTGTGCCGCTTCGGGCCTGGTCGCCGCCGCCTTGGCACAGACCGCCTCGCATGCCAGCCCCGCCGGATCGCCCGGCCCCGTCCCGGTAGAATCACGACCGCCGGCCGGCGCCGTCGATGAAATTGGGCCGGCCATTCGCGCCTCGGCGGCGGCGTTTACCGCGGCCTACAATGCGCATGATGCATCGGCCGTGGCGGAGCTGTTTGTTCCGCAGGGTGAATTCGTCGAGCTCGACGGCGTCGTGGTCGTGGGCCGCGCCGAAATCGAACGTCAGATGGGCCGGTTCTTTGCGGACTATCCGACTGTCCACCTGGCAATTGAAATCGAGGCGATTCGTCAGCCCACTCCCGGCGTGGTCGTTGAAGACGGGGTAAACCGCGTCGTTCTGGCCGCCGGCGAACGGCCGGTCGTCACGCGATACAGCGTGGTTCATGTTCGCTGCGACGGTACCTGGTTGATCGCCAGTTCCCGCGAATTTGCCGAAAACACAGCAGAAGGCGTGCACCCCCTGAAGGAACTTGAATACCTGGTGGGCGAATGGGTTGCCGAACGGCCCGAAGCATTGGTCGAAACCTCGACGCAATGGGCCGATGACAGGAACTTTCTGATTCAGCAATTTGCAGTGCGCGTCGCCGGAGAAGTCGTGCTGCACGGAACAACCCGCATCGCGTGGGATCCGGCGGCCCGCCGTTTTCGCTCGTGGACATTCGATTCGACCGGCGGCTTTGGCGAGGGGCATTGGGAACGCGATGGACACGATTGGGTTATCCATTCGCAATTCGTCGACCACGACGGGCAGGCCCTATCGGCTGAAACCCGCCTGGCCGCGCCCGATCACGATACGCTCGTGCTGGTGCCCTCGGTCATGCACGCGGGGGCCGACGCGCCGCTTGTTCCCGCCGCAGAAATCGTTATGAAGCGCCGGCCACCACCACCTCAATCCGGCGGAGAACTCCGCGAAGCGGCATCGCCCGTCTCTGGCGGCGGCGACGGGAAACAATAGCCGCGGCGTCGCCGAACGCGTTTTGAAACACGCGCGGCATAGTCATGTTTGGTTGATTGTACTGCGGATGCCATTTGGCGAGACGCGGCCCAGACGCGCCGCGAACACCAGCGCTGGACGAATTCCGCGGGGATCGAGGTCAAGGTTCAAATCATGCGCAACAGGTTTCTGGTTCAGGCGACGATAGCCGGGCTGCTCATGGTCGGCACGCCGCAATCGGGCTGGTCGCGCGGCATGAGCGCGGGCCACGCTCGCGGCCCCGCCGGTGGCTATGCGCCGGTGGCGCACCTGCCTGCAGGAAAAGCCGGCATGGCGGCCATGCCCGGTCGCCCGATGGGGCCAATGGGGCCGCACCCCATGCCGGGCCGCGAAGCAATGTTTGCCGGGCGGCCAGGGTTCGACCGCCCGATGCCCGGTTTTCGCCCCATGATGCACCCCGGATTCGCCGGGCACCCGGGGCATATCGGCGAATATCACGCCGGCTGGTATCATGGATACTGGAACGGTCATTGGGGCGGCCCGTGGCGCGGCCCGTGGTTTTGGGGTCCGGCGGCTTGGGGTTTCGGCGTGGGGGTCGGTGCGGGAACAGTCGCCATGGCCAGCGGCTATTACCCGTACTACAACCCGTTCTACGGTCCGCCGGTTGTCGTGCAGTATCGCTACCTCGATTATTCGCGGCCGATCGTCGTCGCCCCCGGGCCACCGACGATCTCGCAGGCGGCGCTCGCCCATTTTGATGCCGCCCGGGCCGCATTTCGTGCAGGCCGGTACCAGGCAGCGCTGGGCGAGGTCGATTTCGCGCTCCGCGAAACGCCAAATGATCTGGCCATGCACGAGTTTCGTGGATTGGTTCTGTTTGCCTTGCGCGACTACCGCGCGGCGGCCGCAACGATTTACGCCGTGCTGAATGTCGGCCCCGGGTGGGATTGGACGACGCTCAGCGGGCTGTACCCTGACCGCGACACGTACATCCAACAGGTTCGCGCGCTCGATCAATACCGCCGCGAACACCCGGATTCAGCCGACGCGCACTTTCTGCTGGCCTACCATTACATGACGACGGGCAACATCGATGCGGCTGTCATCGAACTGCAGGAAGACCTGCGATTGCTGCCCAACGACCGGCTGGCGCAGCAATTGCTGCGGCTGGTGCGGGGCGACCCACAACCTTCGCCGAACGTGCTGCCGCCGCCGGTCTTTGCCGGCGACACGCCCCCGGCGCGCCCTGCATCGGCGCGGGGTAGGCCCGCTTCGACGGAATTGCCAACGGTTGATGCCCCCCCGCCACAGCCGGCCGCGCTCGTGGGAACGTGGCACGCGACGCGCGCCGACGATCATTCGCGGTTCGTACTGACGTTGCGTGACGACCGCACCTTTGCCTGGCGGTTCACAGCGGGCGACAGCACCCAGAATCTGACCGGGGTCTATTCGCTGGAAGGCAGCCTGCTTGAATTGAAGCCGCCCGACAGCGCGTCGATGATTGGCCGGATTTCCGGCAGCTCAGAACGGCAGTTTCTGTTCCGCCTCGTGGGCGGCCCACCCGACGACGCCGGGCTGGTTTTTCGCCGCGAGTGAACCCCGGCGCCAGGGGCAAGGGCCGCCCAAGCGGCCCTTGCCAACCATGGTGCGCAGCGGTTACCCAAGTCAGATCCCCGGAATGTCGAGCTTTTCATCGAGCGCGATCTTCCGCAACTTGGCCAGCGCCCGCGATTCAAGCTGCCGGATTCGTTCTTTCGTCACGCCAAACCGGCTGCCCAATTGCTCGAGCGTTTGCGGCTCGGCGCCCTGGTTCAGGCCGAACCGGTGCAAAATGATGTTTCGCTCGCGCTCTTCGAGCCGGTCGAGAATGCGCATGATCGTGTCGTGCTGCCGATGGTTGACCAGTTCTTGCTCGAACTGGTCACTGCGAACCTCGGGCGCCCCCTGGAACAGCTCGTCGCTACCCGTGCGGAAGCGGTCAAGGTGCGTGTTTTCAGCAGGAATCGAACGGGCGAAATTCTTCATGATCGCCCAGGTCGCATACGTCGAAAACTTGAATCCCTTTCCGAAATCGAATTTCTCGATCGCGCGAATCAGCGACATGTTGCCGTCGCTGACCATTTCGAAGAAGTTTCCATTGGGCCGCATGTGCCGCTTCGCCACCGACACCACCAGCCGCAGGTTACAACGAATCAGCAAGTTCTTCGCGTCGATGCTTTGGTCGAGGAAAGACTCAATCTGATTCATGACTTGCGACTTGGCGCGGCTGACGTCGAGCTGATCGCGTAATTGCGCCGCACAAAACTTCAGAAAGTTCATCTTGCGGAAGTAATACACTTCCTGCTCTTTCGTCAGCAGCGGAATGTTGTACAGCCCCGCCAGGTAGGGCGGCAGCCCGGGCGGGGGCTTGAACTGCCCCGCACGTTTTTCAGATTCCGGAGGCGGACCCAGGATGACCCGGTGCGCATCGGGCGCTTCAAACGACGCGTGGTACATGAATTCAATCGGCTGGTCGAGCAGCCGCCGGGCGCGCATTTCCGAAACAATCCGGTAAATGCTGGCCTTCGTGCGGCAATGCCGTTTGCTGAGCCGCTCGGCCGACGCGCCGCGGCGAAAGCTGCGGAAGATCTCCGTTTTCATTTCTTCGGTCAGCGGCTGCATGGCATTGGGGAACACCGCCGTTTGCGGATGTTCGGCGTCGTAGGTTTTCAGGGTCAGACGAATCGTTTCCGTCGCGCGCCCCAGTTTGCGGGCAATTCTGCGGCTGATTTCGGCAGGGCAACCGCCGAAGCGGGCCAGCCGTCGGGCACGCGATATGATTTCCTCGCGATCTTTTTCGGTCAGTTGGCTGAATTTACTGCCCCGTTCGATATCGTCGGCATGTTTCAACACAAACCGATCTACCGCCGACTTCAAAAAGCCGATCCGCTTTTTGTTCCCAAACATGAACCGGCGACTGACCAACCCGCGATTCCGCCAGCGGTCGACCGTTTTCGTCGATACCTTGTAATGCTGGCTGACCTGTTCGAGCGTCAGCACTTCTTCGGCCAGACTTTCGGCCGAAATATCAGCGCTGTCCGACAGATCCTCGACGAACAGCCGCAGGTCGTGCACCGCCTCAGGCCCACTGATCATCAGATCGGGGTAAAGTTCGGGCCGATAGGCCGTAATCCGTTGGCACAACTCGTCGTACCGGTAATCGCGTGATAGATCCAACTCGTCAAGTAGCTGCTCAGCACGCTCAATTTGCTCGAGGCGCACGTCGCGCGGGGCATACCGCACCTGCTGGTCTTTCAACTGCCTGATCGCCGGATTCTTGTAGTGAGACGTTGCCATGCCACTGATCCTTATTCGATGCTGCGGGCTTCTGGTTTTCCTCGAACCCAGCTTATACACTTCGCCGAATCGTTCGCTTGTTAACGATCTGATCGCTCTTTTAGCATTTCCTGTACCGTTTTCCCCAAACCCTCATGAATCCTGCACGCCACCGAGCCGGCTTGCAAGCCGGCTCACAGACGCCGCTGAAGATTCCATTTCGAACATAATTCATAACACAATATTTTGTAGTTAGTTAAGACAAATGCATTCCAGTGGGTTCATCGCCCTGCCCAGCCTACGCGCCAAGAAATCACAGTGCACTTGATACGCTGAAATCAAGACACGCCGTTGGGAAGAAAGTTCGTATGCGAACTAATTTTGTTCAAACTGATCTCAAAGTGTCGCAACTTGCCGCAGTATGACTGCCCGATTCGGATCGCTCTCGATCGGTTTGGCAGGTCACGCCGACCATTGTGGCAGTCGAGCATCTCACCCCACCACACTGACCCCCCACACTCAACCGGAAACACCCAGTCGCCACTTTTTCACCAAACTTATTTTCCCAATGTCGTCCAAAAACCGAACTCAATAAGTGTACGCAAGATCAGTATTTAAGTCCAGTCCATAAAAAAGACACCCATTTATTTTCGCTTCGCGGACTCATGAGCCACCGCCTCCCACCATGTCACGATTTGCTGTCCGTTGCCACCACGACCTGCCTTGCGAGTTGCCGACTGAGGTCGGCATCGTGCCGCGAATCCTGCTGAAGCGTACCGGGTTTACCGATGAGTCCAAAAGATGGGTGTCTTATAGCTTGAGCTGTTGCATGCAACGGGCCGCAAATTATCATTTCATGGCGGAGGGAACGTTTCGGCGGCATGATCGCGGCCCGTGGCAACACTTTGACTTGCGACGAAAGGCGGCACCTATGGTTCGTGAACTTTGCCTGATCGGTCTGTTGGCGGCAGTGTGCGTTGCCGACACCGGTGCGCGCACAACAGCGACTGAGCGACAAGCCGCTGATACCGATAGTGGCGCACAGACCGACTTACTGGAGCGCTTCAATGGCGAATTTGTGGCCATCACGCCGGGGCAGGGACAGTTTCCTGCGACATACGTGATGGGAACCGGGTATGGTCCGTGGTGCGAGGAGCCCGCCCACAAGGTGACGCTAACGGCGAAATTTCAGATGGCCCGCTACGAAGTTCCCCAAAACCTGTACGAGGCGGTCATGGGCCACAACCCGAGCCAATGGAAAGGCCCGCGGAATTCGGTTGAGAAAGTCGCGTTTGCCGACGTGGTCGAGTTCTGCCGCAAGGCGACTGTACAAATGCGAGCCCGCCGCCTGATCGCCCAGACGGAAGAAATTCGCCTGCCCAGTGAAGCCGAATGGGAATACTGCTGCCGGGCCGGCACGACCACGCCCTACAGTTTTGGCGAAAGCGCCACCGGGCCGAAAGACACGGGAAATGGGGCCAGCCTGCTCGACTCGTACGCCTGGCATACAGGCAATGCCGCGGGAAACGACCCGCCCGTGGGGGCAAAGCAGCCGAACCCGTGGGGGTTGTATGACATGCATGGCTATCTTTGGGAATTCGTGAGCGACGGCTGGCACGAAACCTACGCCGGGGCGCCATCAGATGGTTCGAGTTGGGCGGGCAGTGAGCCGAACGCGCGGCGGGTCATTCGGGGCGGTTCGTGGAAAGAACGCTACGAATGCCATCGCAGTGGGTTTCGTATGCCAATCGCCGCGGACGGCAAGAGCGACGCGATTGGCTTCCGCTGCGTCAAGGCTTCTGTGCCGAAATGAAACCCGGCGTGGCCGAATTCATCGCGTCAAATCAGTTCCTTCGCCCCGAATTGCAGGATCAGGCGTTCAATGACGACCCGCTCGGGGAGGTCGCCCCAGCCTTTCAGACCCAGGTCGGCTTGGAGAAGCTGCTTGAGAAACTGTTCGGCGCGCGGCCGCCCGATGCGCTTCAGGTAGGCCAGCACGGGTTGCACCTGGAACGGTTTAACGCCGGCTTCGGCGAGCGCTTGCGTTGTCGGCACTCCCTGTCGCGATAATTCTGTGGCCCGTGCCAGCGGGCGATAGACATAACCCACCCCCCCCAGCAGCTTCAAGGGGTGTTCGCCAGCCGTCAACAGCCGGTCGAGGAGCTGCAACGCCTGTTCGAGGTGACCGTCGCGAATTGCATCCAGCATTTTCCAGGTCGTTTCGGCTTTCCAACCGCCAACAAGGGTTTCAACCGCCTCAAGATCGATCGTGCCCCGCGTGCCCACGTACGCCGCGAGCTTGGCCAGTTCCTGGTCGATCAGCGCCAAATCGGCGCCCACCAGGTCGATCAGCCGCTGGGCCGCCGCGCGGTCAATTTTCTTGCCTTGGCGGGCGCGGCAGGCTTCATTGATCCACGGAACCATTTCGGCGGGCTTGAGTGGACGGCAGTCAATGTTCAGGCCGATTTCCTCAGTCCGTTTGGCGAGTCGCGTCGTTGCCGCCCAGCTTGACACGTCGAGCACGAGCACCGATTTTTTCGCCGGGCGTTCGAGATACCGTTCCAGGCCCTGCCGGCACTCGGAAACAAAATCGTCTGCGTCTTCGACGACGATCAGGCTGCGAGGGTTGTACATCGATACTGTGAGCAACGCATCGACAACACTGGCCAGGTCGAGGTTTTTGCCCGCCAGGCGGGTGGGTTGCGCCTCGTCGCCCGCCCCCAGAACCTGTTGAACCACGCGGGCCAGCACGGCCTGCTTCAGAAATCGCTCGCCGCCAAACAGGGCGACAATCGGGCCGGGGGGCCGGGTTTCGGTCGATTTGAGGAACTCAGTGGCATGCATGACGTGGCTTGCAGGAAAGGCCGGTTTGTCGTAAAGTTCGCCGCCCGCGGGGTTGCGCCATGTCAACCGGTCGCTGCGGCGCGGCGCGCGTCGTTCATGGCAAGAATTATTTATTCATATCACGAAACATTGCGGCGGCACCGAAGCCGGCCGGGTGCACGCCGCCGGCTTGCGACGTGAACACCCAATCAACTCGAACTCCACTTGTTCGCGGTTCGCCCTCGGGACTCTTCGACCGAGTTCTCAGGCCGCCTCCAGCAAAGGCCATTGTGGGCCGCCCCCATCATGACTGCAAGCGCCCCGCTGCAAGAATATCGTTGTCCGGACGAAGGTTACCCGATCAACCGCGCGGTACATCTGGCCCGGCTGGCGACGGGCTATGCGAAATGTCGCGAATGTGCGCATGGCTGCGAAGCGGGGCGCGGGCCGCAGGCCGCAGACCGCGACTCAACAGTTGAAACGACCGTGCATCGGCCCCCGCCGTCGACGTCGCTGTTTACGTCGGAAGGAGTACGGGGCGTGTATTTAAACCAGTTGACGCGTTCCACGGCCGCCGACATTGCCGGGGCACTGGCCAGCCGACTTTGGGATGACCAATCGCGTGTCGCAGCGGGGGCGGGCGAAACCGCGCGAGGTGGGGCGCGATCGGGACCGATCGTGCTGATTGGCCACGATGAACGACCAGCATCGCCCGATATCGTGACCGGTGTGGGCGCCGGGCTGCGGCGCATGGGCTGCCGTGTGATCGACGTCGGCCTGACAACCCGTTCGTGTTTCTGGTTTGCCGTCGACCACCTGGATGCCGCGGCGGGCGTGCACGTGAGCGGCGCGGGTTCAGGGCCCGCTTGGACGGGGCTCGATTTCGTAGGGCGGGGCGCGGCGCCAATGTCTTTGGGCGGCGGGCTCGATGCCGTTGCAGCGCGGCGCCGCGAAGGGTATGCGCGTCCGTCGCGGCGGCCCGGTTCGCAGCGCACGTTTCACGCCGCCGTTCCCTATGAGGCAGGATTGTGGAAGCATTTTCATGCGTTGCGTCCGCTGCGCGTGGCCTTTGCCTGTTCGAACCGGCTGGTGCGCGATCTGTTCGACCGAATTTTCCGAAAACTGCCGTGCCGGCTCGAGCATGTCGTGGTTCCCACCAGGGCGCGCAACCTGTCTGATGCCGCGGACCCCGACCTGGTTCGCACTGCGATCGCGGTACGCACCATGGGTTGTCATTTCGGCGTTGTCGTTCACGACGACGGCCAGCAATGCGCGTTCTTATCGGAAACCGGTGACCTGGTCGCCGCGGCATCCCTGATGCAGCTTCTGGCAGAATCGTTGCTGTTCGAAACCCCCGGCCAATGCATCGTGCTCGAATCGGCTGCATCGCTCCAAGCGGACAAACAGGTGGGAAGGGCAGCGTCGTCGCTGGTTCGCGCCGTCGAACGCGCCGGCGGACGGTGCGCCTTCGGCGGAACGACGCTTGAAACCATGTCGGCCGCAATGCGAACACACGCCGCCGGGTTGGGTGGCGGCGCTTCGGGCCGCTACTGGCTGCTGGAACCACACCCGACCTGCGACGCGGTGCTGGTCGTGGCCAAGGTCTTGCAGGCCCTGAGCCGTAGCGACGCGCCGTTTGGAGAGAAACTGTCTTACGCCGGGTCGGTTTCCGAATAGGCACAACGCAGGGCCTTGCCGCGACTGAAACGCCCCGGGCCACTGTGCGGGGGGGGCGATGCACCTTACGGTCGGCCCCCGGGTGGCAACGGCAATTATCGGCCATTGACCGTTGACTTTGACCGCAGCGGCGGCTGAACTGTGAATGCCGCGCCGAATTCTGTTAGCCTTGTCGCAGGTCTTTGTCCTGCGATGTCGACCAACGACGATTTTCATCGGGAGATTTCATGAGCGAGCATTGGATTGCCGACCGCATGCGGCGGATCGACGCGTCGGGCATACGCAAGGTATTTGATCTGGCCGCGAAGCTGAAAGATCCAATCAATCTGAGTATCGGGCAACCGCATTTTGACGTTCCAGAACCCGTTAAGGCTGCGCTGGCCCAGGCGGTGGCCGAAGGCCGGAACGCCTACAGCCAGACCCAGGGTATTCCCGCGCTGATCGACAAGATCCAGGCGTCGGTCGACGCAGAATACGGGCAGGCGGATCGCAAGGTGTTCATCAGCAGCGGCACGAGCGGGGCGCTCGTGCTGGTGCTGTGCACACTGGTGAACCCCGGCGACGAAGTAATTGTGTTCGACCCCTGGTTCGTGATGTACAAGCACCTCGTGACGCTGGCGGGTGGCAAGACAGTCGAAATCGACACTTACCCTGATTTTCGAATCGACTTGAATCGCGTGCGCGATGCGATTACGCCCCGCACCAAGGTCATTTTGTTCAACAGCCCGGCTAACCCCACGGGTTGCGTGGCAAGCACCGCCGAAATCGAGGGGCTTGCCCGACTCGCCGCCGAAAAGGACGTGGCGCTCGTCAGTGATGAAATTTACCGCGCGTACTGCTACGACGGCGACTTTCAAAGCCCGGCCCGCTGGAACCCGCAGACAATTGTGATCGACGGATTCAGCAAATCGCATTCGATGACCGGCTGGCGCATCGGCTGGGTGCACGGCCCCGAGCACGTCCTGCAACAAATGATCAAGCTGCAACAATTCACGTTTGTGTGCGCACCGCACCCGGTTCAACACGCCGCGCTCGTCGCGTGGGATTTCGACGTTTCCGACCGGGTGGCTGAATACCGGCGGAAGCGAGATTTCATGCTCCGCGAGCTGGGCCGCGATTTCGCATTTGCCGGCGCGGGTGGGGCGTTTTATCTTTTTCCTCGGGCTCCATGGGGAACCGGCTCTGAATTCGTGGCCGAAGCGATCCGTAACAACCTGCTGATCATACCGGGGCAGGTCTTCAGCCCGCGCGACACGCATTTTCGCATCTCCTACGCCGCCGCCGACAGTACGCTCGAACGCGGTTGCGAAATGCTGCACCGCCTGGCCCGCCGCACCATTTAACAAAAACAGCGTGCCCATTCCTCCTCAAGCCCTCACACCATATTTTCAAGACATCCATAAATATGAACACGATTTTCATTAGTCGGCTACGGTCCCATCGATCCTGAAATATGCCCGCATTGCGCGCATTGACACCGGCAACAGGCGGAT
>JAJXXL010000328.1 GCA_021781115.1 Planctomycetota bacterium
TCCGATCTCCAAACGTGGCTCGCATTTTGCAAAACGGCTGGTCGCAACTGGCGGTGCTCGCGCCCGATTCTCCGCAGATTCATCTGTTTCAAGGAGGCCAGTTTCACAAGTATCAACCCGAATGCACTGAACTTCCCCAAGCGGCCAGTTCGACCGACTGGTATCGCGGCTGGCGCGACCACCTGGGTTTTGCCGCCATACATTAACGATTGTGAACCATGTTTCATTTCCCGCTTTTGACCCGCGGTTTCGGGCTGCTTGTCGTCGCCGCTCCACTGACCCTGGTGTTGCTGCTCGGTTTGCCGACGCTGCTCAGCCGCCCGCTTTCAGAACGGACAATCAGCCGGGCGGTGCAGGCGGCGATCGTGGTGGGCCTGGCGGCGTGCCTGGTCGTGCTGGGGCTGATGTTGCCCATGCCGTCGCCCCGGGCCACGATCGAACTCGGCCACTGGGTCGAAATTCACGATTATCATTTTGCCATCAAACTCGTGTTCGATCGGCTGTCGACTCCCTTCGTGCTGCTGTCGTTCGTGCTGTGCGGCACGATTGGCGCATTTGCCAGCCGCTATCTGCACCGCGAGCGGGGTTTCAACCGGTTTTTCATGTTCTATGTGCTGTTTCTGGCAGGCATCGTGGTGACGTCACTGGCGGGCACGATTGAAACGCTGTTTGCCGGTTGGGAGTTGGTGGGTTTGTCGTCGGCGCTGCTGGTCGCGTTTTACCACGAGCGGACCTCCCCGGTGCGAAACGGCCTGCATGTGTGGGTCGTGTATCGCATTTCCGATGCGGCGCTGCTGATTGCGTCGGTGGTCATGCATCATATGACCGGCGCGGGCGATTTCAGCAAACTCTTGGGAACTGCTCCCTGGCCCGATGGGGTCGCATCAAGCGCCATCACTGAACACCAGGCACTGATGATCGGCCTGCTATTGCTGTTGGCGGCGGCCGGGAAATCGGCGCTGGTTCCGTTTTCGGGCTGGCTGCCACGGGCCATGGAAGGCCCCACCCCGTCGAGCGCGGTTTTTTACGGAGCGCTGTCGGTGCACCTGGGCGCGTTTTTGCTGCTGCGCGTCAGCCCCCTGCTGGATCTCTCGCCATGGCTTTGCGCCGCCGTCGTACTCGTGGGGCTGACAACCGCTCTGTTTGCGGCGTTTGCAGGGCGCGTGCAAACCGACATCAAATGTGCACTGTCATTCGCCTCGCTGACCCAGGTGGGAATCATCGTGGCCGAAATTGGGCTGGGGTTCCGCTATGTGGCGCTGGTGCATATTCTCGGACACGCCTGTTTGCGAACCCTGCAATTCCTGCGGGCGCCGACGTTGCTGCTCGATTACCGCACGATGGAAAACGCCATCGGTGCCGACCTGCCGCGAACCCCGCGCTCCTGGAGCCGCCTGATTCCTGAACATCTGCGGGTCTGGTGCTACCAGGTGGCTCTCGAACGCGGGTATCTCGACGGCCTGCTGACCGACTGCTTTGTGACGCCGTTCCTGCGACTATTTCGGCGATGTGACGCGCTCGAACGCCGCTGGACCAATTTTCTCGCGGGCAGCCCCGCACGCCAGCCGCGGCGGGCCGATCCCGCGGTGGGGACAATTGAAGATCTGATATGACCCTGCCGCACCTGCCTTGGCTGGAGCTTGCGATTCTGACGCCGCTGATCGGCGCCGCGTGGGTGCTCCGCATGAAGGTTTCTCACGTCGCCCGCCAATGGTCGGCGGGATTTGCGGGTTGCGCCTGTGTCTGTGCCGTGGCAGCTTGGCTCGACTTTCAGCCCGGCGGTCGTGGCGCGACAGAAGTGCGAATCCTGGGGCGCGAGATTTTCAAACTCGACGACTTCAGTGCTCCGCTGCTGCCATTAGCCGCACTGCTGTTTTTCCTCGCCACGGTCGCCACCTTGCGGTCAAAGACGCCCCGCTCGTCATTTGTGCGCACGCTCATTTCCGAAGCGATCGTGCTGGCCCTGTTCAGCAGCCGCCAACCGTGGCTCGTGATTGGGCTGCTGGCTGCCGAAGTTGTCCCCCCCTGGCTTGAGCTGCGCGCCCAGGGCAAGTCGGCGCGCGTGTTCCTCTTGCACATGACGCTGTTCGTGGGGCTGATGATTGCCGGGCAGACGTGCGTCACTGCTCAACCGGGAGGGCAGGTGCCAGGCGCATGGGGCGGCGTGCTGCTGCTCGCCGCCATTTTAATGCGCAATGGAATCGTACCGTTTCAATGCTGGATGACTGATCTGTTTGAACACGCCACGTTTGGAACGGCCCTGCTGTTCATCGCCCCGATGACGGGCGCGTATGCGGCGGTGCGCCTCGTGCGGCCGATTGCCCCCGAGTGGGTCTTGCACGGCATTGGCTTGCTGTCGCTGATTACGGCGGTTTACGCCTCGGGGCTGGCGCTCGTCCAGCGCGAAGCCCGCCGCTTCTTTTGCCACCTCTTTTTAAGTCACTCGGCAATCGCTCTGGTGGGGCTGGAAATGGGTTCGGAAATTGGGTTGACGGGGGCGCTGTGTGTCTGGCCGTCGGTGAGCCTGGGTTTGGGCGGCCTGGGGTTGACGTTGCGGGCGCTCGAAGCCCGACGCGGGCGGCTGGCCCTCGATCGTTTTCAGGGCTTGTACGATCACACCCCCACCTTGGCCATGTTCTTCGGGTTAACCGGCCTGGCCAGCGTGGGGTTTCCAGGAACTTTCGGGTTTGTCGGCACCGACATGATCGTGGAAGGTGCCGTCGAGTCGTACCCGCTTGTCGGCGTCGCCGTCGTTGTCGCGGTGGCGCTGAATGGAATCGCCGTCGTCCAAACGTACTTTCGACTGTTTTCCGGGGCGCGACATGATTCCTCGGTTTCGTTGAAAGTCCGCACACGCGAACGGATTGCCGTACTCGCGCTCGCAGCGCTGATTCTATTGGGCGGGTTCGTTCCACAGCCGTGGGTGGTTTCGCGTCATCGAGCCGCCGAGGAAATTCTCGCGCCCCGCGACCGGCCGCCAACTCCTACCACCCGACCACCCGACCCTGTCAGGATCTGAAATGGCATGATTTGCTCTCGATGCCGACGAATCGAAAGGCCCGTTGTGCGTGGTGACCTATGCGGAATTCTCCTCGGATGTGCCCGTCGCGCGGTTGTCGCGTGTGAACGCCGCTTCATCGTGTGGCGGGTTTCAAAAGCCGCGTTCGGTTATGAGCAATTCCCAGCGCAGGGATCCTTTGGTTTTCGGCTGTTTTGGATGATGCTTTTAAAATCGGGGATGACCGGCGTACAATCTTCGCATGCGAGTCGGCGGCGCGATGCGAAGGGGCCCCCCCGTTGCTGTGGGGTGATGATGCGTGGCCGTTCGAATTCAGAGGTAGTTGGCCCGTCAAAGGACGGCCTTCAAGGAGCGATATGCTATTAAGTATCCGTGATCGGACCGGGCTGTTGCAGGCGGACGAATCGACGGTTTCTCGGTGGATCAGGTCGCAGAGTTTGCCGGCGCAACAGGTTGGCGGGCCAGACTGCGTTCATCGCGCCGAGTTGCAACAGCGGGCGACGGCGAACGTTGTGCAGACATCGCTCGAACCGTTCGATTATTTCAACGTCGACAACGACTTGCCATCGTGGACGTGCGCCCGGCAAAGGCGGCGGTCCTGCGGCAAAGGGCATCCTGGGCTTAGCCTAGATTCGCCGCGGCTCGCGATTTTTCGACCCGTCATTTGCAGCCAATTGGTCAGTCGGTCATGGTAGTCAGGGTTGCAACATGAGCGAGCGACTAGTCCTGCTGGGTATCGGCCTTGCAGCGGTCAGCGGCGTGCCGGGGCTGTTTTTGAGCCGGTCTGCCGTGATGGGCCAGCGTGTGGCGGCGTTGCTCGTAGCGGCGGCAGCCCTGATTGGGCTGGCGGGGCTCGGGGTGTTTTGGAGTGTCGGCCCCCAGGAACCGCTGGTGTTGCCCTGGACCATGGTCGGGGCCGAGGTGAGCTTGGCGGTTGATGGACTGACGGCAGTGTTTTTGGCGCCGACGTTCATGATCTCGCTGCTGGGGTCAATATATGGACTGGGGTACTGGAAACAGACTGATCATCCGCAGAACGGGTGCAAGTTGCGCTTGTTTTATGGACTGCTGACGGCCGGCATGGCGCTGCTGGTGGTGGCGCGAACCAGCGTACTGTTTCTCTGCGGATGGGAAATCATGGCGTTGTCGGCGTACTTTCTGGTTGCAACGGAAGACGACCG
>JAJXXL010000495.1 GCA_021781115.1 Planctomycetota bacterium
GCTGGGCCTGCCCGGCCTCATTCCTCCCAACGACGGCGGCCTGGCGGCCGGCCAACTGGCTGTCGGGTTGGCGCAGGCAGCGTCGAACACTGTGTTGAAAGGAGCTGCGCCCGAATGTGCCTCGCAATACCCGGCCGGGTGATTCGCTGGATTTGTCGCGACCCGCTGCTGGCCACGGCCGAAATTGAATTCAGCGGCGTGCGGCGGGTATGCCACATGGCGTGCACGGTCGATGCGGTCGAAGGCGATTACGTTATCGTGCACGCCGGCGTGGCGATCAGCCAGGTCGATGCCGTCGAAGCCCGGCGGGCACTTCGCGACCTGCAACTGCTGGGCGAAGACGTTTTTCCCCCGGAGAGCGCCCCATGAAATTCATCGACGAATACCGCAACGTACCGTTGGCGCTCGACCTGCTGGCCCGCATCCGTCGGCGGGCGTCGCGGCCCTGGGTGCTGATGGAAGTCTGCGGCGGGCAAACGCACAGTTTGTTGCGCCACGGAATCGACGCCCAGCTTGACGGCGCCGTTGAATTGATTCACGGGCCGGGTTGCCCCGTGTGCGTTACGCCAGAAGTCGCCGTCGATGCCGCCCAGAACCTGGCCCTGCATCCGGGGGTTGTGCTCGCCACGTTCGGCGACATGCTTCGCGTTCCCGGCGGGCGTCGAACGTTGCACGAGGTGCGGGCTGCCGGGGGGCAGGTGAAGATCGTCTATTCACCCCTCGACGCGGTCGAACTGGCGCGACGCACACCCGACCGGCAAATTGTGTTTTTTTCGGTCGGCTTTGAAACGACGGCGCCCGCCACGGCCCTGGCCGTGTTGCACGCCGACCGCCTGGGGGTCGATAACTTCAGCCTGCTGGTGGCCCATGTTTGCGTGCAGCCGGCAATGGAAGCGATCCTGCAGGCCGGCGTCTGCCGCGTGCAGGGGTTTCTCGCCGCAGGCCATGTTTGCACCGTATTGGGGTACGACTCGTACGTCGCGTTCGTAAACCGCCATCGTGTCCCTGTTGTGGTCACCGGTTTCGAGCCGGTCGACCTGCTGGCCGGCATTCTGGAATGCGTTGAGCAGTTGGAATCGCAGAGTTTTCGTGTCGCCAACTGTTACCCGCGCAGCGTTCGGCCCGAAGGCAACCGCCGGGCCCGCCAAATCGTGGAACAGGTCTTTGAACCCGCCGATGGCCCGTGGCGCGGGTTGGGAACGATTTCCCGCGGCGTGCTGCGGCTGCGCGACGAATGGGGCCGGTTCGATGCGGCCCGGCGGTTTGGCACGCTGGCCGCACAAACTGTCGATTGTGCCACCGAATGCCGCGCGGGAGATGTGCTTGCCGGGCAGATCAAGCCGCCCGAATGCCCCGCATTCGGTACGCGCTGCACGCCCGATGCGCCGCTCGGTGCGCCCATGGTGTCTTCTGAAGGGGCCTGCGCTGCCTATTTTCAGTATCGCCGGGTTCCCGTCGATGCAACCATCGGCAGCAGCCCACTGGAAATTCTGCCGTCATGAATGAGCATTTCATTTCCCCCGCGTGCCCGGTCGATTTGAGTCTCGACCACGAACGCCTGACGCTCGCGCACGGCGAGGGCGGCCGCGCCATGCGGCGGCTGATTCAACAGCAGATTCTGCCCCGCCTGCGCAGCCCGGCGCTCGATGGAATGGCCGACGCGGCTCATCTGCCCGCATGCCGCGGCCCCCTGGCGTTTACGACCGACGCCTTTGTCGTGTCGCCCCTGTTTTTTCCTGGGGGCGACATTGGCCGGCTGGCCGTGTTCGGATCGGTAAACGACCTTGTCGCCAGCGGCGCGCGGCCCCGGTGGCTCAGCCTGGCGTTCATTCTCGAAGAGGGCCTCGAGTTGAGCACGTTGCAGCGCGTGCTTGACAGCATCGCGGCCGCCGCTCAAATGTCTTGCGTCGAAATCGTCGCCGGCGATACGAAGGTCGTACCGCGCGGCGCCGCCGATCGCCTGTTCATTGCCACATCGGGCGTGGGTGAACTGATCGACCCGATTCCGCCCGGCCCGCATGGCTTGCAGCCGGGAGACGAGCTGATCGTCAGCGGCCCGATCGCCCGGCACGGCGTTGCCATTCTGGCCTGTCGTGAAAACCTGAGGCTTGAACCGGCGCCCGTCAGCGATTGCGCCCCGTTGATCGCCTTGGCCGAAGCATTACGGACGGCGAAGATTCCCGTGAGAGCCATGCGCGATGCCACGCGCGGGGGAGTGGCTGCCGTCTTGCACGAATGGGCCGAACAATGCCCGCACACGCTGGCGATCGACGAACCGGCCTTACCCGTGACCGCCGAAGTTCGCGGGGTTTGTGAACTGCTTGGGCTCGACCCATTGCACGTCGCCAACGAAGGTACGCTGATGATTGCCGTGGCCGCCGGCGCGGGCCCCCGGGCCATCGCAGCCCTACGGCAAGTTCCGCTGGCCGCACAAGCCGCCCTGATCGGTCGGGTGCAACCCCGCCGCGTCGCCCCGGTTACCGTGCGGCGTTCACTGGGTGTCGAACAAGCCCTCGACGAGCCGCATGGCAGCCCGCAACCGCGAATTTGCTGAATCCGCCCGGCGAAAGCGTGCTATCTCAGGCGCAGGCCAGTCGAATGCCGCCGATCTTGGCGAGAATCTGGGCAGGCTTCGACCAGCCGGCTTCGCGATCAGGGGTTTTGGCGACGGCGGCAACTCGCATTGCCACAACGGCTCAGGACAGCGCGACGGCAGCATCAGTGCTGGCGGCCAGTGTTGCCGCTGCGCCGCTAGGATCGCGGTCTTCCAGTCGGCGGATGTCGCTTGAATGCACACGCACCGTGTGTTGCGGGTGCAGGCCGATCTGAAAAAAGCCCAGGCCCATTGGTGTCGAATGCTGGACGCGGCACGCCACGAAATTCAGGCGGTCGTCATCGCGGAGCCCGATCCAGATGTGCGTTTCGGGAATCGGGGCGGTGTGAATCAGCGATACGCCTTCCGGGCAGATATCCTTGGTGAGCAATGCAAAGGCGTCGTCAAAGCGCGGCTCGCCGGCTTCATCGAGGGGCACGATCCAGGCCGGCTGGCAGTAGGAACCGCGGGCGTCGAGCCGCTTGCCATAGCGGAATTGCCTCAAAAAGTCGCGATTCATGTGTCGCGACAGCATGCACCGCACCTCTTCTCGTTTTCGCCGAAAAATGAATCCAAACATGGTTGGCCCCTGGTCGAACCGTTAATGGCTCGCGGCTCGTCTGACAATCGAACTCGTGGCGTCGGCGTCCCGCCGACACGCTCACTTTCGCAACCAGCACACATCCGACCGCCCATGTTCAATATAGTTCACAGGCCCCGGCGTGGCCGCAAGTTGACGCCCGCTTCAGGCCCGTCGCGGGTACCCGCGGTACCGATTTTGCCATTCAAACCGGTTGCCGGGCCGCGCGGGGTGCCGCTCATGTCAAGTCGCCCGCCGCGTTCAGGCTGCGCCGGTGTTAGTCGCCCGCATGTCGTCATATCGCCGGGCCAGGACCGTCAGCACGATGAACAAGATCACCAGGGCGTAAAATTGATACGACAGGGCCGTCAGCGAAAAGGCCGGTCGGGCGGCGACGGATGACAGCTTCCAGCCCGACACTGCTTCTCCGCTGGCCGCATTGGCCAAAGGCTTGACGAACTCAGGGAACAGCCGCGCGACAGCCGCCCAGACAATTCGCGGAGAGAGCATCAGGGCGGCTGCCACGGCCACGGCCAGGGCCTGGCGCCGCCGGCCCGCCGAACCGCGCGCAGCACGAGCCACGAGCACCAGCGGCAGGAACAGGAGCACAAAATAATGGTGCCAGGCAATCGGCGAGGCGAGCAGCATTGCCACGAGCGACGCGGCGAATGCACAATCACGGGCTGCGGGCGATTGCGCGCGAGCCGAAACCCAACCGCAGGTTGTAACGACCGCGGCGATTCCGGCAGTTCGTCCCGACCAGCGCAACATCGGGGCATGCAGCAGCGGTTCGACGTACTGGCTGTGGGCGTCGAACAGCCGGGCAAAAAAGGCATCGACCGAAACATTGCCCCAAGCGTCGCACATGGCCGCGAGCGCTGGCAACGATTTGTGCAGGTAGTCGGCCCAGGCCTCCTGGCCGAGCAAGGTCGTCGTCAGTGCCGAAACCGTGAGAAATGTCAGCGCTCCGGAAATCAGCGCAGTCCAGCGCTTCTGCATCAGGCAGTAGAGAAACAAAAAACCG
>JAJXXL010000577.1 GCA_021781115.1 Planctomycetota bacterium
GCGGCCCCAGGCCATGTGGCTCGGGCTACACCGTTCGCGCGGCGTTGTCCTGCGCCTGGCAGCGCTGTTTTCACTCGACGCGTTTGGCGGTGGATTTGTCATTCAGAGCATTCTGGCGTACTGGTTTCATCACCGGTTCGGCCTCGACCCCGCGACCTTGGGGAGCATTCTCTTCTTCGCAAACCTGCTGGCCGCCGGTTCGGCCCTCGCCGCATCGACGCTGGCCCGGCGGTTCGGGCTGATCAACACCATGGTGTTTTCGCACCTGCCGTCGAATCTATTGTTGATTCTCGTGCCACTGATGCCCAATTTGCCGCTGGCCGTCGCCATGTTGCTGTTGCGTTTTTCCATTTCACAAATGGATGTACCGACGCGGCAATCGTACACCATGAGCGTCGTGCATGCCGACGAGCGTTCGGCGGCCGCGGGCATTACCGCCGTGGCCCGATCGATCGGGGCGGCCCTGGCGCCAGCGCTGGTCGGCTGGATGTTCGAATTGGGGCATTTTAATTGGCCGTTCTATGTCGCGGGCGTTGTGAAGATTATCTACGACATCTGGCTCTATCGCGCATTCGTCGCAAAGCTGCCGGCTATGGACGATGGCGCACCGTTCGACGCCAGCCCTCGATAAGACAACGCCAACCCGGCATTCACAGGCCGGTTGATTCGTTCGGCGCCAAAACTGAGTCGAATGCGGTCGCGATGTCGCGATGGTTGCGTTCAAGTGACCTTGACAATTCCGGGGGGGCGTACCCTGAATAGCCTGCAGTTGTGGCAGAGAGTAACTCGAACTAGATCGTTGTCGCCACCCGCGGCGAGCCGCACTTTGAGGACGGCTCGGTACGTCCGCGCGTGGTTTCTTATAGCGCTTGTTGCTGGCGCGGGTTTTTTTCCTTCAGGTGGTCTGACTGTCACAGTTGCGTCGGCGCGTCGACAAACATGCCCCCCTGTGAGTTTCCGTAGCTGAGAACCCTGTGCGACTGATACAATCACATCGTGGCCCTGCGGGTTCATCCCGAGAAAAGCGGGCCTTTGACAACGCCCAAAGAAATCAGCCGGTCCGCACTTTTGCAATGGTGCACGCCAAGCCGGGCTCTCTGAAACCCCGACCGATTGGCGCAATGTGACTGGAATTCGATTGCGGAGTGCGTGGTGACGATGGATGCGGCAGCCCTTTGCGTTTCGGAAAGAATTCCATGATTCCGCTGTTCGGCTCCGAGAAGCGACTGTGTGACGGGTTCTCGCGGCGCGACCTCCTGCACATCGGGGGCCTGAGTGCGTTCGGCCTGACTGTCGACGCGTTCTCAAAGTTGGGTTCGCTGCAGGCCGGGCCTCTCGAAGCGGCTGCGTCGCGTTTTGGCCGGGCAAAGTCCTGCATCCTGTTGTTCCTGTTTGGGTCGCCCGCCCAGCACGAAACCTTCGACCCCAAGCCCGAGGCGCCCGCAGAGATTCAGGGCGAAATGAAATCCATTCCGACGTCGGTCGCCGGTCTGCAAATCGGCGAAGGGCTGCCGCGAACCGCGCAGGTCATGCACCAGATCACCACCGTGCGGTCGATGACGCATGAATATCCCGTCCACGGCGTGGCCTATGCCTTGACGGGCATGCCCACCTACACCCCGGCCATCGAGGACAAGCCGCACGATCTGGCGCATTGGCCCTTCATCGGCTCAATCGTCGACTATGTCGCGAGGCAACGAGCCGCCGGGCGGCAGCCCGCGATTCCACACAACATGGGACTTCCCTGGTTGTTTGGTTCGCAATCGACCGACAAGCCGCTGCTGGCCGGCCCTTACGGAGCTTTCCTGGGGCGAGAGTATGATCCCGTCTGGACGTCATACCGTGGAAGTCCGACACGCGTTGTCCCCAAGTTGTCGGCGGCACAGACCGTCGACATTCGCGATCATTTCGGCGGTGTCGAGCCGGCTGGGTGTTTCGCGCTCACATCCACGAGCGGGCAGCCCGATCCCGATTGGCAGCGTCTCGAAGCCAGGCGGTCGCTGCTGTCACAGTTTGACGGCGCGCGTCACTGGCTCGACAACCACCCCGCCGTCAGCACCTATTCGCAGCAACACCATGCCGCCATATCTTTGCTGACCTCGCAGAAGATTCGACAGGCCCTGGACGTTCAGCAGGAGCCCGCCAGCGTTCGCCAGGAATACGGAATGACCCTGTTTGGACAGGCGACCCTGGCGGCCCGGCGGCTGGTCGAGGCCGGGGGTAAATTTGTCTCGGTCTTCTGGGATCCCGTCGGTCCTTTTGGAATCAGCGTCTGGGACACGCACGAAAACCACTTCCTGCGTTTGAAACAATACCTTTTGCCGGTTTTCGACCAGACCTATCCGGCACTGATTCGCGATCTCGACGAGCGTGGTTTGCTGGATGAAACTCTCGTCCTGTGTATCAGCGAGCACGGGCGCACACCGCGAATCAGCAACGCGAAAGGCGGCGGACGCGACCATTGGTCGCGAGCTTATTCAGCGGTCTTGGCAGGGGGCGGCGTTGGGCAAGGCAACGTGGTCGGGCGCACCGATCGGATTGCGGGCGAAGTCGATCATACGCCGGTGTCGCCAAAAGACATCCTCGCGACGACGTTTCACCTTCTGGGAATCGACCCGCACACCCTGATCAAGGACCGCCTCAATCGCCCGTATCCAATTGCCGGAACGGGCGTCGTCCGCAATGAATTATTTTGAAGACGGCACGACGAGCAATGGATTGCCTGCCGGTGTTGCAGTCGATGAAGAATCAAATGCGCGTTGCCACCAGAACTTGGCCAAGTGCGATGGGGTTTCAAGGACGTGCAGGAATCATCTCGCGCGCCTTGGGCGCGTGTGTTTCGTCTGTCGCTGCTGGCGCCGGGTTGCGCGGGCGGGAGGCTTGCCGTTGGACGAGGTCGGCTGGAATTCGCCGCCCGATGCATGTCGCGCTTTGCCGCATCAAACGCGGCTGGGCCCAGAGCACCGTAGCGTCATCATCAGGCGCGGCTTGCAAACCAGGCGAGATGGGGGGTGAGTACGGGCCACAAGCCATTCGACGGGAAATGCAACGCCGCGGCGACCGGCAACTGTTCGAACCCTGCCGGTTTAGCGCGGCGCGGCGGGGTCTTGGGCGCCGTGCCGCAGGTGCTTCCGCAGGAATTGAAACGTTCCCTGGCCGTTGATCGTATGCCCGCCATTGAAAAATTCGATTTCCGTTCGGTCGCCAATGGCGAGCTGGTCGTACAATCGCCGCACCTTGGCGTATTCATATGCCACCCATTCGTCGGGGGCGACGCCGTCGGCGTGGCCCCGCTCGACCATGAACGGGCGGGGCACCATGAGCGCCGCCAGTTCGGCGTAGTTGAATGTCTGGCCCATATCGAAATACGGCATCTCCCATTCAATCGTGAACATGAAGCTGAACGGCGAATCGACCGACGCCACCTTGCGAGCCCAGTCGTTGAAATCGGCCGAACAAATTGACAGGCAGTACCGCTCCAGGAGCGGCGGCACACGCACCGCCGTTTCACCGCCGTAACTCAACCCGTAAAACGCGATGCGGTGTGCATCGACCTGCGGCAGCGTTTCGAGGTAATTCAGAATCTGCTCGTGCTCTGCCAGGATGAACGAAAACAACGACGCCTTGACCGCGTTGGCCTTGCGGCTCAGAAACCGGTACCGGTCTTCGCCACGATACGGGTTATGCGGTGCAAACACGATGAACCCCTCATCGGCCAGCCGGGCCGCGAAATCGTGGTACGCAGGCTGGTTGCCCTCAATCACGTCGCGGGGAATGCCCCGGCGGCCATGCTGGCACACGACGACGGGCCGTTTTTCGCCGGGCTTGAGGTCTTTGGGTAACAGCAGCACGCCCCACGCGAACACATCCGGAAACAGGTCGAGCGTCACGTCGTAGCCCACCCATTTTTCACGATTGTAGATCTGCCGCGTTCGCGGATTCAGGGGCAACATCGGGTCGTCCAGCCGGCCCAGCACTTCGTCCCACGCGTACGCCCGATACTTTCGCGACCGCGCCGCAAACTCTTCCGACGAAATGCTGCCGGGGTTTGCCTTTTCCGGAAAGAACCGGTCACGCACCGCATCGGAGCCCCGGACCAGCCGCTGAACGTGCTCTTGCAGTTGCCAGACCTGCCGCCGCTGCCGCTCGGCCACATCGATCATCGAGCGGGGGTTTTTCGGCACGCCGTTTGAAA
>JAJXXL010000450.1 GCA_021781115.1 Planctomycetota bacterium
CGCCCGGCCACGACGACGGCGCCGAATGCACGCGATGGTACCCAACCCACCACTCCTGTTCGTCCACGAGCACACAATCGAGCACGAGTGCGCCTTGGGTTCCACCGCCGTCGCCCGCCGCCCTTTGCCGCTCCCAAACCACCTTGAGCAGGTCGGGACGATGCTCCAGCAGAACTTCACGGGCTGCGGCGGCCAGCGGTGTATCGCCGGGTTCATACCCTCGGTAACCCGGCTCGGCCGCATCGCGTTGCCAGACGTGCAATTCACTGACCGGCAGGTCTCCGGCCAGCATCCACGCCGATCGCGCCCGCTCGGCGGGCGTGTCACCGGTCGCCTTGCCCAGTGAAAACCCGTACGCCCTGGCGAAAATCACGCCCAGCTCAAAATCGGGCGAAAATGTCTGATTCACGGGAAGTTTAAACGTCAGAAACCCGGGCCGCGAATAGGCAAATACCGTACCCGGCCAGCGCGCGGGGACTTCGCGCTTAACGGCATTTTCGGCATGAACTTGGCAGGTTACGAACAGGAATTTAGGATGAATTGGCATGGTTCCAGCACACAACGGCAAGTCTCGTTAACGGGCCACACATTGTAGGCCCCTGCCCCCAAAATGAACACGCTGTCTGCCGGCACCGGCCTGGCACGTTAGGGATCGCGCGTCGCCGGGCCATGTAACGGATTCGAATGGTCTCGGGCAGCGACTTTCTCATAATCCCGATTGTGAACCTTAAAATCGTCATTGGCGCCTGCACGATTTTCGCGCCGGAATTGACTTTCGCCGCCTGGTGCGATTTGCTGGCCAGTATAGTGGGCCGGGGCGTGTGACTTTTTTTCGACGTAACGAGGGACATCTGATGCCAAGTCAAAGCTGGGTTTTAACCGATGCTGCGCAAAATCTGCATCTCGAACCGTTTGCTATTTCAGAGAAAGACGGCACCCGCCTGGAGGGGGCGACGAATTGGGCCATTCGCCGCACGACGCTTCGGGGTGGTGTTTCGACCGGCGTCGATGTCGTCGAAATCGACAACGGACGGTTGAAAGTTTCTATTCTCCCCACGCGGGGCATGGGACTGTGGCGGGGCGAATGCGATGGCCTGCCACTGGGCTGGCAATCGCCCGTGGCGCGGCCGGTCAACCCGGCGTTTGTGAATGTCATGGACCGCGGCGGGCTCGGGTGGCTGGCCGGGTTCAACGAGTGGCTGTGCCGCTGCGGGCTGGATTCTAACGGACCGCCGGGTGAAGACGTCGTGCCGAACAACGAAGGTCACCCGACGCGCACAGAACTGACGCTGCATGGCCGCATTGCCAATATTCCCGCGCACTACGTCGAGGCGGCGGTATCGACTGAGGGCCGCGGCACGCTATCCGTCACGGGAATTGTCGATGAATGCATGCTGTTCGGGCCTGGGTTGCGGCTGAAATCGACTGTGCGCACTGACGCCGGGTCGAACCGGCTGACGATCATCGATGAAGTCATCAACCTGCGGGGCGTGGCCAGCGAATTTGAATTACTGTACCACGCGAACATGGGCCGCCCGTTTCTCGAGCCCGAGGCACAAATCGTCGCGCCGGTCATGGAAGTCGCCCCGCGCGACGGGCGGGCTGCCGAGTCGATCGGCCAGTACAACGTTTACGGCCCGCCAACGGCCGGTTACGTCGAACAGGTCTTTTGGATGAATCTGGCGGCGGCGCCCGACGGCCGAACGCTGGTGCTGCTGCGAAACGCCCATGGCGACAAAGGCGTCAGCCTGCGGTTCAACAAGCGTGAATTACCCTGTTTTACCGTCTGGAAAAACACGCAAGCCGAGGCCGACGGCTACGTCACCGGGCTTGAACCCGCCACGAATTACCCCAATTCCAAGACCTTTGAACGGAAGCAGGGGCGCGTGCCGGTGCTGCCGCCCGGGGGCAGCTATAAGACCAGCCTGGAACTGAGCGTGCATGCGACAGCCCGCGATGTGACTGCGGCCGAACAGGAAATTGCGGCGATTCAAAAGCTGCATCCGCCGCAGGTGCATACACAGCCCCAGGCCCGATACTCGCGGCTCGACGGCTGACGCGGCCCCTGCCGGAACCGCGCGGCGAATCGGGCCAGCAGACCAGGAACCGGAGACCTTGGCCGATTTTTTGGCAAAATTCCGGGTTGTTCTGGTTGCGTACAAAGAGATTCTGCTATACTTCCGATTCTTGCCCCAGAGCGTTTTTTCTGATGACCAGTGGCGGTTTTCAGCGTTCGGGAACGGTCTCTTTTTTGATTGCCTTTCGCGGGAGTGCACAACGGTCGGGCCAAGGCGTTCATGGCGCTGCGGCGGAACTCGGCAAGCGGCACGCAATTCAGGACGCAGGCTTGAAACCAGCGGTGGGTAAGGACAGAGCAGCAAAGTATGGTCGATCGTAACCTGATTCGGGAATTCAATATCTCTGAAGACGAACTCGACGCGACGTTCGCCGGCGCGGGGATCCTGTTAGAGGGCGAAGAAGCCGAGGGCCTGGCCAGCCTGTACGACGAAACGTCGCGGTCGTTTGAAACGGGGCATATTCTTGCGGGCGTGGTGCTGCGCCGCGAGGGCGACGACGTGCTCGTTGACGTGGGTTACAAGAGCGAAGGCATCGTTCCGGCCAACGAGTGGGAAGACGGCGAAGAACCGCCCACCCCAGGCCAGAAGATCGAGGTATTGCTCGAAGAAGTTGAAGATCAGGCCGGCATGATCCTGC
The DNA here is from genome assembly GCA_021781115.1 of Planctomycetota bacterium. Taxonomy (GTDB): domain Bacteria; phylum Planctomycetota; class Planctomycetia; order Planctomycetales; family Planctomycetaceae; genus JAJXXL01. The sequence continues at coordinate 2,716 of JAJXXL010000450.1, forward strand.
TGTCGCGCCGCAAGGCCAAGCGGATCCGCGACTGGGAACGCATCATTTCCAGCCACAAAGAGGGCGACTTTGTGTCGGGTCAGGTCATTCGCAAAATCAAGGGCGGGTTGCTGGTCGACATCGGCGTGAATGTGTTTTTGCCCGCCAGCCAGGTCGATATCCGCCGCCCGGCCGACATCGGCGACTACATCGGGCGGACCGTGCAGTGCATGATCCTGAAGATCGACGAAGCCCGGCGAAATATCGTCGTTTCCCGCCGCAAACTGATCGAAGACCAGCGCGAGCAGATGAAACGCTCGCTGCTGCAACAGATCAAGGTTGGTGAAATTCGCAAGGGCGTCGTCAAAAACATCGCCGATTTCGGGGCGTTCGTCGATCTCGGCGGCATCGACGGCCTTTTGCACATTACCGACATGAGCTATGGCCGCATTGCCCATCCTTCGGAAATGGTGAAGATCGACGACGAAATCGAGGTCATGATCCTAAGCGTCGACCTCGAAAAGGAAAAGATCGCGCTCGGCCTGAAGCAAAAGCACCCCAGCCCCTGGGATCTGGTTTCCGACAAATACCCGGTGGGCACGAAGGTGCGGGGCGAAGTGGTAAACGTCATGTCCTACGGGGCGTTCGTTCGCCTCGAACAAGGCATCGAAGGCTTGGTGCACATCAGCGAAATGTCGTGGACCAAGCGCGTCAATCACCCCAGTGAACTGGTTCAAATCGGCGACCAGACCGATGTCGTTGTGCTGGGCATCAACAAGGAAAAACAGGAAATCTCGCTGGGCATGAAGCAAACTCAGCCCAACCCGTGGGACCAGGCTTCGAGCAAGTACCCGCCGGGCGCCATGGTCGAAGGCACGGTACGCAATCTCACGAATTATGGCGCCTTTGTCGAAATCGAAGAAGGCATCGACGGGTTGTTGCACGTCAGCGACATGTCGTGGACCCGCAAAATCTCCCACGCCAGCGAAATGCTGCAAAAGGGCGACAAAGTCTCCTGCCAGGTGATTTCCGTCGATCAGCAACGCAAGCGGATCGCCCTCGGCCTCAAACAGTTGCAGGAAGACCCCTGGGAAAACCTCATTCCCAACAAGTACCATCCTGGCGCTGTCGCCACCGGAACCGTCACGAAGCTCACCAACTTTGGCGTGTTCGTGCAGCTCGAGCCCAACCTCGAAGGCCTGTTGCACATTTCCGAACTTGCCGATCACAAGGTCGAAAACCCCGAGCAGGTGGTCAAGGTTGGCGAACAGATTGAAGTGCGGATCCTGCGCGTCGATACGTCCGAACGCAAGATCGGCCTGAGTCGCAAAATGAACGTGGCCCCGACGGCCGAACCCGGCGCCCCGGGCACCGGCAGCGATGCACAGCAGGCCGCACTCTCCCGCGAAGAACTCAAGGGCGGCATGGGAACCGGCCAAAGCGGCCCGTTGTTCAGCATGGAACCCGCCGCGAAGACCGAGCCGACAGAACCGTGACCTCCCGGTTCGAGCCCACGGTGAATTGACGCTGCTTTCAGCCCCCCGGCTTTCGAGCCGGGGGGCTTTTTTTTGCAATACGGTTCATCAGTGCGGCGCGCCAAGTTCACGGGTGGGGAGGCGCGGCGTTCGTCCAGGAATAGCTTTTGGCCCGTTGGGGCGCCCGTGCAAAATCGGCGAGATTTGCCTCAGTTGCGTCGTTCAAAGGCCGGTCTTTCGCCTAAAAAACAGAGAATCGGCACATTTCACACGATTCGGACAAGATGAATGGCCAGAAAGCAGCGGCTGAATGCCCGTTATTATTGCGCCAACTTCCCCGATTTCCAGCGTTTTCCAGTCTTCGTAACCGTTCAGATACGACACAGAACTACAAAATCCCGATAGAACCTGTGGATTAAAACATTGCCGGGCTGGACCGGCCAAGCTTCTCAGCAATCATTACCAACACGCTTCCCTGAGTCCGGCGGCGTCAAAACCCGCCGCTAACCTTCGACTGCCGCGGCACCAGTGACCCTCACGCCGTGCGGCATTTCTTATGGCCATCGCAACCGGCCGGTGCGTTTTCAGCCCGACAGTTTTCGTTGACTGAACAGCCCGGCCCATTTCCCCAGGTAATAAGCAGTCTCATGCCCAAAACCGACAGTCACTCCCTGCAAAAGACGCGTCGTCGTTCGTCTGCCGCCGTGCAGAGCCCGTTGGAGACCTATCTCCGCGAAATCAACGAAACCGCTTTGCTCAGTGCTGCGGAAGAGAAGGAGCTCTCCTACCGAATCGCCGAATCTGACAAGGAAGCCCGCGACCGCATGGTTCGCGCCAACCTGCGGCTCGTGGTGAACATTGCCCGCGGCTACGCAGGCAAGGGCCTGCCCTTGCAAGACCTCATTGAAGAAGGCAACCTCGGGCTGCTCCGAGCCGTCGAAGGGTTCGATGCGGCCATGAACACGCGGTTCAGCACGTATGCCAGCTACTGGATCAAACAGTCGATCAAGCGGGCGCTGGTGAATTCGGCCAAAACGATTCGCATACCGGCGTACATGGTCGAACTGCTTTCGAAGTGGCGGCGGGCTACGGTCAAGCTGCTCGACGAACTGGGCCGAACGCCCACGCCCGAAGAAATCGCCGCCGAACTCGGCATTCCTAAAAAGAGACTGGGCATCGTGAAGAAGGCGATCACGCTGTACAACGCCACGCCCCAACCCGATCAGTCTGAAAACGGCTGGTCGCTGGGCGAGCTGATTGCCGACGAGCGCATCAAGGGCCCCGAAAGCGAAATGGTCGAAAACGACAATCTCACGCATGTGTTCCGCATGCTCGAAACGATGGACGGCCGCGAGGCGACGATTTTGCGGCTGCGGTTCGGGCTCGACGACTCAGAACCTAAAACTCTCAAGGAAATCGGCGAAACCCTGGGCCTGACGCGCGAACGCGTCCGGCAAATCGAAAGCGAGGCGCTCGGCAAGCTTGCCGAAGGGCTGATGGCCGATTGATTGAAATTTCCGCCAACCCGCGGCCTGATGCACCGCGGGTTGGCGCGGGGCGGGCCACCACATCGGGCTTTCGAGCACCGACGCGCTGCCACACGAGGTGAAATTCCTGCGCCGCGTGACCGTGCTCCGCGCAGCATGGATGACAGCCGTCCGCAAGCGGCGCCGCATCGGGCCACCATCGCAATCCATACCCCTCCCCGTCTCGACGGTTCGGTCTGCCATGTCGACGATCGACAACGATTTCCAACTCGCCGTGACACAGCATCGCGCCGGCCATCTTCACGCCGCCGAACACGCATACTCGGCGATCCTGCAGGTCGCCCCGAACCACGCCGGGGCTCGCCATTTACGCGGCGTCATTGCCTATCAGTCGGGGCGGTATGCTGAGGCGCTCGACGACATTCGGCGGGCGATCGTGCTTGAGCCCGATGTCGCCGGGTTTCACAGCAACCTGGGTTTGGTGGCCCTGGCACTGGGGCGGCTCGACGACGCCGTGGGGGCATTCCGGCAGGCCGTGGCCATGCAGCCGGAAGTCGCCGAGTTTCATTATAACCTGGGGAATGGGCTCAAGGCCCAGAAACGGTTTGACGAGGCCGCCGCGTGCTACCACCGCGCTCTCGAACGCAAGCCCGATCATGCCGACGCTCATAACAACCTGGGTAACACGCTGCGTGAACTGAAGCAGTTCGAATCAGCGTTGGCGGAGTTTGATCTGGCGCTGGCCTTGCGGCCTCATTCCGCCGAAATCCACAACAATCGGGCTAACGCGCTCAATGATCTGTGCCGCCGCGACGAAGCGATCGCCGCCTGCCGCCGGGCGCTGGCAATTCAACCTGGCTTTTACGCCGCACTGAATAACCTGGGCAATGCACTCAAGGAGGAAAAGCGGCTCGATGAAGCGATCGAGTGTTACCGTCAGGTAATTCAATTGGCTCCCGGGTTCGCCGAAGGGCACGGCAACCTGGGGCTGGCCCTGTCGGACCACGGTTTTCTGAACGAGGCCGTGCAGTGTCACCGCCGGGCCGTCGAACTCAACCCGGCCGCAGCCGAAGCGCACAGTCGGTTGGGCAACGTCCTGATGGTCCAGGGGAGGCACGCTGAAGGCGATGCGAGCTACCGGCGGGCGCTCGAACTCGATCCGGGCGATGCTACGACACACAGCAGTTACCTCTTCTGGCGCGGCTACCTTCCCGGCGCATCGCTGGCCGGGCTGGCCGCCGATCATGCCGCATGGAACCAGATTCACGCCCACTCGCTCAAGGCCGCGTGGCCTGCCCGGTATTCGCCACGCGATGCCCATTCGCCACTTCGCATCGGGTTCGTTTCTGGTGATTTCGGCCGGCACCCGGTGGGCTATTTCGCAATTCGTCCGGTCGAGGCGCTCGCGCAGGCGGGTTGCCAGATCGCTTGTTACTCAGCCCGATTTCGCAACGACGACCTCACCTCCCGGTTTCGTGCCGCGTCGCAGGTGTGGCGCGAAGCCCGTCTTTTGTCAGACCCGTCGTTGGCCGACCAGATCCACGCCGACCGGATCGACATTCTGTGCGATCTTTCCGGGCATAGCGCGGGAAATCGGTTACCCGTGTTCGCACGCAAGCCGGCACCGGTGCAAATCACCTGGATTGGTTCCGAAGGCACAACCGGCCTGGAAGCGATCGACTATCTGTTGGCCGATCAGTTCCTGATTCCGCCTGGCGCCGAGTCGTATTATCGCGAAACCGTCGTGCGTCTGCCCGAAACTTACGTCTGTTACGAGCCGCCGCTCGAAGCCCCCGCTTGCGGCCCGCTGCCCGCCCTGACGCGGGGCGGGGTAACATTCAGCAGCTTCAACAACCTGGCGAAAATCAACGCGAGCGTGATTGCGACCTGGGCGAAGATTTTGAACCGCGTCGCCAATTCACGACTCGCACTCAAGTATCGATGGTTGAACGACCCCACCGTGCAGAACCGGCTGCAGACTGAGTTCGAGGCCCACGGCGTCAGCGGCGACCGGCTCGAGTTTTCCGGTTGGCAGCCCCATGCCGAAATGCTGGCCCGCTACCAGACGATCGACATTGCGCTCGACACATATCCCTTCGTCGGCGGTGCCACCACCTGCGAGGCGCTGTGGATGGGCGTGCCAGTCGTTACATTTCCGGGCGAAACATTTGCGGGGCGGCATTCGTTCAGCTACCTGATGAATGCCGGTTGCCCGGATCTGGTCGCGCGATCGATTGACGATTACATCGAATTGGCCGTTCGGCTGGCTCACGATTTGCCGGGTCTGGCGCGCCTGCGGGCGCAGCTCCGAGACCAGATGCACCGCTCGCCGCTGTGCGACGCCCCCCGGTTCGCCGCGCACCTGCTGGAAACACTGCACGCGCTCGCCCCACGATAAGCACCGCGCCGCCCCGCGCACAGTGACCATGCCTGTTACGGTTCGGGGTGGTGCGCGATTTGCCGCGAAACGTCGGCGAGCTTGTTGCGAATGTCCTGCGTGACCACGTGGTCGCTCCCGAAACGGGGCAAGGCGTGCCCCAGCGCCTCCTGATACAAATCGCGGGCTTCGATGCGTTCGGCAGCGCCGCGCTGACGGATTTCATCAGCCAGCGCCACGAGCGCCTTGATCATTTCCGGATGCCCGCGTACGAGGCTGCCGCGGCCAATGTCGAGCGCCGCGCGAATCGCCTTTTCGGCTTCCAACAGGTTGCCGCTGCGTCGCAGCATACCGGCCATATCGCCCAGGAGCAGCCCCACAATCGGATGTTCGGCATGCAAGACATGCGTCATCTGCCGGATCGCTTCGCGATATTGGCGTTCAGCCTCTTGCCAATTATTTGAATTACGTGCGGCGCGCGCCGCAATCGATGCTGTGGCGGCTCGTCCGATGGCTGAAGCGTCGCGACCGGTTAACTGAGTGGTGATCGTCAACGACTGGTTGATCAACAACAGCGCCGCCGTTTCGTCAATTGAGTTTCGAGAGTTTGCCAATCGCGCAAAGCCCAGCCCGCCCAGAGCAACCGCATACGGAATGGAATTCGCTCCGTCGTGCTGCAAGCGCTCGCGTACCACGGCCTCGAATTCGGCAATCGCCTTGGGCCAGACTGTAAAATCGTCGTGGCTCGCAATTTCCGCCAAGGTCCACGCCAGGTAAAACCGCGTCTTGGTAACAATCGACGGGTCAAGCGACGGGACCTTCCGCTGCATCTCCCACCCGCGCTGCAGCGCGCGCTCGGCGTCGCGAAATGCGCCCGAATCGCGCAAAAAACGCCCGTACTCCACGAGCGCTGCCGCCAGATCGCGGTCTGGCAGTTGATGCCGCTCGCACAGATCGATCGCCCGCCTCAACAAACTCCCTGAGTCGCCGTACAGCCCCATGCCGCGATACAGCCTGCCGATCGTCAGCAGCAACTCGGCCTGGAGTGCGGGGCGGTCAGCCAACTCTTCGGCAATCGGCTGCGCGTCGCGAACGAGCTGCAGCAGTCGCTCGGGCGGCAATTGCGGCTTCCGGCCCCAATTGAGCGGGTTGTCGAGGTCGATCGGGTCGACCTCGAGCAGCATTTGCGTGGTGGTGCGGAGCAGCCGGCCGAACTGCAACGTGCGGTCTTCAGCCAACCGCTCCTTCGATTCGGCGATCAGTTTCTGATCGTTGACGCGAATCGCAGCGATTGTCGAAACCAGCCCGATCAGCAGGGCCGCCAGGCCTGCGGCGTACGCCCATGCCCGGTGCCGCCGCAGCCAGCGCCCCAGCCGTGCCCACCACGATTCGGGCCAGGCCTGCACCGGTTCGTCAGCCAGCCAGCGCTCGATTTCGTCGGCCAGTTCGCGGGCGGAACCGTAGCGGTTTTCAGGTCGCAGCGCCATCGCCCGCAGGCAAACCGCTTCGAGTGCTGCGGGCACGGCCCGGTTGACCTGCCGGGGCTTGCGAAATTTTCCGGACCGCACTTTTCGCAACACGTCGTTCATCGACGCACCGCTCAGCGCCGCACTGCCCACGAGCAAGTGGTAGAGCGTCGCCCCCAGGCTATACACATCGCTCGCCGGCCCCAGGTCCTCGAGGCGGCCTTCGGCCTGCTCGGGGCTCATGTACTCGGGCGTCCCCACGATGCTGCCGCGAACAGTCTCCTGGCCGTCTTCGAATACGGCCAGTTCGCCCGACAATTCTGCGGTCGCAGGAGTTGGGTTTGCTGCGCCGCCCTGGTCGGGGCCGCTTCCCGCCTTAAAGCTCTTGGCGACGCCCCAGTCGACGACCAGGGTTTCGCCAAATTCGCCCAACATGATGTTGGCTGGTTTCAAATCCCGATGCAATACGCCCCGGCTGTGCGCATACGCGACCGCGTTGCAGACGTCGACGAATCTTCGCAGCAACGGCCGCAGGCGCCGCAGGCGATCTGCCGCATCGCGCGATTCGGTGGCAAGATGTCGGTTTTCGTGACAGGCCTCGACCGCGGTCTTGAAACTGTTCCCCTTGAGGAATCTCATCGCATAAAACGGGCGCCCGTCGGCATGGCGCCCGAAACAGTACACGGGTACGATGCCGGGGTGTTCAAGCCCGCCCGTAATTTCGGCTTCACGGACGAATCGCTGCTGAATGGCAGCGCGGTGCGCATGGTGCGGCGAGATTTCCTTGATGGCCACCCGCCGCTTGAGCCCCACATCTTCGGCTTCAAAAACGACACCCATTCCGCCGCGACCCAGGACGCGAATCCCGCGGTAGCTGCCTACCCCAACCGCGGCATCAGTGTTGTCGCTCACGTCGAGAAATTCATTGGCAATGACAGTTGGGTCAGACGGCACATCGGCCGCAAAAACGCCCGTGGATGGCTGCAAACCATCGGTCATGGGGTGCGTATCGCCTGTCGGCGCAACAAAGAGTGCTTGCACCCGCTCGATCAGCGCGTGCAGCGCTTGCGCGTCGTCGCAAGAAGGCCCAGGGCGGCGTGCGCCCCGCGCGATCGACGACAGCAGCGCGTCATTGCAATCAAACGACGCCAGCGTTGTCAGGCACGCATCGCACTGCGTGAGGTGCTGCTCAATCCAGTCCAGGCGATCGCTGGCGATTGCCCCGGCGCTGAATTGCTCCAACTCGTTCTGCACCGGGCAATTGCGGTTCGGACGGGTATCGGTCATAGCCATCCATTACCCCAGGATGATACGTGATCGGGTTACGCCCACCCGATCGTCACTGAGAGAGAAAGCACACCGGGCTTCGTGTCGATTTGAGGGCGACTACGACACACCCTCTGCATTCAGTATGCCTGATCCACCGAAATCTTACCGCGATTGCTGACCAATTTGGACATATTCCGAAAAATGAGGTCGCGTGTGTCGGCACGCGCGCCATGGCCGGTCGACACATTTCACAACGCATGCCACACTTGCTTCGCGAACCACCCGCGCCGAGGGGCGGGGCGATTTTCTTCAGACGCCCCGCACCCTGACCGGGCGCATCGCCAGGACCGGGTTGGCGGCCTAATCGAGCATGCCGTCCAATTCGACGCGCAACGCCTTGAGCACGCGACACTTGCTGGCATACACCGCCCCCACCGACAAATCCATATCGAGTGCCACCGCGGCCGCCGGCCGGCCAACAACGGCCGTCTCCCAGAATGCCGCCCAGACGCGCTGCGAAAATCGCGCCTGGATGAATTCCAGCGCCGTGCGCGAAAGCTGCTCTCGGTATTCGGTTTCCCAAAACTCGTCGGCGGCATCGATCGTCGGCTCAGCGATTTGTACACCATCGGTATGGGCGTTTGCTGGCCGTTGCCGCCGCATGTTCTGTCGCTGTTTGTTCAGAGTAATCGTCTTGAGCCAGGCCCGAAAACTGCCGGCGGGGTTGTAGGAAAACCGGGGAAGCTCCTTAACAAGAATCAGGAACACATCCTGCACCAGGTCCGCCGCTTCGGCCCCGGCCAGCCCGGCCCGCCGCGCCCAGGCGTACAGCAGTGGCGTGCAATAATCGACCAGCCGATGCCAATCGTCTTCGGTGCTGTTATCGCTGAGCCGCTGTAAGAGGCTGACGGGGGTCGATTCCATTAATTTCACCACGCAGCGAGGTGCCAGCTCGACAGTTTAGCCACCTGGCAGCAGATTTGTGCCGTTTTTCAAAAGCGACAATCGATCATGGCGAAACCGCCACGGGGTTTCAAGCCCAACCGGCTCGCGCAGTCCGTCACCAGCCACTATTCGAGCGCGCGTGCACGAAAATCTTCCCGGTTCAGGATGCGCCAGTGTGCGAAATCCGTGCGGTTGTGTTTGGCAACGGCCAGGCCGGCGGCAGCTTTGAGCCCAAGTGCACGAAATTCGCGATGAATTGCCGGCATACCACCGGTCGGTATTCACAAACCTGTCACCTCGACGCGGCCTTCAAGGCGACCAATGCGGCGCTTTCGCGAGCAACGGATTCAATGGTCAGTTCCACAACCACCAACCGGCGCCGGCCGGCGGCGATTCCAACGGTTAACATTCGGCAGCATCCCGGTGAAAAGCCAAGATTCAACCGGGGGAAAACCGGGGAACATGAGACTATTTTCAGGCAACCATGATTTTTTTGGAAAAAATTGAAAGGTTTTCGATTGTCGGGCATACGAGAAGTAACAAGCTCTTGCGATTTTGTACATTGGCTACCGCCGTCGTCGCCCCACTCGCAGTGAATTTGTCGGGGCGACCAGTCACCTCGACCGTGATTTGCGGCGCCATCGAAGAGCGACTGCAACCATTTTGGAAATGGCAATGCCGAACCAGCCCCGTTGTCAATCTGCATGTATTGCAAGAGAAGTCAACGCAGCTCAAACAATCTGGCAACGCTCACTTAGGCCCTGAAAAACGGCTCGCTGAATGGCCATTGTCCTTGGTGCAAAGACTTTATATTAAGAATATCTCGTATTGGAGCTTCCGCCATGTTTTCTACCAATTGGCTCGCGAATTTCCGTCACCTGATTAATCAGAAATCACGTCGGCCGGCCGCCCCTGAAAAACGGCGAGATGCCCGGCAGCGCATTTCAATTGAGCAGTTGGAAGTGCGACTATTGCTAAGCGCTGGGCAACTGGATCCCACATTTGGCAACGTGGGGCGTGTGGTGACGAGTTTTTCGGACCAAACCTACTCCTACAATCAGGCCAACGCCGAGGCGTTGCAAAGCGACGGCAAGATCGTGGTGGCAGGAAATGCGTTAGAGTCAGGCGGCCTGGCTCGCTACAATGCCGACGGGTCGCTCGACCAATCTTTCGGCGTCGGCGGCCGAATTACCACATCGCTGCTGGAACAGGTTACCGGCGTGGCCGTTTTGCCCAACGGCGACATTCTCGCCACGGGTCCCTCCTTCCAATCCTCGTTTTCGCATTTGGAATTCGGCGTCGTGCAATTCCTGCCCGACGGGTCGGTCGACACGACACACTTCGGCCAAAACGGACTGGCGACCGCAGATTTCAATGGATTCAGCAGCACGCCGTATGCCCTGACCGTGCAAAGCGACGGCAAGATCGTCGTCGCGGGAACTGGCGAAAGCACATCCGGCAACAACGACTTCGCCGTGGCCCGCTTCAACTCAACCGGCAATCTGGACTTCACTTTCAACAACACGGGCAGGGAATTGGTGGACTTCGGCAGCAGCAACGATGTGGCCCGCGATGTCAAGATCGACGCCAATAACAACATTTTGCTGGCCGGTTGGGCGGCCACGGGAACCCAGGGCGACTTGAATTTCGCGCTCGCCCGCTTGAACCCGGGCGGCATGCTCGACAACACGTTTGGAAATCAGGGCAAGGTGACGACCGATTTCGGCCAGAACCGCGACGACGCGGCCTACAGCGTGGTGATCGAGACGGGCGGGTTCATTGTCGCAGGTGGCTATGCGACCCTCCAAAAGGGGGCGAACACCGATACCGACTTCGCCTTGGCGCGCTACAACAGCAGCGGTCAATTGCAGAACGGGTTTGGAACCAACGGGTTGGTTACGACTGACTTCAATCAGGGGCAGAGTTACAGCAACGATCAGATCAGCCAACTGGCGCTGCAAAGCGACGGAAAAATCGTGGCGGTGGGGCGGGCATTCGAGGTTGGAACATCCAGTTACTACAACCCCACGCAATCCCTGGCGATCGCGCGTTATGACGGCGTTACGGGCGCAATCGACACTTCGCTGAACGCCAATACCGGCGGTCGACTGTACACGTCATTTTACGGCTTCACGCAAACCGCCGGAAATGCCGTCGTGATTCAGGCCAGCGGCGATTGGGTTGTCGCCGGATACACGGGAACTCTCAGCAGTTCTCTTGACCAGAATTTCGCCGTCGCCAGGTTTTTTGGTGGGAGCTCTCAAATCACTACGTCGCCCACGGCAAGCCTGAACGCGACTTCGGTCACGACGCCGGGCACAGGGACGTACGCGTTCACTATTTCCTACAGCGACAACGTCGCCGTCAACGTCGCCACGCTTGGCAATGGCAACGTCACGGTCACCGGCCCGAACAGTTTCATCCAGACCGCAGCGTTCGTGAGCGTCGATACCAACAGCAACGGCACGCCACGCACGGCGACCTATCAAATCACCGTTCCGAACGGAACCGGCTGGACGACCACCGACAACGGCACGTACACCGTGACGATGAATGCCAACCAAGTGCAGGACATCGGCGGCAACGCCGTTACGGCTGGGACGTTGGGCACGTTCAGCGTGGGCATCGGTACGGGGGGCGCAGAACGCATGTACCGCCTGTATGATCCCAATAACGGCGACCATCTCTATACGACGGTGTCGACGGAGGTCACCTCGGCGAAGGCGAGTGGCTATACGGATGAGACGCCGGGGAACCCTGGGTGGGGCGTGTACCCAACGCAACTGCCGGGGACGCTGCCCGTACACCGTGTCTTCCTGGCGACTCTGGGGTTGCACTATTACACGTTGAACGATACCGAACGCGACAATTTGGTCAATGGCGGCTGGGTTTCACAAGGGGACGTGGGCTACCTGTACCCCCCGACGACGACATCGCCGCCCGCGGGCACAACGCAGGTTTATCACCTCTACATTCAAACGACAATCAATGGCACGCTGGAGGGCGATCATTTCTTCACGTCGAACCAGAGCGAATACAACACACTTGTCGGCCTCGGCTGGGCAAGGCAGACATCGCTTGGCTTCGGCCCGGCGTTCGCCGCATCAACCGCGCCCACGACAATCGTCACTGCCGCCGACGTCAGTCAGCCCGGTGGCGCGACCTATTCGTTCACGGTGCAATACTCGGATACGCGGGGGATCAACGTCGGCACGCTGAACAACGGCAACATCACGGTCACCGGCCCGAACGGGTTCAGCCAGAACGCCGCCTTCGTCAGTGTCGATACCAACAGCAACGGCACGCCACGCACGGCGACTTATCAAATCACCGTTCCGAATGGAAGCGGCTGGACGACCACCGACAACGGCACGTACACCGTGACAATGAAGGCCAACCAAGTGCAGGACATCGGCGGCAACGCGGTTGCCGCCGGAGCGATCAGCTCATTCAGTGTGGGCATCGGTACGGGGGGCGCAGAACGCATGTACCGCCTGTATGACCCCAGCAATGGAGACCATCTTTATACGACGCAGTCTACGGAAGTCGCCTCGTCGACGGCAAGTGGCTATACGGATGAAACGCCGGGAAACCCCGGGTGGGGCGTGTACCCGACACAACTGCCGGGGACGTTGCCGGTGCACCGCGTCTTCCTGGCCACGCTTGGTTTGCACTATTACACATTAAACGATACCGAACGCAACAATTTGGTCAACGCGGGGTGGGCTTCGCAGGGGGACGTAGGGTTCCTCTACCCCCCGACCACGACCTCACCGCCCGCGGGCGCAACGCAGATTTATCACCTCTACGTTCAAGTGACGATTGCCGGCAAGCCCGAGGGCGACCACTTCTTCACGTCGGCTCAGGGCGAATACAACACACTTGTCAGCCTTGGCTGGGCAGGTCAGACATCGCTTGGTTTCGGCCAGGCATTTGCCGCCAGCAGCAGCACCGCCGTGCTGGCCTCGCAAACGCGGGCCGACGTATCGGCCGGCGCCAGCCCGAACCCGCTGGCCGGCTTAACTTCAGGCACAGCCGCCCCGTTGGGTTCGACCAATCTCACGCCATCGGCAGTCCCTGCCGTGGTGATATCACCCAGCGCCGCAAATCCCGCAAATGCAACCGGTTCCACTGGCGATAATGCGCCGGAGAACAATCCAATGCTTCCATCGACAGCCTCGCAGAACGCCGCATGGGCCCGCCCCGAGCCGGGCGCAGCGACTGCCGCACCACTCGATGCGTTCTGGTTAAACCTGGGGCAAAGTCTGCTCCAGGGCACCGCATTCGAAGCGACACCATAACCGCAGGATCATGGGGAAACACCACGCAAACGGCGGCTGAAACGACGACGGGTTTGTGGCGCCAAATCGAACACCGGTCCATCGGAGTTCTGCTTCATTGAGGCTTCTGCGCGGTTCACAATACGATGACGAGCGGCCTCACGAAATCCGACAAACCGTTGCCGCCCACATCGGCGTTTTGGACTCACACGTGCGGATGACGACAGTTGCTTCTCAAACTCTGTGTTCATGTTATGCCTATTCGCCCTTCGATCATTTTCGCGCGGTGCATTCGAATTCGACGCCTGCTGTACGGCGCCATGCGGGCGTCGCAGTCGAGCGCGCCATCTCAGCGACGGCAGCGGCGGCGGAATAATGCGTTCTGGCATCGCGTCGAGCGGCTGGAACCTCGTCTCGTGCTATCGATCGGCCTGGATTCCTCGTTTGGTTCCCAGGGTGTTCTGCAAATTGCCGAGCCCCAACCGTACTGGACGACCCCCGCGCTGTCTGTGGCGCCATCTTCCGGCCTGATCGGCGCCGTCGCAGTTAAATACCCAGGTTACCCGTCATCGAATGTTGCCAACGGCGAATTCCTGAGCAACTCTTTTCCTGCGGTGTCGTTGGGCTTTGCACCGTCCGCCGAGGCCGCCGACTCGTCGGGGCGGTTCATCGTTGCCGGCACTGCTGCCCCGGCATCACTCGCCGTGTCGCGCGTTGTTCAGAATTTCAGTTCGATGGCGCTCGACGCCACGTTTGGAACGAACGGAACAGCCACGATAACGACGCCGTTTTCCAGCGTCACATCCTTTGTCGGCGTTGCGGCCCTTGCCAACGGCGATACGCTGATTGCTGGCAC